>JBMSXZ010000125.1:0-6895 GCA_049426205.1 Cyanobium sp.
CCGACCCTCTGATCCGTAGTCAGATGCTCTAATCCGCTGAGCTACAAGCGCCTGCCAACTCATCACAGCCCATCGGGGGCCCATCCGTCAACCGAGCCGAGCCGGTTAGCGTCGCTGGCAGAGCCGAGGAGGGCCGCGCCCCGATGCCGATCCGCTGGTACGGCCCCGCCGATCCCGCCGACCCCACCTACCGCCACTTCGCGCGGATCGTCAACCTGACGCTGCACGCGATGCTGTTCGCGGCCCTGAACAGCGGCCTCTGGTTCGTGCAGGGGATCCGCCACCCCTGGACCCATCTGGCCTGGCTGACCCTCGGCTGGGGGGCCCTGCTGCTGGTGCATGCCAGCGTGGTGGTGTTGCAGCGGCCCCAACCCCAACCATGAGCCTCTCCGCCCAGGACCTCGACGACCTGACCAGGGCCATCGCCGATCGGTTGTATGTGCAGGTGGCGAGCTGGCACCTGTATCTGGGCGATGCGGGCCTGGCCGACACCCTGGCCTGCGAATGCGCGGCCCGTCTCGACCAGGGCGCCTCGGTGTGCGCACGCCAGGCGCTGGAGGCGGTGCAGGTGCCGATCGGCGGCGGCGGCACGCGGCTGCCCCTGGCCCGGCTGGTGCCCCCCGGCCAGCTGCGGGATCTGGAGGATCTGCTGCAGCCCTACAGCTGAGATCGCGGGAACGTTCCGGTTGGCAGCAATCCGGCTGGTGGGGGCCGCCGCTGCCGATAGGGTGACCACCACCGCCGAGCCGCCGTGCTGGTCATCGAGGTCACCAATGCGCGGGACGTGGTGCGGCAGCGGATCGGCCCCCTGGGCAGCCGCCTGATCGGCAAGGTGGTGGATGCGGAGGCCCAGGTGGAGAAGGCGTTGATCCAGGAACTGGAGAGTGCCTTCCGCGAGTTCGGCATCGAGGCGCGCATCTTCTCGGTGGATGGCCCGCAGATGATCGGCCGCTCCCACCTGGAGATCCCCGTGCAGGTGCGGGAGGAGCGGCAGGTGCGGCTGGGCTGAGACGGGCGCCGCGGCGATGCAGCAGATCGATTCAGGGTCCGGGCGAGCGCTCCAGCCCGAGCCCGAGGACCAGCGGCACCAGGCGAGCCCTGTTCTGGGGGCCGCTGCGGTGGCGGTGGCCCTGGGGGCGAATCTGGGCGATCCCCTGGCCACGCTGCTGGCGGTGCGGCCCCTGCTGGCGGCGGAGCTGCGGGGCTGGTGGCGGGAGCTGGGGCGCCCCCGAGGGCTGGGGGAGGGTCGGGATCGGGGCGCCGGCGACGGCGGAGCCGCCGATGGCGATCGCAACGGCGAAGGCGCTGGGGGGTGGGCCAGGGATGGGGCGTGGAACAGGGATGGCGCGAAGGGGAGCGCCGCAGCGCGGCTGCGCTGGTCGCCGCTGTTTCGCACCGCGCCGGTGGGGGGGCCGGCGGGACAGCCCGACTACCTCAATGCCGTGGTGGTGATCGATGGCGGCCCCCCGCCGGCTGACGCCGACCGGCCGGGGCTTGCCGGAACGCCACCAGGTTCAGGGCTGAGCGCGGCCGCCAAGGCCATCGCCCCAGCCGGGGCCACGGTCGAACCGGACGCCGGGGCGGCCCTGGCGTTGCTGCGGCGGCTGCAGCGGCTGGAGCAGCGCTTCGGGCGGGTGCGGGCCGAGCCCTGGGGCCCCCGCAGCCTGGATCTCGATCTGCTCTGGTGCGGCCCGCTGCACCTGGAGCGTCCCGAGCTGCAGCTCCCCCATCCGCGTCTGCGCGAACGGGCCTTTGTGCTGACACCCCTGGCGGCGATTGATCCGGAGCTGGTGGTGCCCGGCGCAGGGATCTGGCCGCCGCCGGCTGATGAAGGGACGCTCGACGAGGCCGCCGCCGCGGAGCATCCGGCTGCCACCGCTGGAATGCTGCTGGCGGCGTTGCCGGCGGCGGCGCTGGAACCACCGCCGCAGCGGCGGCTCGGGCGCCGGGGCTGGCCGGAATGAGGGGCCAGGCTGGAGCTGGAGGCTGGGCAGCGGCGGGTGGCGAATCGGGGCCAAGGCAAGCGCATCGGACCAAGGCATCCAAAAGGCTTCGGCGGCAATCAGTCCCTGAATGGCCTGAGTCTTTCGTGGAGCTTCCCCCAAAAGGCACAGAAGAGTTCCCGCGCCGATGCGATTGGCCGGGGCGATGACGTGGATGAGGATGTTTTGCAGGTTTGTTGGTGGACTGATCGCCCCGTGTTCATTGTGAGGAAGCCGCTGCTGATGCCAGACACCGGTGGACGCCCCCGCCCAGACCAGCCCCCAGCTGCTGGAGGGTGCCGTGCCCTTCGCGGCCTCCCGGCTGTGGCAACTGCAGCGCCAGTATTTCGCCCAACGGGGCCGCCATGCCTGGCGCGATGGCGCCGTGCCCCACTACGTGACCACCAATCCGGCCATGGCGGCGGCCACCGCCGAGGTGCTGGTGGCGTTTCGGCTCGACCGCCTGCGCCGCGATCCGGCCGCCGCGCCGCTGCTGATCTGCGAGCTGGGCGCCGGCTCCGGGCGGTTTTCCTATCACCTGTTGCTGCAACTGCTGGAGCTGTGCGAGCGGGCCGGGCTGGATCCGGCGGGTTTTCGTGTTGTGCTGAGCGATTTCTGCGCCAGCAATTTGCAGGCCTGGGCCCACCATCCGCGCCTGCAGCCGTTTTTTAACTGCGGCCTGGCCGATCGCGCCCGGGTGGACCTCACCCGCACCCGTGAGCTGCGGCTGGAGCAGAGCGGCCTGCGGATCGGGCCCGGAGCGCTGAGCGAACCGCTGGTGCTGATCGCCCATTACCTGTTTGATTGCATCCCCACGGAGCTGCTGCGCTTTCGCCACGGCAAACCCGAGCGCGGCCTGCTGAGCCTCCGCAGCGCACTTCCCGCCCAGGGGGCTGATCCCGCCGCCCTGCTCCAGGCCCTGGAGCTCCATTACAGCAGTGAGCCGTTGCCGGCCGAGCCCTACGGCGATCCCGGCCTGGATGGGCTGCTGGAGGCCTATCAGCAGGCGCTGGCGGAGCTGCCCGAGGCCTGGCTTCTGCTTCCCGCCCCCGCCCTGCGGGCGCTCAACCGCCTCGGTGCCCTCTCCCAGCAGGGACTGCTGCTGCTCAGCGCCGACAAGGGCCACAGCGCCCTCGCCCACAACCTGCGCCCCGAACCGCCGGGCCTGGTCCATCACGACTGCGTGTCGCTGAGCGTGAACTACCACGCGTTTTGCCAGTGGGCGGATGCCGCCGGTGGTGTGGCGTTGCGGCCCGAGCCGGGCCACCAGGGCCTGCATCCGATCGCCTTGCTGCTGCTGCCCGAGGCCGCTGGGCACCGCGCCACCCAAGCCGCCTGGCGTCGCCATGTCGCCGCCTTCAGCGCGGCGGATTATCTGGCCCTGAGCCAGCAGGCACGGGCCCTGGCCGAAGGGCTCAGCGCCCCGGCCCTGTTCGCCGTCCTGCGCCTGGGCCAGGCCGACAGCCATCTGTTCGCGCGGCTGCTGCCCCGCCTGCAGCAGCTGGCGCCAACGCTCGACACCGAGGAAGAACAAGCGCTGCTGCGGCTGGTGGAGCGGGTGTGGGCAGGGCACTTCCCCCTGTTGATTCGCAGCGAAGCCACCTCCTCGGCGGAAGCGGCCATGGAGGATGGCGAGAGCGACCTGGCCTTCGGGATCGGCGTGCTGCTGCTGACCCTGGGCCATCCGCAGCGGGCTGAATCCTTCTTTGAGGCCTCGCGAGAGCTGTATGGCGACCATCCGGCCACGCTGCACAACCTGCAGCTCTGCCGTGAGTGCCTGGGCGCCGTGGACGACACGGTCGAAGCGCAGATACGCTAAGACGCAACGCCTGGACAACCCCGGCCATGGCAGAGCCAAGCCAGCGGCAAGCCACCCAGCAGCCGGCGGAGCAGCAGAGCCGCCAGCGCCAGGCGGGACCCCGGAGCCGGACAGCGCGGCAGGATCTGCAGCAGCCCATGGAGCCACTGCAACAGCTCCAGGCACTGGCGGATGAGAGCCCGCAGGTGGCTCAGCTGCGGCGGCTGCAGGAGTTGGCCAACAACAGCCCGCAGGCAGCGCAGTTACGGCGCTTGCAAGAGTTGGCCAACAACAGCCCCCAGGTCAACGAGCCGCGGCAGCTGCAGGCCATGGCGCAGGGAGCGGAGCGACGCGCTGAGGCTGAATCCGCCACCACCAAGCCGGAGACCGCAACAGCCAAGCCCAATCTCACCGGCCTGCCGGATCAGCTCAAGAGCAACATCGAGGCCCTGTCTGGCCTGTCGATGGATGCCGTGCGGGTGCATTACAACTCCACCAAGCCAGCCCAACTCAACGCCCTGGCCTACGCCCAGGGCACCGACATCCACCTGGGGCCAGGCCAGGAGCAGCACCTGCCCCATGAGGCCTGGCATGTGGTGCAGCAGGCCCAGGGAAGGGTGCGGCCGACGCTGCAGATGGCTGGTGGGGTGGCGGTGAATGACGACGCAGGGCTGGAGCGGGAGGCGGATGTGCTGGGGAGGGGGGTGGTGGGTGGGGTAGGGGGGTCGTTTGGTGTAGTGCAAGGGAATCCATTCGAATCTACCCCCATCGCTTTAAACTCCATTGATTCGCGGAACTGGCCACCTATTTCACTGCATCAAAGCGATACGCCACTGCAGGCAGTGTGGATCAAAGACCCACATCATGAATCGCAGATGCAGTGGGACAAGTCAATTAATGGCATTCGCTGGTATTACAACCAAAAAAAGGATATGTACTTCTATCTAGTGGACCAAGATGAGCATTGGTACGCCGAAGATGATAAGATACGTGATGGAGCAAATATACTACGCAAATTTGAGGATTGGCAACGGGCTGGCCAGAAGAGAGTTGAAGGGATTCAGGATCGGGTGAATAAATATAACGAAATCCTAAAGAACGGTCGCAAAATGGGCCCAACAAATGATGAATCCACATTTGTCGAAGACACTTTGCCAGAAGAATTTAAATTTTTGCACAATAATCAACCAACAGAAACGCACTTTTATAATACATATAGCGACAATACTGCCGAGATGCGTGAAAACTACAAGAGTGAAAAGGTAGAATCCTTTTTTGCCAGCGACGTTTTTTTTTCCCAGTTAGCTGCAGTCAAAAATCCAAATAGCAATGATCTGCTGGAAGCACTGCCTCAAGAGCCTCCGAAAAAAATTGTCCGCGATACCATTGATAACGTGGAAACAAAAAACGTCTTGAAAAACATACATGGTGGGGAACCCGGGAAGACTGTTCTGTTACCTAGTAACCCGAATTTTGGCAAAGTTCTTCAGACGCCAAATGGCAAAGCCACCTTCAACTTGCTCAACGATTTCAATTTTATCAATCGCCAACGCAACCTACCCTCATATACTTTTATACAAATCACTTTGCTTAAAAATGGATTTGATCCCGATACAGGTTGGAAGATCGAACTGGAATTGTCGCAGGGTGGGAGCTGAAGTTAGTGTGCCATGCTCGATTTTTCCAAAATCAATGGAGGCGGTCAACGCTCCGTGAGCGCCAAGCAAACTCTGCATAACCCAGTTAATCCACGCGATAATCGATCTGTGATCTCTTGGAATGGCTGGGTTTATGGGGAGGGCTCATTCAAAGTCAGGCCTAATTCGGAACCACTGAAAAAGGCAGATCGCCTGCAGCGCAACTGGTTTCAGCGACTCAGGTCCGGTAAACTGGCGTCGTACGGGGCAATCAAGGATTGCTGCAACTGCTGAACACTGCAGATGTACCGGAAACACCATAACGGGCAGCTCTCAATCGAGGAGTTCCATGTGCCCTTTGGAGGCACGTTGGACCCGGACAATCGCTGGGTGCTCTTCTCCTCACTGATGCCGTGGGAAGAGCTTGAAGAAACATATGCGCCTCAGTTCAGCTTCACGACGGGAGCCGTGCGAAGTTTGTGAGGCTGGCGTTTGATGCGCTCTTCATCAAGCAGCGGCTTGGCCTGAGCGATGAGGAAACCATTGAGCAGATCCGAGAGAACGCGTATATGCGTGTGCCACGAGGCATGGATTCTTCATGAACTATGCCGCAACTGTATCGAGGATGGAACTTGCCCCGCGCCGATCAGGCCGACTTCCGAGCCAACTGGGCCAATCTCATCGCCTGTGTATTCGGCTGGAGCGAACCGGGGCTCACCAGTGCCCTCTGGAGCTGGTGGCAACAGGCGCCGCAGCCTCGCTTGGCCCACCTCCAACTGCTGGCCGCCCTGTTGGCCGAGGCACCGGAGCGCTTTCCCCTGGAGCAGCACGTCTTTGTGAGCGAGCTGCTGCTTTCCGTCGTCGACGCAGACCGCGACTGGCTTATGGTCCGCCTGGCGGCAGCGGTGCGCCGGCCCCTTCGCCCTCGTGCAATCGGTGAGCCATGCCCCGAGGATGTCACCCTGGCTGCGGAGGCCCAGCAGTTGCACGATCGCCTCCCTGCCGGCCATCCCGCCAGGCGGCTCTACGCCACCCTTCGCGATCAGGCACACGCGGCCATCGCCACCGCTCAGGAGGCCGACAGAGCGCTGCTGGAGGGGTAGGGGAAGCCCCCCTCCAGGGGCGTCGCGGCAGAAGGTGTGACTGGTGGTGGCATGGATCTCCTGGGGCCTGTCGACGGGCTGACCCCGCCAACGCCACACCCCCGGATGCTGTGACGCCATCCCCAGCCCAGCCGCCACCCGACGACGCCCTGGAGCAGCGAGACGCGCCAGAATCGAAGTCACTACCCCGCCGCTGGCTGGGCCTCGATCGCCTGGGTGTGCTCCAGGTGCTCGGCGGCCTCGCCCTCAGCCTGATCGCTCTCTTTTCTTCCTATGACCACATCACCGCATTCGGTCGGACCCTCCAGCTCCAGCAGCAGTGGGGAATCGTTTTCATCGCTGCCTCGCTGGCGACAGTTGTTGTCGATGCTCAAC
>JBMSXZ010000126.1:0-6609 GCA_049426205.1 Cyanobium sp.
GTCAACCGCCCGCCCAGCGGCTGTACGTTCGATCCATCACAAGCCTGCTGCCCCGATGGATCCACGGTCGCTGTCGGTTGGTCAGCGGGTGGGCCTGCTGGTGAAGGCGCTCAACGGTGCCAAGCGCACCAACGAAGCCCTGGCCCAGTGCACCGATGGCGAAGCGATGCTCGATGTGCTGCTGGAGGCCTCCGCCAAGCTCGGCCTGGGGCTCAGCCGCCAGCAGCTGGCCGACACCCCCCCGATCCGCGACTGGGTGTGGTGGAAGAACAAGGACGCCCTGCTCACCATCGGCGACAACAAACCCCGTTACCAGCAGGACGGCGGCCAGGGGCGGCCGGCCGCCGATCCCGACCAGCCCCGCCGCAGGTTCCTCGGGCTGTTTTGAGAGCCAGTCTGTTCAGACTCAGGCCGCGCTGGCGAGGGCGTCGGGGATCGAGGCGCTGGGGGCTTCGAAGCTGCCCTTGGCCACGAACTCCAGGCGCAGCTTCATGAACTCGATGAACTTGGCGTCGGTGGAGACCACGGCCGCGGCGGGCTGCGGCACCTGATCGGCGATGGCCTTCAGCTCCGGCGCCTGCAGGAAGGCGGGGCGCTTCACCAGCCAGAAGTCGATCTCCTTGCCCTGTTCGCCGTAGTTGCGCACCCGCTCGCGCAGCACCTCATCGAGGGGCTCCTCCACGGTGAGGAAGGCCTCACTGGCGGCCACGAAGTGGTACTGGGTCATGAACTGGTGCTGCCGAACAGGGGTTCCCGGCGGGGATTCTGAACTAAAGCCTTCATCTGCCGCACCGCCTCCTCCAGGCCCACCGCCAGGGCGCGGGCCACGATCGTGTGGCCGATGTTGAGCTCCTCCATCCCCTCGATCGCGGCCACCGGCTCCACGTTCTGATAGGTGAGGCCATGGCCGGCGTTGACCCGCAGGCCGATGCTGCGGGCGATGAAGCTGCCTTCGGTGAGGCGCGCCAGCTCCAGGGGCTGGCCGCTCCAGCTGGCCTCGGCATAGGTGCCGGTGTGCAGTTCCACCCAGCGGGCGCCGGTGGCGGCGCTGGCCTCCAGCTGGGACGCATCGGCATCCACGAACAGGCTCACGCCGATGCCGGCCCCCTGCAGCCGGCCCACCAGTCCCTTGAGCGGCTCCAGCTGGCCGGCCACATCCAGGCCGCCCTCGGTGGTCACCTCCTGGCGCTTCTCGGGCACCAGGGTCACCATGTCGGGCCTGAGGCGCAGGGCGATCGCCTCCATCTCAGCCGTGGCCGCCATCTCCAGGTTGAGGCGGCTGCGCACGGTGTGGCGCAGCAGTTCCACATCGCGGTCCTGGATGTGGCGGCGGTCTTCGCGCAGATGCACGGTGATGCCGTCGGCGCCGCCCAGTTCGGCCAGCAGGGCGTAGCTCACCGGATCCGGCTCCACGGTGCGACGGGCCTGGCGCACATTGGCGATGTGGTCGATATTGACGCCGAGGCTGGCCATGGGGAGGGGCTGCTGGGCCGATCCTATGGAGGGCCGCCGGGCCAACTGCCCGCCCTGTGCTCTCTGGCAGGGGGGCAGTCCCTAGCTTCGGTTTTTGTGTTGTTGTGGCGGCGGTGGAGGCCCAGGCGGTGGCGCAGCGCAGCGAGCGGGAGCGCAGCGTCTGCAATGGCATCAGCCCCTGGCTCTCGCCCCTGGCGATGGTGGCAACCCAAGACATCGCCCTGCCCGCCTGGTTCCGCTCGGTGGCCGTGATCGGCCGCCAGCATCTGCCCCACCAGGGCCCCGTGCTGCTGGCGCCCACCCACAAGGCCCGCTGGGATGCGCTGCTGCTGCCCCATGCCGCTGGCCGCCGGGTGACGGGCCGCGACTGCCGCTTCATGGTGACCCTCGATGAGATGCAGGGGATCCAGGGCTGGTTTCTCTACCGGCTCGGCTGCTTCGCGGTGAACCAGACCAGGCCGTCGCTCTCGAGCCTGCGCTACGCGGTGGATCTGCTGGCGGGCGGCCAGCAGCTGGTGGTGTTCCCCGAGGGGCGCATCCGCCGTGATGGGGGGCCGATCCGCCTGCACCAGGGGTTGGCGCGGCTGGCCCTGCTGGCCGCCAGCCAGGGGGTGGGGGTGCCGGTGGTGCCGGTGGGCATCGCCTACGGCCACGCCTACCCCCGCCCGCGCGACACCGCCGCCCTCTGCTTCGGCGAGCCGCTGCGGATCGAAGGTGAGGGCCGCGATGCCGCCGTGGCCTTCAGCCAGCGGCTCGCCGGTGCCATGGGCGAGGTGGAAGCCCGGGCCACAGCGGCCCTGGGCAGCCCGGGGGAGCCGGCCAGGGGCCACACCTAAAGTTCAGCCGTGATCCGTCCCTGTTCCGTGCACAGCCCCACCGGCCACCGGCACCTTGCCCCCCGGGCCCTGGCTCGACTCGGGGCCGTGGCCCTGGCGGCCTCCGCTCTCTGCGGCGGTCTTGCTCCGGCGGTTCTGGCCCAGGGATCGCCGACCTCCGCGGCTTCCGGGGCCGCACCATCCAGCGTGAGTCTGGCCCAGGTGAACGCCCTGATCTCCCGGGGGGATGCCGCCGCCGCCGCCGGCAACATGCCCGAAGCCCGCAAGTTCTACGACCAGGCCCGTGACCTCACCCGCGGCCTGCTCGGCTGGTACCGCGATCTGAGCGGTTCGTTCCGCGGTCTGGATGCCCGCATCCCGCGCGAAATGGATCAGAAGGGCCGTGAAACCCTGGAAACGCTCGCCAACATCAACCTGCGCCTGGCCGCGGTGTTCCGCCGCATGAACCAGCCCGAGGTGGCCGTTCCCCTGCTGGTGGAGGTGGTGAAGGTGATGACCCCCACCAGTGATCAGGGGCGCAAGGCCTACCAGACCCTGGTGGAGATCGGTTTCGCCACCACCCCTTACACGGCAGGTCAATCCACGCCGGCCAGCTGAGCCTGGCCTCTAGATTCCCGGCACCGTGCTGAGCAGCGTCCGATGGTGCATCTGGATCAGGTGAAAGCCGCGATCGCGCGCGCCCTGCCTGACGCCGCCGTGGAGGTGGAAGACCTCACCGGTGGCGGGGATCACCTTCAGGTGCGCGTGGTGTCGACCGCCTTTGCCGGTCTGAACCGCATCAAGCAACACCAGCTGGTGTATGGAGCTCTGCAGCAGGAGCTCGCCAGCGAGGCCATCCATGCCCTCGCCCTGCACACTTCCGTTCCCGCCTAATCAACCATGGACGCAGCAACGCAGCAACGCATTGAAGAGCTGGTCGCCAGCAGCCCGGTCTTTGTGTTCATGAAGGGCAACAAGCTGATGCCCCAGTGTGGTTTCTCCAACAACGTGGTTCAGATCCTTCACTCCCTGGGTGTTCCCTTTGAAACCTTCGATGTGCTCTCCGACATGGAGATCCGCCAGGGCATCAAGGAATACTCCAGCTGGCCCACGATTCCTCAGGTGTATGTGAAAGGAGAATTCATTGGCGGCTCCGACATTCTTATTGAGATGTACAACTCCGGGGAACTGCGGGAGCAGCTCGAAATCGCGCTCGCCAGCTGAACTGCCGATATCCCTGCGCTCAGGGCTGGGCCATGGCCTTGTCGATGGTGGTTAGGGTGCCGGCTGCCTCATCCCAAAGAATATATGGAAAACAGGAGGCAAGGTCTTGGAGCCTTAGCCGTTTGACGTTCTCAAGCAAGTGCTGATTGTGCTCCTGGCAGGCCCTCAAGCGGTAGTTGGGTATCGCTTCGCAGAGGTGATGAATGGCGTGGCAGCCAATGTTGGCCGAAAACCAGTTGAGTATGGGTGGTAGATCGAGATTGCTTGTTCCGTGCAACGTGCCATCGAGCGGATCCCAGTTGTCGCTTCGGTGGGCGTAGGAGCCCGGAAAATTGTGTTGTACAAAGAAAATGCAGATGAAGATTGCTGCTGCACAGGCCATCACCGGCGCATAGATCAGCCAGAAGTCCTTGGCACCCACTAGAGATGACATCGCCAGCCACACCAAGATCACCATCAGGTTGTTCAGCAGCAGGTCGCGGAACTCTTCGGGACTGTGCCACCAGCGACTGGAGTGGCTGTTGAGGATCGCCTGCCAGGAGTGGTCCGGGTTGGATCGCCATTGGTGTAGGGCATGGGGGACCAAAGCGGCCAGGCCGGCAATCAACTCAACGCGTGGCTTGATCACCAGGTAGAAGAAGCCTCCAGGCAGCAGCATCAGCGGATGGCGCAGCCAGCGGTAGAAGCTCTGCTGGGTTTGGCTGAGCTGTTTGTAGGTGGAGACGCTCACGAGCGCTGATGGCCCCTTGTATTTCTCCCAGTTGCCGTTGTGGCGGTGATGGAAGGCATGGCCTTTCGCCCAGGGCAGCTGGGGAATGCCAGCCACCACCCCCAGCAGAAAGCCCACCCACCGATTGGTGTGACGGTTCTGAAACAACGCCTGGTGGCCGCAGTCGTGCATCAGCGAGAAGCAACGGGCCAGCAACAGCACCATCAAAGCCAGAACCGGCCCTAACAACACCGGTTGGTGCCGCACACAAAGCACGGCCAGCCACCACAGCAGGCCGTAGGGAATGAGCGTGTTGGCGATCTGCCAGCTCGCGATCCTGTCGCAGCGATCCAGAAATGGTCTGAGGTCGAAGTCGCTGTGCCGCAGTTCGGCAGGGGCTGGTTGTTTGGTGATGGGCAGAACGTATGCCGCCGCCATGGCGCTTTGCTGCCGGCACGGTAAATGCAGCCGAAGGCTCTGTGAGCGATGGGGGGTTGGGGACGTGCCTGAAATCCAGAGTTTCTGCAGATTTGACCGGCTGGGGAGGGCGGCTCGGGGGATCGGTGTGAGACGGCGGTGGCACTGGATTCCTTGGGCGCTGCGGCCGGCACCTCCCGCTGGCCGCGTTGGCGCTTGTGCTCCTGCGCTTGCTGATCCGTGGCTGTTGCCTCTCCATCCCGTGCTGCCCGCTCCCCCGACGAGAAGCTGGTCGCCTCCCTGATGGCCCTGCTGGAGGCCGGCACCACCCCCTGGCGGCGTGAGTGGGATGCCGCAGCCGGTGGCCACCACGTGAATCTGCTGTCGGGTCGCCCCTACCGCGGGGCCAATCCGGCGCTGCTCGCCCTGGGCATGCACCTACGGGGATCGGCCCTGCCTTACTGGTGCGGCTTCGCGGAGGCCAAGGCGCTCGGGATCGCCCCCCGCAAGGGCAGCAAGGCGGTGCATGTGCTCCGGCCCCAGCTGCACCAGCGGGGGGAGGGCGCTCGCGGGGGAGCGGGATCGGTGGAGGGTTCCGTCTCCGCTGCCGCCGAAGAAGCACCGCAAAGCAGCGCTACCGCCGCTTCGGGGCGCAGCTGGGTGAGCTACCGGCCGGTGGCTGTGTTCAATGCCAACGATCTGGAGGGCGAAGCCCTGGAGGGGCTGATCCAGACGCGGCGGCAGGCCGCTGGGGCTGTTCAGCGGCCGGAGCCGGAGCGGCTCGCGGCGGCGGAAGCGGTGCTCAGCCGCTGGCCCGTTGCGGTGCGCTTTGGCGGCGACCGGGCCTGTTACCTGCCGGTGCTGGATCGCATCCAGCTGCCGGATCGCTCCGCCTTTCATTCGGCCGGGGCCCTGTACTCCACCTGGGCCCATGAGGCGATCCATTCCTCTGGCCACAGCGCCCGACTGGCCCGGGATCTCTCCGGAGGCATGGGCGCCGATGGCGATGGTGGCCGGGCCTACGCCCGCGAGGAGCTTGTGGCCGAGCTGGGGGCCGTGCTGCTGGGCGATCGGTTGGAGATCGGCAGCGCCATGGCCAACCACGCCGCCTATCTGGGCCACTGGGTGGAGCTGCTCAAGGAGTCGCCGCGGGTGCTGCTGCAGGTGCTCAGCGACGCCCGCAAGGCCGCCGACCTGATCTGCCCGGATCAACACCCTGATCACCACTGATCCCTGTCTCCAGCAGGCTCGGGGCAGGGCCATTGCTACGCTCCGGCAAATCACCAGTGGCGATGGGTTACAAGCGCGTTCTGCTCAAGCTCAGCGGCGAAGCGCTGATGGGGGAGCAGGGCTACGGCATCGACCCGGCGATCGTGACTTCGATTGCCCGGGACGTGGCGGCCTGTGTGGCCGACGGCACCCAGCTGGCGATCGTGGTGGGGGGCGGCAACATCTTCCGCGGCCTCAAGGGCAGCGCCGCCGGCATGGACCGGGCCACCGCCGACTACGTGGGCATGCTCGCCACGGTGATGAATGCCATCACCCTGCAGGACGGCCTCGAGCGAGCCGGGGTTCCCACCCGGGTTCAGAGCGCCATCTCGATGCAGGAGGTGGCTGAGCCCTACATCCGCCGCCGGGCCATCCGCCACATGGAAAAAGGACGGGTGGTGATCTTCGCCGCCGGCACCGGCAACCCCTTCTTCACCACTGACACCACGGCCGCCCTGCGGGCCGCTGAGATCAACGCCGATGTGGTGTTCAAGGCCACCAAGGTGGACGGCGTGTACGACAAGGACCCCAACAAGCACGCCGATGCCCGCCGCTACGGGAGCCTCTCCTTCCTGGAGGTGCTCAGCAGCGAGCTGGAGGTGATGGACGGCGCCGCCATCGCCCTGTGCAAGGACAACGCCATCCCCATCGTGGTGTTTGATCTGTTCGGCCCCGGCAACATCGGCCGGGCCGTGGCCGGCG
>JBMSXZ010000127.1:0-6553 GCA_049426205.1 Cyanobium sp.
GCTGGTGCAGGCCGATGCTCGGTTCATCGAGCACGTAGAGCACGCCGGTGAGGCCAGCGCCGATCTGGGTGGCCAGGCGGATCCGCTGCGCTTCACCGCCGGAGAGCGTCATCGCCGGGCGATCGAGGCTGAGGTAGTCGAGCCCCACATCCAGCAGAAACTTCAGGCGCATGCGGATCTCGCGCAGCACCAAGTCGCCGATCTGGATCTGACGGGGGCTGAGCAGCGGGGGCCCGTCCACACCCATCAGCTCTTCGATCCGGCGCAGGCTCTCGCCCACGCTGGTGCTGGTGAGTTCGTGGATGCGGTAAGGGCCAACTCGCACCGCCAGAGCTTCGGGCTTGAGCCGCAACCCCTGGCAGCTGGAACACGGCACCAGCTCCAGGAATTTCTCCAGCTTCTGGCGCATCGATTCGCCGCTGGCATCGCGCAGCTGCCGCTCCAGGATCGGCAGGATTCCCTCGAAGGGCCGCACGTAGGTCTGCGATTTGCGGTAGCGGCTATCGGCCTGAATCGGGATCGGCTCCTTGGAGCCGTGCAGCAACACCTCGTGCTGCTCAGGGGTGAGTTCGTTCCAGGGGGTTTTGATCTCGAAGCCGAAGGCCTCGCCTACCGAATAAAGGAGCGAGAAGTAGTAGGCGTTGTCTTTCTCAGCCCAGGGCGCCACCGCGGCATACACCGGTTGCGAGGGATCGGGGATCACCCGCTCCATCGTGAATTGGCGCAGATGGCCGATGCCATGGCAATCGGCGCAGGCGCCGTAGGGGCTGTTGAACGAGAACAACCGCGGCGAGAGCTCCTCCATCACGGCGCCATGCACCGGACAGGCGAAGTTCTCGGAGTAGAGCCGCTCGCGCTCCACGCCTTCGGGCAATGCCTCATCCGCCTTGGGCACCACCTCCACCAGCGCGAGACCATCGCCGCGCTTGAGGGAGGTGCGCAACGAATCGGTGAGCCGCTCCTGGATGCCCTCACGCGACACGAGGCGGTCGACCACCACCTCGATGTTGTGGGCGTGGTTCTTGTCGAGCTCGATGTTGTCGGCAAGCTCACGCACCTCGCCATTGATCCGAACCCGGGCGAACCCCTCGGCCACCAGTCCGCTGAGCAGCTTGACGTGGGTGCCCTTCTTGCCCCGCACCACCGGCGCCAGGAGCTGGTAACGGGTTCCCTCCGGCAGGGTGAGGATCTGGTCCACCATCTCATCGATGGTCTGGGGCCGGATCGAGCGGTCGCACTGAGGGCAGTGGGGTTCGCCGGCGCGGCCGAACAGCAGGCGCAGGTAGTCCTGGATCTCGGTCACCGTGCCCACGGTGGAGCGCGGGTTGTGGCTGGTTGATTTCTGATCGATCGAGATCGCCGGCGAGAGGCCCTCGATCGCGTCCACATCGGGCTTGTCGACCTGGCCGAGGAACTGGCGCGCGTAGGCCGAGAGGCTCTCGACGTAGCGGCGTTGCCCCTCGGCAAAGATCGTGTCGAAGGCCAGGGAGCTCTTGCCGCTGCCGCTCACCCCGGTGAACACCACCAGGCGGTTGCGGGGGATTGTCAGATCGACGTTGCGGAGGTTGTGCTGGCGGGCGCCGCGCACCCGGATCACATCCTCCAGGCTGCCGCCGCTCAGGGCCCGCGTGGCGGCTTCCGAGGGGGAGAGCCGCTGGTCCTGGATGTCAAGCGGATCTTCGACAGGGCTTGCGACCACCCGTGCGGTTCGGGAGCCGGCGCTGGCGCGGGGCATGGAGAGCTCTGACGGCCGATGAGTCTAGGCGGGTCGTTTCGCTCCACAGGCCCCGGTGGTGAGCCCATCGACCTGGACACTGCACGGCACTCCCCGGGGGCAGACCCCTCAGCGATCGCTGACTTCACCCTGGGTGGCACTGCTGTTCTGATGGCCCTGGAGGTGCTTTTCACAGGCACCGGCGGACCCGGCCCAGCCAGCCACCAGGCTCAGCAGGGCGAAGAGGGAGAGCAGGGAGCGGGCGGGCATCGCGTGGAAACGGGTCTGAAACCAGGCTAGGAACAGTCCGGGACCGGAGCCACGCGGATGTTGTTTTGCGCGTGAGACCGATGGGGCTGGCTCCTGGCGATGGCGCCAGGGGGCTCAGGCGGCGGGCCGGCGGGGCCTGGGGTTGGCGGGCGGGGGCGGGGCCACCGCAACCATGGCGGTGGTCGCTTCCCGGGCCTGGAGATCGAGCAGGCTGGCGGCATAGCTGAACGCCTCGCCGGAATCGCCACCCGCCAGTTCGGCCAGTTCCGCCTGACGCTGCTGAGTGTCCCGCAGCTGGGACACTCGCGTCAGGGTCTGGCCGGCCTCGACCGCCTTGCTGACCCGGAAATGGTGGTCGGCGGCGGCGGCGACCAGGGGCTGGTGGGTGACGCAGAAGACCTGACGCCGTGCCGCCAGCTGACGCAGCAGGGACGCCATCGCCCCGCTCACCCGGCCGCTGACGCCGCTGTCGATCTCATCGAACAGCAGGGTGACATCGGGATCGGCGGCGGCCAGGCAGGTCTTGAGGGCCAGCAGGAAGCGGCTCATCTCGCCGCCGGAAGCCACCTCCGCCAGCGGCGCCAGGGGCTGGCCGGGGTTGGCGGAAAACAGGAACTGCACAGCGTCGGCACCCTCCTCAGCGGCAGCAGCGGCGCTGATCGCCACCGCGAAACGCACATTGGCCAGGCCCATCGGCCGCAGGGCCTCCATCAACTGCTGCTCAAGCCGCTCGGCGGCGCCACGGCGGGCAGCGCTGAGGCGAGCATTGGCCTGGTCGCGGGCGCTGCGCGCCTCCGCCTCGGCCGCCTCCAGGGCCGCCAGGCTGGCCTCGGCACCACCGGGGGCCAGCTGCTCGCGCAGCTGATCGCGCCAGGCGATCAGGGCCGCCAGGTCGAGGCCATGGCGGCGCTCCAGGGCCTTGAGCTGGCTGATGCGCTCCTGCAGCTGGGCCAGGCTGTCGGGATCACTCTCCAGGGAGGTGCCGTAGCGGTCCAGGTCCCGGGCCAGGTCCTGCACCTGCACCAAGGCGTCTCTGCAACGGTCAGCCAGGGCGGCGGCGGCCGGATCAAGCTGCTGCATCTGGGCCAGCTCCGCCTCGCAGGCCGCCAGGTGATCGAGCACCGCCGGAGCCTCCTCGGCCCCCTCCACCAGCCGTGCCAGCAGGGTCATCACCCCTTCCTGCAGACGCACCCCATGGGCGAGGCGGTTTTCCTCCGCCTGCAGCCGCTCCCGCTCATCGGGGACCTCCAGGCCGGCCGCCTCGAGGTCCTCCAGCAGCTGCTCCTGGCGCTCCCGCTCCTGCAACAGCCGCTGCCAGCTGGAGTGGGCCTCCTCCAGGGCCGCCGCCGCCTGCCGCCAGGCGCGCCAGGCGGCGGATGCGGCCAGCAACAGGGAGGGCTGGCTCTCCCCGGCAAAGCGGTCCAGCCAGCGCCGCTGCTGACCGGGGCGGGCCAGCTGCTGGGTCTGCCCCTGGACGGTGAGATCGAGCAGCAAGGGGCGAAGCTCCTGGATCTGGCTGCGGTTCACGGCCACGCCGTTAAGACGCTGGCGGCTGCCCAGCCGGCCCTCCTGCAGCCGCCATTCGCGGCTGAGCAGCAGCTCCTCATCGGCCTCCAGCTCCTGGGCCGCCAGCCAGTCGCGCAGGGGCGGGGTGAGCGAAAAGCTGGCCTCGATCTGGCCGCGCTCGGCGCCGCGCCGCAGCAGGCGGGCAGCCTGGGCGCCGCTGACACCACCGAGCAGGGCATCGAGGGCGTCAAGCAGGATCGACTTGCCGGCTCCGGTCTCGCCGGTGAGCACGGTGAAGCCAGGCTCGAAGACCAGCTCCAGCCGCTCGATCAGGGCAATGTTCTCGAGGCGAAGACCGGTAAGCACGGCGGCGGCCGCGGGCGGCACTGACCGTAGCGGCGGCGGCGGGATTGTCCAAGGGTGGGGCAGGAGAGCCCGGTGATGGGTCCAAGGGTTGAGATCTGACTGAGTGGATTGGGCGGGGCCGTGGCTGGCTGTTGGCTGCCATTGGCTCCTGCTTCCCCCGCCTCAGGCGGTGTTCAAGGCCGCCCTGTGCAACGTGAGGGAACGGTCCAGCCCACGGGCAGCCTTGATCCGCCCAACCATGGGCTCGGCGATGATCTTGGGCAAGGCGTAGATCGCTGGGTCGCCGTTGGAGCGGATCTTGCGGTCCATTCGGCCTCGGGCATCGAGGTCCCGTGGGTCGCGCGAGGGTCTGGGCCGCTTGCCGTGTTGCTGGTGGCTGGTGGCATCCAGTTGACGCTGTTCGCTGCCCTTGATGGTGTCGGTGCTGCAGGAGCCGGCATCCGCGAGCAGATCCCTTCCACGTCAACGAGGCCGCCTTCTCCTGGAGCCCCGGGCGGGTGCAGTTCACCTATCCCGAACCGGTGCTGGCCCTGGAGCAGCAGCTCAAGCTCGCCCGCAAGAGCGCCGAGGGGAACGGCACCGCCGTCCGCCGTCACGGCCGGCCGTTCTGGACGATCAAGCTCCCGTCGGCCTGATGACCAGCCCGGCCCCGCTCCTTGCCCTGCCTGCTCAGGTGCCTGGCCAGTCCGCCTCCGCGGCGGGCACGGCTCTGCTGGCGCTGGATCTGGGCACCTGCACCGGCTGGGCGCTTCGGGAGCGAGACGGCCGTATCTGTAGCGGCAGCCAGTCCTTCCGGCCGCAGCGCTTTGAGGGGGGCGGCATGCGCTTTCTGCGCTTTCACCGCCCTGGCAATTGATCAGGTGGTCTTCGAGGAGGTGCGGCGCCATGCGGGTGTCGACGCGGCCCATGCCTACGGCGGCTTCCTTGGCCAGCTCGGCTCCTTCTGCGAGCACCACCGCATCCCGTATCAGGGCGTGCCGGTCGGGACGATCAAGCGCTTCATCACCGGCAAGGGCAACGCCAGCAAGGAGGCCGTGATCACGACGATTCGCGCCTTGGGCCACAACCCTGTGGACGACAACGAGGCTGATGCCCTGGCCCTGTTGCACTGGGCGATCGCTACCGCAGGTGGTGCTGATGGCTGAGCGTCGCCATGGCCGCAGCCGGAGGCCCCTGCGAAGCCCGCCTCCCCACCAGGCGCCGGCCGATGCGATCGATCTGCTGCGCGCCGCTGCCAGCGCCGAAGACGACGATGGCAACCCGATCGGCGCATCTCAGGGCGTGGACCCGAGCCGGCCGGTGGGGCCCGGCAACCCACCCAGGCAACAACGGAAGGCCAACCCGGTCCCGAGGCCCAGTCGCCTCGAAATCGAGCGGCGGGTGGCGCAGGCCCAGCTCTGGATCGCGCAACGGCTGCCGATGGTCCAGATCCTGGAGAACGCTGGTTCCAGCTGGGGGGTGACCAACAGCCTCACGGTGCACCGCTACCTCAACCTCGCCCGTGAGCGCATGGTTCAGGAGCTGATCTCCGACCGACGTCGCCACCAGGCCGAGCAGATCTTTGCCCTCAATGAATGCGCCCGACGGGCGATGGACGCCGAGCAGTTTTCGGCTGCCGTTGGCGCCTTCCGGGTGATCGCTGAGATCGGCGGTCTGCTGCGGGCTCCCATCAAGCCACCAGAGGCGAAAGGCTGATGGGCCACATCGCCTCCACCCTCACGCCTGCAGTCCCGCGCCTCCCCGGCGAGGGCGGGTTGTTGCTGGACCCCGTGACCGACCTGTGGGCTGACTGGGGGCTGCTGGGGGTTCCAGATCCCGACCGGGCAACAACGGCAGAGACGCCACGGCTGTTCCGGGAGTTCATCGGCCGGGCCTTCCCCGGCTTCCAGTTCAGTCGGTTCTCGGATCTGTTGATCGACCTGCTTCAGCAGGTGGCCGATGGGGAACTGACCCGGCTGATTGTCTGCTGTCCACCCCGAGCCGGGAAGAGCCAGCTGGTGTCGAGGCTGTTCCCGGCCTACTGGGTGAGCCGGCACCCGCAGCTGTTCTGCGCCATCGCCAGCTATTCGGCTGAGCTGGCCTACGCCCACTCCCGCGAGGCCCGCCACTACTACCGCCTGACCGGCCACGCCCTCTCCAAGGACTCGGCGGCGGTGGGCAACTGGCTGACGCCCCAGCGAGGCGGCTGCATCGCCGCGGGGGTGCGAGGCCCATTCACGGGCAAGGGCTACAACCTCGGGATCATCGATGACCCCTACAAGGGCCCCGAGGACGCCAAGTCAGCTCTGCAGCGCGAGCGGCTGATCGACTGGCTCAAGAGCGTCTGGTTCACCCGCGCCGAACCAGGTCAGAGCAGCAGCGGCGCCTGGCTGGCAGCGGCGCAGGTGGTGGTCCAGACCCGCTGGGACCACCAGGACATGACCGCCTGGCTGCTGGCCCAGGAGGTGGAGGAGAACCCAGAGCACTGGACGGTGCTGAACCTGCCGGCAATCGCCGAGCCAGTGGCGATTTCCATGCAGCTGCCGCATACCTGCACGCGGGTGCCGGACTGGCGCCAGCCGGGTGAGCCCCTCTGTCCGGAGCGCGTGCCACTGGACGTGCTTCAGCGCATACGAACCCGCCTGGGCTCCTATTGGTGGAATGCCCTCTACCAGCAGCGGCCCAGCCCAGCTGAGGGGCTGCTGTTCCGCAAGGCCT
>JBMSXZ010000128.1:0-6369 GCA_049426205.1 Cyanobium sp.
GGGCCCCCGGCGGCCGGCGCCCCTGGCGAGGCGGCAGCGATGGCTGCGGCGATCGGAGCGATCGAGGCAGCCGGCTCGGGTGGCGCAGCGCTGGATCAGCAGGACGAGGCCCTGGAGCTGAGGGCGGCCCTGCAGCGCCGCTGCGCCAGGTTGCTGGCCGACCTGGCGGAACCCCCCCTGGCCTGAGTCCTCTCGCCTGGTCTCTGGCCTGGTCTCCAGGCCCCGGCGGCGTTCAGCGGCCGCCCCAGATCCCCTTGCCCGGCGGCAAGGGTTCCAGCTGCCAGAGGCCCGCTGTGGGGGAGGGCTTGGGCGGGCTGTCGGCGGCGCCCTGGACCAGCTCTTCGGGCAGTGGCTCGGGCTTCGGCGGTGGACGCAGGGGCAGGGTGGCGAACTGAATCGGCCGAGGATCATCGAGCCCCGCTGCCAGCAGGCTGAGACTCTCGGCGGCGGTGAGGTTGGTCTCCACCTGCCCCTGCAGGCTGCGGAGCAGGTCGGGGAGCAGCAGCAGCTGATCGGGCCGGCCGAACCGGTCCCGCAATCCCGTCTGCACCAGCTGGTGATCGCGACGGCGGGCCGATTCGCCGAGGCCTGGATCGCGGTAGCGCACCAGCTGCTCCACCTGGCGACCATCGAGCCGCTGCAGGCCGCTCTGCAGATCGATGCTGTACTTCTGGGCCTTGTCGCGGTAGCGCATCACCCGCGGCGGGCTGATCTCCAGACCACCGACGGCGTCGACGATCCGACGCATCGCCGAGCGGGAGAGCACCAGAAAACGGTCCGGCCGCGGGGGCTGCAGCCCTGTCAGCTCCCCGGCCAGCTCGCCGGTCAGCGCCGCGCCGCCCCGCTGATACACGGCGCCGAGGCTGATCGGGTGGGATTCCCCGGGCAGATTCACCGCGGCCTCGATCGGCAGATTGAGAACCTGCAGGGGCCCCTTGGGATTGACGCGCACCAGCATCAGGGCATCGGCGTTGGCCCGGCCTGCGGGGGCTGCCTGATTGGCCCCTTCGCCGAACCGCTCGGCATCGAGCCCGATCACCAGCACCGTGATCGGCCGGGAGGGCTTCAACGCCAGGGTAGCCGGGCTGGTGTCGGTGGTGGCCAGGGCACCGGGGTCGGGGTTGCGCCACACCAGATCCAGCAGGCTGCCGCCGATCAGGAGTCCCAGCAACAGCAGCCCGGCGCGGCCCAGGTCCTGGAGGGTGGGGCGGGGCAGGGGGGGCAGGGATGGCAGGGTCAGGCCCTTGCGACGCCTGCGGGGGCTCCGCCGGGGGCTGGCGGTGGTGGAGGGATTGGGGGATTGGTCCCGGCGAGGGGGCATGGAAGCCGCTGACACCTAGGGCAGCACTCTGAACCAGAAACGATCGCCCCTGGCCGATAGCTTGAACCGGACGGCGTGACGATGCCCCCTTTGACCACCGCCCAGCCCTCACCGCTGCCCCACGAGCGGGCCCGCCCCCTGCGGCCCGGCAGCACCTATCCCGCCCGGGACCTCTGCAGCCAGTGCGGCCTCTGCGACAGCCGCTGGGTGGCCTATGTGCGCCGGGCCTGCGCCTTTCTGGAGCAGCGCTTCGAGGCGATGGAAACAGACGCCCACGGCCGCAGCCGCGATCTCGACAACGAGGACGAGCTCTATTTCGGCGTTCACCAGCGCATGCTCACCGCCCGGCTGCAGCAGCCGATCGCCGGCGCGCAGTGGACGGGCATCGTCAGCCGCATCGGGGTCCGGGCGCTGGAGAGCGGTCTGGTGGATGCGGTGCTCTGCGTCCAGCAGGACCCTGAGGACCGCTTCACCCCGGTCCCGGTGCTGGCCCGCACCCCGGAGGAGGTGCTGGCGGCCCGGGTCAACAAACCCACCCTCTCCCCCAACCTGCGGGTGCTGGAACAGCTTGAGGGCAGCGGCATCCGCCGGTTGCTGGCGATCGCCGTAGGGTGTCAGGTGCAGGCCCTGAGGGCGGTGCAGGCCACCCTTCCCCTCGACAGCCTGCATGTGCTCGGGCTCCCCTGTGTCGACAACGTCAGCCGTGAGGGACTGCGCACCTTCCTGAACAGCGCCAGTCGCAGTCCCGATACGGTGGTCCATTACGAGTTCATGCAGGATTTCCGTATTCACTTCCGCCACAGCGACGGCAGCGAGGAGACGGTTCCCTTTTTCGGCCTCGACACCCCGGCCCTCAAGAACGTGTTTGCCCCCAGCTGCCTGAGCTGCTTCGACTACACCAATGCCGGCGCCGACCTGGTGGTGGGGTACATGGGTGCCGAGTTCGGGCGCCAGTGGCTGACGGTTCGCAACCCCCGCGGCCAGGAGCTCCTCGATCTGGTCGAAGCCGAACTGGACACGGCGCCGGTGACCAGCCGCGGCGACCGCCGCGCTGCGGTGCAGCAGGGGATCGAGGCCTACGACAAGGCCGTGAGGCTGCCGCGCTGGCTGGCCGAGCTGGTGGGGCTGGTGGTGCAGCGCATCGGTCCGAAGGGACTGGAATACGGACGCTTTTCGATCGATTCCCACTTCACCCGCAACGCCCTCTGGCTGCGGCGCCAGTATCCAGACATGGCCCAGCGTCACATCCCCGCCTTCGCGCGGCGGATCGTGGAGCGCTACAAGCTCCCCAACCCGTGAATCACCCCACCCGCGACAGCGGCGTCCTGCTCCATCCCACCAGCTTCCCCTCCCATCCGGGCTGCGGCAGCTTCGGGGCCGACGCCCGCGACTGGCTTGCCCTGCTGGCAAAGGAGGGGGTAGGGATCTGGCAGCTGCTGCCCCTCGCCCCCACCGATGGCACCGGCTCCCCCTACAGCTCCCCCAGCGGCTCGGCCCTCAACCCCTGGCTGATCGATCCCGATGACCTGGTGAGCGCCGGCCTGATCAGCGCGGCGGACCGCGACAGCCTGCCCAGCGGGCCCAGCGGCCGCCTCGACCCGGAGCTGGCCGCCCGGCGGTCCGAGGCAATCGCCCGCGCCCTGGGACGCCGCTGGTCGGACCAGCCAGAGGCGCGCCAGCAGGCCTTCCAGCGCTGGAGCCGCAGCCAGGCCCACTGGCTGCGGGGCCACTGCCTGTTCATGGTGCTGCGCCGCCTGGAACAGGGGCGGCCCTGGTGGGAATGGCCGGCGCCCCTGGCCCGCCGCCAGGGGCGTGCCCTTGCCCTGCTGGAACGGGAACAGCGCCAGGCCCTGCTCGAGGAATCGCTGCTGCAATGGCAACTCCAGGAGCAGTGGCAGGCCCTGCGTCGAGACGCCCAGGCCCGCGGGGTGCTGCTCCTGGGCGATCTGCCGTTCTATGTGGCCCACGACAGCGCCGATGTCTGGTGCCATCCCCATCTCTTCTCCCTGGCCCAGGGGGGCAGGCTGATCAGCCAGAGCGGTGTGCCGCCGGACTACTTCTCGGCCACCGGCCAGCTCTGGGGAACGCCGGTCTACAGGTGGCGGCGCCACTGGTTCAGCGGCTTCCGCTGGTGGCTGGCGCGGCTGGAGCGCCAGCTTGAGCTGTTCGACCGCCTCAGGCTCGACCACTTCCGCGCCCTCGAGGCCTATTGGTGCGTGCCCGGTGGCGACAGCACCGCCGAGCACGGCCATTGGCGCCCCTCACCCGGGCGGGTGCTGCTGAGTCTGTTGCGGCGCCGCTGCCGCCGCCAAGGACTGCTCCTCGATGACGGGCGGCTGCCGTTGATCGCCGAGGACCTGGGTGTGATCACGGAGCCGGTGGAAGCCCTGCGGGATCGCTTCGGCCTCCCCGGCATGAAGGTGCTCCAGTTCGCCTTCGACGGCGCCGACGACAACCCCTACCTGCCGGCCAACTTCCAGGGCAGCCGCTGGGTTGTCTATACCGGCACCCACGACAATGCCACCAGCCTCGGCTGGTGGCACAGCCTCGACCACGGCGGCCGTGAACGGCTGGAGCGTCTGGTGGGCGGGGCGATCACGGCCCCGAGCTGGCAGCTGCTGGAAGTGGCCCTGGCCTCCGAGGCGGAGCTGGCAGTGGTTCCCCTCCAGGACCTGCTTGAACTGGGCGATGAGGCTCGCTTCAACACCCCTGGCACGGTGGGCGGCAACTGGAGCTGGCGGCTGGATCGGCCGGTGTCCTCCCTGGCCGGTCCGGTGCATGGCTTCGGGGCGATGGCAGCCCGCTACCGCCGCGGCGCCTCCGCCGTCCCGGCCGTAACCGCCGTGGCGGCGGGAGGTGTGGCCGGCGGCGGATAGACGTAGGCCCCGGGACTGCCGGCCGTCGGGGAGAGGGGGACGCCGCGCCAGCGGACCGCCTCAGCGGCGGCCGGGGGATTCAGCTCAAGCCGGAAGGGAGGCAGCACAGGCAGGCTGAGCTGGCCCTGCACCGCCTCCAGACTGACGGCGCTGGCCCTGGGGCTGCGAACCTCCACCCGGGTGGGTTCCTCAAGACGCAGCTGCAGCTCCCCGAGGCTGAGATCGGGCCCTGGCCCCATGACGCTCTTGCGCAGTTGGACCAGCCCCTGACCGGCAGCGGCTTTGCTGAGGGGGCGGAGGTCGGGATAGGCCTCAAGCACGGCCGCCTGGGTGGCGGTAACCGGTGCGGCGGTCCGATCCAGGGCCGACAGGGGCCGCGTGCTGAGCAGGCCGCGACTGGCGATCCGGAACATCTGCAGGTTGAGCAGCTGGATCAGGCCAAGGGTCACCAGGGCATAGAGCACGGTGCCCTGCCAGGTGGTGAAGACATCGATCGAGCCCGGGGTGAAGCGACGCAGCAGGGGCTCGCGACCACTGCCTCTGGCCTCACTGCGGCGGGGCGGCAGGGCGGCGTCGAGGCTGCCGGTCGCCAGTCCGAGGTGGCGTTCGAGCAGGGGCAGCATCGCCCGCAGATAGGTCGGTTCGGGCAGCCGGTCGCGCCAGCCCCGCTCCAGGGCCTCGATCACCGCCGTGCTGATCCGGGTGTCCTGGGCGAGTTGGCGCAACCCCAGGCCTCGCTGCTCGCGGGCCCGTCGCAGCAGCTGGCCCGCCTCCTGGAGGGGATCGGCCACGGGATCCGGTCCCTTCCCCTGGGGGGAGGGAGCGCGATCGGCACGGAACCAACGCCGCCCGAGCCAGCGGAAGGCCGCGGTAGGAAGGGAGAAAACCTGGCGGATGGCGGGGAAGCCTCAACCGGCGGGCGATGGGCCGGCCCATTCTCCGCCAAGGACCTCAGCGGCGTTGACCTGGCGCCAGCGTCCCTCCGGCAGATCGGCGAGCCGCAGGGGGCCGATCGCCACCCGCAGCAGATCCTGGACCGGGTGGCCGAGCAGGGCTGCCGTGCGACGGATCTGACGGTTGCGGCCCTCCCGCATCACCAGCTCCAGGCGCGTGGCGGCGGGGCGGCGGCCGATGACCCGCAGCTCAACCGGCTGGCTGGGGAGGCCCTCCAGGGGCAGGCCAGCGGCCCAGCGCTCCAGGCTGCGGGGGCTGGGATGGCCCTCCACCCACACCCGGTAGGTGCGGCGATGGCCGAAGCGCGGATGGGTGAGCCTCAGGGTGAGGGCGCCGTCGTTGGAGAGGAGCAGGGCCCCGCGGCTGTCGGCGTCGAGGCGCCCCACCGGATGGAGCCCGGAGCCCCGTTGCAGGGATGGGGGCAGCAGATCGAGCACCGTCGGCCGCCCCTGGGGATCGCGGCAGGTGCAGACCACACCGATCGGCTTGTGCAGCAGCAGGGTGAGGGGAGCGACGGCGGCGGCGAGGGGGCGCCCATCGATCTCGATGCTGTCGCAGCGGGGATCGACCCGCTCCCCCAGCTGGGCCTGCCGACCGTTGACCCGCACCCGGCCCTGGCGAATCAGCTCCTCGGCGCCGCGACGGGAGGCCAGCCCGGCCGCGGCAATCAGCTTCTGAAGCCGCTCGCCCGGGCCCTTGGCCGGGACAGGGGACGGAACCATCGGGACGGGGAAGGCGGCGCAGCGCGGTCGGGACCACTCTCCCGCGCCGAGCGCCGGCCAAGGGCGAAACCCGGAGCGAGTCCGGGAAAGGATGGTACTGTTACGAAACGACTTGGTTTCGTAACCCACCCCCTCGCAACCATGCCCTCCCTCACCCTGGCCGGATCCGCCGATCACTCCCCCGCCGGCGACCTGGTGCGCTCCTACCTGCGCGACATCGGTCGGGTGCCTCTGCTGAGCCATGAGCAGGAGATCACCCTGGGCCGTCAGGTCCAGGAGCTGATGGCGATCGAGGAGCTGCGCGAGGAACTCACCATGCGCGCCGGTGGCCAGGAGCCCAGCCCCGCCGTGCTGGCGGAGGCGGCCGGTCTGAGCGTGCCGCTGCTGCGCCGCCGTCTGCAGGCGGGCCGTCGGGCCAAGGAGCGGATGGTGGCCGCCAACCTGCGCCTGGTGGTGAGCGTGGCGAAGAAATACACCAAGCGGAACATGGAGCTGC
>JBMSXZ010000129.1:0-6078 GCA_049426205.1 Cyanobium sp.
CCAGGGGCCAGCGGGGCAGGGTGTTGGTGCTGAAGCGGCGGTGGTAGACGGCGAAGCGAACCTCGAAGCGTGGATCGCGCAGGTCGGTGTAGAAGCGATCCAGCACCGAGGAGCGGACCATGCCCTTG
This sequence comes from Cyanobium sp., assembly GCA_049426205.1. Classification (GTDB taxonomy): domain Bacteria; phylum Cyanobacteriota; class Cyanobacteriia; order PCC-6307; family Cyanobiaceae; genus Cyanobium. The sequence goes on from JBMSXZ010000129.1 coordinate 129, forward strand.
TAAACCACAGTGCGGGCACTGATCGAGGCGACGTAGAGACCCTCGGTGTCGCGGCCCCAGGCCTCGCGGCTGCGGTCCACGGCGCGGCGGCGCAGGCGAAAGAGCAGGGCTTCGACGGCGTCGACGGCGGCGGCATCGCCGGCGCTGCCCGGCGCCAGCAGCAACCACTGCTCGATCACCGGAGCGGTCTGGCGGGCCAGGGGACCCAGCACGGCCGTGTCGACGGGAACCGATCGCCAGCCGAGGCTGCGCAACCCGAGTCGATCGGCCTCCTCCTCGCAGAAGCGCCGGGCTTCGAGGCGGCGCGACTCGTCGGCCGGCATAAACATCATCGCCAGGCCCCGCACGCCATCGGCGGGTGCAGCGGCCGGCCAGACGGCCTCCAGAAATGTCCAGGGAATGCCGCAGAGGATCCCGGCACCATCGCCGGAGTCGCCATCGCCACCGCAGCCGCCCCGGTGCTCCATGCAGCGCAGGCCACGCAGAGCCTGGGCCAGGATCCAGTGGTTGGCCGATCCGTCCAGCCGGGCGATGAAGCCCACCCCGCAGGCGTCCTTCTCACCCGCCACAGTCGCCGGGGCGGGACTATCGCAATGGGGCCAGAGGGGGTGGGAAGAGCTCGGCATGGACCGGTTGGAGGCTGCGGAAGCGGGTCGGAGGGGGCGGATGATCCTTGCCTCGGAGAAGGGGCAATGCCTCGAACGTCTGGGCTGGGATGGGCAATCCAGACGATCGGGAGATCGGATCGGGCCGTGACGGCCCGGCGGCGAAGGTCAGGGAGCGGTGGGGGGATCCTGACCGTGGTCAGCGTCAGGAGCAACCCTGGGGGATCCGCGGCGGATCTTGACGGGAACCGTTTGATGGCGATGGTTGGAGGCGCGTGGCTGATGCGCCAGCTGACTGACCAGAGAAGCCATCCATGAACGCGCCGAAGGACAAGCCAGGGGGCTCGTCAGCATTCCAGCCAGCTGAGGAGCTGGCTGGGTTCCCAATCGGTAAGACCCATGAATCATCGGCCGATCCTAGGGACCGACCCTCTCGCTCCGGTTCATCACGGACATCGCCAGCTGGTCCTAGGTTCCGCCGTCCTGCAGATCTCGTGATGGCGGGCAGAGCACCATGGGTGAGTCTGGGTCGGCTGCTGGGAGCGGTGCTGCTCAACGTGGCGCCCCTCCAGGCCGCACCGGTGCAGGCCCAGCCAGGCCCGCCGCCGCCGCTGCCGCCCCTCGATGCCGGCCAGATCGAGGGGGCGGCGGCGGCGCCAGCCGCGGGCGAGCGCAGCGGCGCTCGGCTGGTGGTCAACGGCCGGGAGCAGCGGGCCCGCTGGCTCTGGCTCGGCCCGGTCGGCGCCGAGCCCGTTCAGCTCTGGCTGCCCCTGGAGGTGCTGCAGGGGGAGCTGGGGATCACGGTTCGTCCCCTCGGCGCCAGCGGCGCCCTGGTTCTGGAGTGGTTCGGCCGGCGGTTGCTGGTGCCGCCCTCGGGGCAGCGGGCCCTCGCTGATGAAGTGGGCCTGGAGGTGGCCCCCCTGCTGCGGGATGGAGCGCTGCGGATCCAACCCGACGGAGACCTGCTCCGGCTGGCCCTGCCCGCCCCGCAGCTGATCGGGGTGCGACCCAGCAGCGCTCCCCCGGGCCTGCGCCGCGTGGTGCTCGACCTGAGCGGCCCGGCGCTGCTGCGGCGCGGCCCCACCTCGCTGCTGGTGGAGCTCCAGAGCAGCCCCGGCCAGCGGGCCGAGCTGGAGCAGCTGGGGGTTTCAGGTCGGCAGCTGGCGGAGGCGCTTCAGCTCTCGGCGAGGGGCCTGCGGGAGCCGCCCCAGGCGTTCACCCTGGGGGAGCCGAGCCGGGTGGTGATCGACCTGCCTGGGGGCGCCGCCGCCGCCGCGGCCGAAGAGCGGCCCATCGACCCGCGGCTGCAGGCCAGGCTCGGCCGCCAGATCCTCTGGGACCGATCGGTGCGCGAGGTGGGCGGCCGGGCGGTGCGAATCAATGCGGTGCGCCTCGATCCCCGCAGCGGCGACCTGGAGCTGCGACCCCTCAGCCGGCCCGGCGGGATGGAGGGCCTCAGCTCGCTGGTGGGCCTGGCCCAGCGGGAGGATGCTCTGGTGGCGATCAATGGGGGCTTCTTCAACCGGATCCGCCGCCTGCCCCTCGGCGCCCTGCGAAACAGGGGCGAGTGGCTGTCCGGTCCGATCCTCAACCGCGGCGCGATCGGCTGGAGACCCGGCGTCCTGCCGCGATTCGGCAGGTTGCAGCTGCAGGAATGGGTGCGCGACCGTGCCGGCAACCGCTTGCCCCTGGTGGTTCTCAACAGCGGCTGGGTGCAGCGGGGCCTCAGCCGCTACAACGCCGAGTGGGGCCCCTCCTACCGCAGCCTCAGCGAGGCGGAGCAGGGGGTTCTGATCCGCCAGGGCCAGGTGGTGGCCCGCTACGGGCCCTCGGCCATGGCCGAGGGCGTGCCCCTGGTGGCGGGGGACTGGCTCCTGGTGGCGCGGGGCGGCACCGCGTTGCCCTGGGCGGAGGGAGAGACCCTGACCTTGGAGAGCAGGCCCAGCGATCCGCTGGGGGAGGCGCCGTTCGTGCTGGGAGGCGGGCCGCTGCTCCTGCAGAACGGTCGGGCGGTGCTTGACGGCGCCAGCGAGGGTTTCGGGCCGGCCTTCCTGCGCCAGGGGGCGCCGCGCACGGTGGTGGGCAGCGATGGCCGCCAGCTCTGGCTGATCACCCTGGAGGGCACCGTGGACGAGGGGCCGACCCTGGCCGAGAGCGCCATTCTGCTGCGCCAGCTTGGCCTCCTGGATGCGCTCAACCTCGATGGCGGCAGTTCGACCGGGCTGGTGATCGGGGGTCGCCACACCGTCAAGGGTCGGGGGGTGGCTGGTGCCGTCCACAACGCCCTGGGTCTGGTGCCGGTGCGACCGAGCGGCCCCGGCCAGCTGGGCGAAGCCAGGCCAGGCCTCTGAAGGCCCCCCGGAATTCCAACGCCCCGATCCGCCCTGCCATTGTGGGGGCCATGCCTGTCACGTCCGCCGCCGTGCCCCGGGGCCACAGCCTTCGTCTCACCGCCGCCGCCGCTGCCGAGCTCTGCCGACAGGCGGCTGTGGCGGGTACACCTGGACTGATGCACATCGATCTGCAGACCGGTGGCTGCGAACCGTGGACCATCAGGCTGCGACCCGGGCATCTGGCCGGCACGCCGATCGCCCGCGGCGATGGCATCACCCTGCATGCCCCGGCCGACCAGCTCGAGCTGCTCACCGGGCTGCAGCTGGACTACCGCGGCGACCTGAGCGGCGGAGCCTTCCTGGTGCGTCCGGGGCCGGGGGTTCACACCTGCATCTGCGGGGCAGCCTTCCGCAGGGAGACAGGGAGGGGGACGGCCAGGCAGTAATGTGTCGGATTGTCGAATCGGGCCGGAGTCTCGGCCCGGGCCGCTGACGCGTTCCAGCAACGCCTCGCGGCTCCGCCATCCGGCTACGGCGTGCCGTCCCGAAGGACGCTGCGCCCCCCTTCCATGCCCGGGGGGAGTCCGCAGTGCTCCCCGGGCGACGGCAGCCCCATCCACCCGACCTCCCGACCAGCGCCCCGGCCCTCGATGCCCACCATTCAGCAGCTGATCCGCACCGAGCGTCAGCGCCTCACCCGCAAGACCAAATCCCCCGCCCTGCGCGCCTGCCCCGAAAGGCGCGGCGTCTGCACGCGCGTCTACACCTCCACCCCGAAGAAGCCGAATTCGGCGCTGCGCAAGGTGGCTCGGGTGCGGCTGACCTCCGGCTTCGAGGTCACTGCCTACATCCCGGGCATCGGCCACAACCTCCAGGAACACTCCGTGGTGCTGATCCGCGGGGGTCGCGTCAAGGATCTGCCCGGTGTGCGCTACCACATCATCCGCGGCACCCTCGACACCGCCGGGGTCAAAGACCGGCGTCAGTCGCGCTCGAAATACGGCGCCAAGACCCCGAAGAGCTGAACCGGCCCAGCCGGTGCACCGCTGAAGCACGCCATCCCCTCGTCCATCACCACGCCTTTCCATGTCCCGCCGCAACGCCGCCGAGAAGCGTCCCGTCCTGCCGGATCCGCAGTTCAACAGCCGTCTGGCCTCGATGATCGTGGCCCGGCTGATGAAGCACGGCAAGAAGTCCACGGCCCAGCGAATCCTCTCCGATGCGTTCAGCCTGATCGGCGAGCGCACCGGCTCCGATCCGCTCGAGCTGTTCGAGACCGCCGTGCGCAACGCCACGCCGCTGGTGGAGGTGCGGGCCCGCCGGGTCGGCGGTGCCACCTACCAGGTGCCGATGGAGGTGCGCCAGGAGCGGGGCACCGCCATGGCACTGCGCTGGCTGGTCAACTTCTCGAGGGCCCGCAACGGCCGCAGCATGGCCCAGAAGCTGGCCGGCGAGCTGATGGATGCCGCCAATGAGGCCGGCAGCGCCGTGCGCAAGCGTGAGGAGACCCACAAGATGGCCGAGGCCAACAAGGCCTTCGCCCACTACCGCTACTGAGCAACCTTTGGCAGGGCCTGGGCGGCCCTGCTCCTGAACGGGTCGGCGGAGGCCGACTTGTAGAGTGACGCCCGCTTTTTTGTCGATTCCCCCCTCCGGAGACCTGCCCCGTGGCTCGCGCCTATCCCCTGGAACGCGTACGAAATATTGGTATTGCGGCACACATTGATGCCGGTAAGACCACCACAACCGAACGGATCCTGTTCTATTCGGGTGTGGTCCACAAGATCGGTGAGGTGCACGACGGCGCCGCCGTGACCGACTGGATGGCCCAGGAGCGCGAGCGCGGCATCACCATCACCGCGGCCGCCATCTCCACCAGCTGGCGCGATCACCGCATCAACATCATCGACACCCCCGGCCACGTGGACTTCACCATTGAGGTGGAGCGCTCCATGCGGGTGCTGGACGGCGTGATCGCCGTGTTCTGCGCCGTGGGCGGCGTGCAGCCCCAGTCGGAAACCGTTTGGCGCCAGGCCGACCGCTACAGCGTGCCGCGGATGGTGTTCGTCAACAAGATGGACCGCACCGGCGCCGACTTCCTGAAGGTGCACGGCCAGATCAAGGATCGCCTCAAGGCCAATGCCGTGCCGATCCAGCTGCCGATCGGCGCCGAAGGCGAGCTGAGCGGCATCGTCGATCTGGTCAAAAACAAGGCCTTCATCTACAAGGACGACCTCGGCAAGGACATCGAAGAAGCCGAGATCCCAGCCTCAATGGCCGACCAGGCTGAGGAGTGGCGCACCTCCCTGATGGAATCGGTGGCGGAAACCGATGAGGAGCTGCTTGAAACCTTCCTCGAGAACGGCGAGCTCAGTGAAGAGCAGCTTCGCCGTGGGATTCGCAAAGCCGTGCTCACCGAGGGACTGGTGCCAATGCTCTGCGGCTCCGCCTTCAAGAACAAGGGTGTGCAGCTGCTGCTTGACGCCGTTGTGGACTACCTGCCTGCCCCCGTTGATGTGCCCCCGATCCAGGGTGTGTTGGCCGATGGCAGTGAGGCGGCCCGTCCGGCTGACGACAATGCTCCCTTCAGCGCCCTGGCGTTCAAGGTGATGGCCGACCCCTTCGGCAAGCTCACCTTCGTGCGCATCTACTCCGGCGTTCTGCAGAAGGGCAGCTATGTGCTTAATTCCACCAAGGACAAGAAAGAGAGAATCTCGCGCCTGATCGTGCTCAAGGCCGATGAGCGCGAAGAGGTGGACGAACTGAGGGCCGGTGACCTCGGGGCCGTGCTTGGCCTCAAGGACACCACCACCGGCGACACTCTCTGTGTCGACAGTGCCCCGATCGTTCTGGAATCGCTGTTCATCCCTGAACCGGTGATTTCTGTGGCGGTCGAGCCCAAGACCAAGGGCGACATGGAGAAGCTCTCCAAAGCCCTGCAATCCCTGTCGGAAGAAGATCCCACCTTCCGGGTCCGCACCGATCCGGAAACCAACCAGACGGTGATCGCCG
>JBMSXZ010000130.1:0-5945 GCA_049426205.1 Cyanobium sp.
CGGTCTCCAGGGAGCCCAGGCAGCCCAGTTCGCCTTCCACGCTCACGCCGATGGCATGGGCCACATCCACCACTTCCTTGGTGACAGCCACGTTGTACTCGTAGCTGGCGGGGGTCTTGGCGTCGGCCATCAGGGAGCCGTCCATCATCACCGAGGTGAAACCGTTGGCGGCGGCGCCGTAGCAGGTGGCCGGGCTGTTGCCGTGGTCCTGGTGCATCACCACCGGGATGTCGGGGTAGGTCTCCACCGCAGCCAGGATCAGGTGGCGCAGGAAGCTTTCGCCGGCGTACTGGCGGGCGCCGCGGGAAGCCTGCAGAATCACCGGAGAGTCGGTCTCGTGCGCCGCCTCCATGATCGACTGAACCTGCTCCAGGTTGTTCACGTTGAACGCAGGAATGCCGTAGCCGTTTTCGGCGGCATGGTCAAGCAGCAGCCGAAGCGGGACGAGCGCCATGGGGAACCTCGAGGAATGGGGGAAGGCGACGGCTGGCGGGATCCCCCGCCGTGTCTGCGGCGGAGTCTAGGGGATGCCCCTCGCCCCCTCCTCAGCCGCCGCTTGCGGCCAGGGGTGAGCAGCCGCTGAGCAGGCGGGCCTGGTCGCAGAGGCGCTGGCTGAGGGCGGCTTCGGCCAGACCCGGCACCATCGGTCGGTTCTGGCGGGCCGCCTCCGCCCACCAGCCCAGCAACCGGCGCACCGGGGCGATTCGGCCGTCCTCCCAGGTGCGGGGCCAGGCCAGGGCAGGGTCGGCCGGCAGGGCCCGCAACGGTTCCCCCGGCCGGGCCATCCAGAGCTGGAAGCCGTGCACGTAATCAGCCTGGTTGGAGGAGCCCAGCACCAGGGTGGCCTCACTGCCGTAAAACTCCAGCCAGCAGCCACGGCCCTGGCGGGTCACGGCCGCCAGGTTGATCTGGGCGGGCACGACCCGGCCGCGCTGGTCCTCCAGGTCGAGCTGCAGCAGGGCGATGTCCTCGGCGTCGACCCCCGCCATCCGCGTGGATCCGTCGGCCCCGGTGGCCGGAAGGGGACGCTCCCGGATGGCGGTGCTGAGCCGAGCGGCCTTCAGGGTGCCTGGACCCACCAGCCAGTGCAGCAGATCAAAGGCATGGGTCCCGAGGGCCCCGAGCACGCCGCCACCGCTGGCCGCCTGGGAATACCAGGTCCAGGGGCGGGCTGGATCGGCGCGGCTGCTCATCAGCCAGTCGAGCTTGACCAGCCATGGCTCCCCCAGCACCCCCTGGTCCAGCAGGGCCGCCAGCTGCTGGAAGAGAGGCACGGCCCGGTATTCGAAATCCACCGCCACCGTCAGCCGCCGGCGCAGCGCCAGACGCTGGAGCTCCTCAACCTGGAACCCATCGAGGGCCACCGGCTTCTCCAGCAGCAGATGCTTGCCCGCCTCCAGGGCGCGGCGGGCCAGATCGAAGCGGGGAGCGGGTGGGGTGGCGATCACCAGGGCCTCAATGGCGGGATCGGCAAGGAGGGCCTCGAAATCGCTGCTGCCGGGCAGGTCGGCCCCACGACAGGACGCATCGAGCCGCTCCTGGCGTGGGTGCCACAGGGCCACCGGCTCGGTGGCCGGACAATCGCGGAGGGCGGGCAGCAGCACCTTTTCGCCGAAGCCGAGGCCGGCCAGGGCGACCCTCAGGGGCGGAGGGGAGGCGGGGGCTTCAGGCATGGGGCGGCGGGGCGGCGGCACAGGCGGCGCGAAGGGTGGCGATGGTGAGGCTCTCGCCGGCGGCGGGCTGCCATGGCGCACCCCAGTGGGGAATGCCGTTGACGGACACGTCGCGGTAGAGCTCCTGCTCGCAGTCGAGCTCCATCACGTACAGCGTGCCCGGCTGCGGCCGGGGCTCGAGGCGCGCCGGGGAGTCAGCGGGCGACGGCTCCTCTGGCGGCGGCGCTGCGGGCTGGAAGCGGCTCAGCACCGAGAGCTGGCCGCGGCGATCGCGGCGCAGGCTGCCCGCATCCCACCACTGGCGCCCTTCCGGCGTGGCCTCCACCTCGCGCCAGTCAACGGGACCGGCCAGGGCCGGCTGGAGCAGGGCCGGCCTGGCCAGGGCGAACGGGGGTGGGAGCGATCGGACGCCAGGATTGGTCCAGGGACGCAGGCCCCGGTTGGCTGGACCCAGGGGCAGCAGGACGGAGATCAGCACCACCAGGCCCAGGGCGGTTCCCCAGAAGCGGCGCAGGGTCATGGGGCCACCGGCTCCGGGCGCCGCACGCTGCCATGAAGCCGCAACAGGCTGGCGAGGGTGGTGCGCAGCTCGGTGCGATCCACGATCGCGTCGACAAAGCCGTGATCGCGCAGGTATTCGGCGGTCTGGAAGCCATCAGGAAGCTTCTCCCGCAGGGTCTGCTCGATCACCCGGCGCCCGGCGAAACCGATCAAGGCCTTCGGTTCGGCCAGGATCAGGTCGCCGAGCATGGCGAAACTCGCCGTCACTCCACCGGTGGTGGGATGGGTGAGCAGGGGGATGTAGAGCAGCTCGGACCGGCGGTGGCGCTCCAGGGCTCCGGAGATCTTGGCCATCTGCATCAAGCTGAGCATGCCTTCCTGCATGCGGGCACCACCGGAGGCGCAGACGATCAGCAGGGGGATGCGGCGGGCGGTGGCCTCCTCGATCAGGCGGGTGAGCTTCTCACCCACCACCGAGCCCATCGAGCCGCCCATGAAGCGAAAATCCATCACCCCAAGGGCCAGGGGCATGCCCTCGAGCCGGCAGAGTCCGGTGACGACGGCATCGCGCAGGCCGGTGCTCTGCTGGCTGTCCCGCAGACGATCGGCGTAGGCGCGGCGGTCCTTGAAGGCCAGGGGGTCGGTGGGGGCGAGGTCGGCATCGATCACCTCGAAACTGCCCTCATCGGCGAGCAGGCGGATGCGCTCGTCGCTGTCGATGCGGTTGTGGTGGCCGCAGCCCTTGCAGACATGGGCATGGGCAGCCAGATCCTTGCGATAGACCACCAGGCCGCACTGGGAGCACTTGCTCCAGAGGCCGTCGCCCTCGTCGCCCTCCGGCCCCTGGGTGGGGCGTACGGCCGGGGCGTTCTTGCGGCGATCGGCGAACCAGTCGAACAGGGACATCGATGGGGGACCCGGGGGCCGGCGGCAACTCTCCGGGCCCATTTAAGGCCGGCCGGGTCAGGCGCCCGCGCTGGGGGCGATCGAGGGCAGCAACAGCCGCAACCAGACACCGGATCCACCGATCCAGACCAGCAGGGCTCCGGCGGCGAGACAGGGACCAAAGGGGAAGGGCTGACCGGCCCCCAGCCGACCCAGCAGCCGGGCCACACCGCCGACCAGGGCCCCCAGCAGCACGGCCAGCGCCACCGCCAGGGCCAGACCGCTGAGCCCCAGCCAGGCCCCCAGCAGGGCCGCCAGCTTGGCGTCCCCCAGCCCCAGGGCCGGCTTGCCCAGGGCCTTCTCCGCCAGGGCACTGACGGCCTCAAAGCCGAGCAGGCCCAGGGCTGCGGCCAGCAGGTGCTCCAGCAGCAGCTGGCGGCCGAGGGCGGCGCCCTGGGGAAACCCGATCAGGGCGGTGGCGGCCAGGCCAAGCAGCAGACCCCAGCGGCAGAGGGGTTCGGGGAGCCAGAGCTGGTCGAGGTCGATCAGCACCAGGGGCACCAGCCAGCTGACCAGCAGCCAGCCAGCCAGGAGCAGGGGCAGGATCTGGGGAGCCGGACCCATGGCCTCGGGGCGGGCCTGGAGCACCGCCAGCCAGAGACCGGCCGAGAGCAGCTCCACCAGGGGGTAGCGGATGGCGATCGGTTGATGGCAATGGCGGCAGCGGCCTCCCAGCAGCAACCACCCGAGCACCGGCAGGTTGTCGTGCCAGGCCAGGGGAGTGCCGCAGCGGGGGCAATGGCTGGCGGGCCAGAGCAACGACTCCTGGCGCGGCAGGCGCCAGGCCACCACGTTCAGGAAGCTGCCGATGCAGGCTCCGAGCAGGGCCACAAGGGGACCGAGCAGGGAGAGGGGCACGGGAATGGTCAGGGATGCCGCAGGCATCGGCGGTCGGAGGCGGGATGCGAAGGTCAGGTCCGTGAATCCCCTCGGCAGGGCACGGTGGGAGGACGGTGGGGGAGTTGTGGGGTGGTTGTGGGGAATCAGAAGCTGGGCCGGGGGGTGGCACCACCTCGGCCCGTGCGGCCACGACCCTGGCCCTGACCGCGGCTGCGGAGCCAATCGATCGGCACGAACAGCTCCTCGGGCAGCAGCACCGGCAGGTCGAACACCACCCGACCGCCCCCCCCGTTGCTGACGACGATGCCCAGGGGGTCCGCCGCCGCAGCTCCACCACTGAGGTAGGCGAAGTAAACCTCGCGGGCCTGGCGCAGCAGCTCGGCGCTGTTGACCCGATCCAGCCGCGGTTGACCTGCACACCAGGTTGCCTGGGCCGGCGGACCGGGCTGGCTGGCCTGGGAGCCGCGGATCAGGAAGGAAGGACCGCGAACAACGGGCCCGGCCGGGGGGCTGGGCGGCGTGGGCTCGGGCGGACGCTGATCAACGCCAGCTTCAGGGGTGGGGAATCCAGCCACGGGCCCGAGTGGGCGCCCGTTGAACAAGGGGATGGCGGTGGCGGGATCGGTGCTGATGGTTCCGAAGCAGCGGAACGGCCAGGACCGGCGTGGACGGCTGGCGTTCACATCGGCACGGTTGGCGGGAGTGTAGTCCCGCCAGGCCGATCCGCCGGGGTTGAAGGAGGGTTCAGGTTCCGATCAGGAGTGAGCGGAAGGGAAGGCTGGCCTCAGCCGAGCTGCTTTTTCTCCTCGATCATGCGGTGGATGATCGGGGTGAGGATCAGCTCCATCGCGAAACCCATCTTGCCGCCGTTGACCACGATCGAGGTGGGCGAAGACATGAAGGAACCGTGGATCATGTCGAGGAGGTGACGGAAATCGATGCCCCACTTCTCGCGAGCACCCTTGCGGAAGTGGATGATCACGAACGACTCATCCGGGGTGGGGATGTTGCGGATCATGAACGGGTTGGAGGTGTCCACGGTCGGGACCCGTTGGAAGTTGATGTCCGTCTGGCTGAACTGGGGGCAGATGTGATTGATGTAATCGGGCATCCGCCGCAGGATCGTGTCGACCGTGGCCTCCGCTGAGTAGCCGCGCTCCTGGTTGTCGCGGGCGATCTTCTGGATCCACTCCAGATTGACGATCGGCACCACGCCGACCAGCAGGTCAGCCAGGCCGGCCACGTCGTAGCCCTCACCCTTCACGCCGCCGTGCAGGCCCTCGTAGAAGAGCAGATCGGTGCCGCCGGGAATCTCCTCCCAGGGGGTGAACTGACCGGGGTCGAGGTTGGTGCCGAGGCGGGCATTGTGCTCGGCGGCCTCCTCGACGGAGTGGAGGTAGTAGCGCTTCTGGCCAGAGCCGGTCTCGCCGTAGCTGCGGAAGAGCTCCTCGAGCTTGTCGAAGAGGTTGGCCTCGGGACCGAAATGGGAGAAGTTCTCGCCTTTGGCCAGGGCGTCGGCCATGGCCTGTTTCATCGGGCCCCGCTCGTAGCGGTGGTAGCTGTCGCCCTCGACCACGGCGGGGGTGATGCCCTCGCGCTTGAAGATGTGCTCGAAGGCGCGCTTGACGGTGCTGGTTCCTGCGCCGGAGGAACCGGTGACAGCAACGACCGGGTGACGCTTCGACATCGGCGCAGGGAGCGGGAGACCACCGGAGAGTTTCGCAGATCATCGGTCGCCCCCCCCCGGAGGTCGCCGGCAATCGACAGGGGAGCAGGGTCCATGGCCCTCTCCTCCTGCCCCGCCAGCCGCAGCCCCCAGCCGGCGGCTCCCAGGATTCAGCAGCCTGCCGCCATCCAGCCCAACCCAAGCCAGGAGCCAGGAGGGGCAGGGCCTCCCCCCGCCCTTGAGTCCTCTGGCCCCCGGGCCGCAACCCTCAGCCGCCAACCTTCAGCGCGATCCAGCCAGCGCCCAAGCACCGGGGGGGG
>JBMSXZ010000131.1:0-5803 GCA_049426205.1 Cyanobium sp.
ATTCCCGCTGGAATCAACTGCGGTGCAGTGGGTCTGAGATTCTCAGCAAGCCCTACTTACCGATCCCAACGTAGCGCATCAGTCTGGTTCATCTACTTTTTCCGTGCTACAGGGAGATGTTTTTGGGTTCAGACAGCGATCCACTGATTCTAATTTTGGCGGCGCTTCCACCACTATCAGCAACTTCAATGGCCCCACATCTGCGCCGCCGTCCTCTGCCCCCGGACCTCTGCCCCTGATCGGGGCCGGTGCCACCTGGGGTTGGAGCCGCCGTCTGCGCCAGCGCATCGCCACTCCTGTGACTACAGCGCCCCAGGCCTGATTGCACCCCTGATGTCCCTTCCAGCCCTGCCAAAGGCAGGGCTTTTTGTGGCTGCCGTCATCGGCGATTCCCTTCTCGGCGCTCTGCCCCTCTCCGCTCGCCTCAAGGGTGTCCCCAGCCTTGTCCCCATGCCGCTGCTGAGGCCGTCCTCGCTCCGGCGGACCAGGCTCATGGGGTTAGCCAGCTCACACGCCAGGGACCTGGCCATGGGTGGCCGCGACAATGGCGCCATGAATCGTTCCGCCGACTGGCTGCATCAGGCGCAGGCCGATCTGGAGCTGGCCGGAGTCAGCGCCGCCGCCGGCCACCACGAATGGGCTTGCTTCGCCTGCCATCAGGCGGTGGAGAAGGCCCTGAAGGGGTTGCACCTCGCCCATGGCCAGCAGGCCTGGGGCCACGGCCTCGGGCGCTCCTGGCGTGATCTGCCGCCGGCCGTCGCCGCCGCCCTGGCAGCCAGCGTCAGCGATCTGGAGGACCGCCTGCGCATCCTGGATGCGCTGTACATCCCCACGCGCTGCCCCGATAGCCTTCCCGACGGAGCCCCCACCGACCATTTCGGCCGGCTGCAAAGCGAGGACGCTCGACGGCATGCCCGTTCGATCGTTGACGCAATCGCTGCTGCGCTGGCCTGAGCCGGAGCAGGTGCTCAACCAGGTGCGCCACTGGGCCGTCCAGGTGGCCGCCGAGCATCCCGGCCTGGAGAGGGTGGGCCTGTTCGGCAGCTACGGGCGGGGTGACGCTGGCGTTGGCAGCGATCTCGATCTGCTGCTGATCGATGCCGGCAGCAGCGGCCCGCAGCACCAGCGCCTGCTGGCCTGGCCCCTGGCGGAGCTGCCGCTCAGCTGCGATGCCCTGGTGCTCACCCCCAGCGAACACGCCGAGCTGCTGGCCAGCGGCTCAGCCATGGCCGCCGCCCTGCAGCGAGACAGCCGCTGGCTGTGGCAGCGCTGAGCTGGGGCGGTCGATGAAAGCGTTCTGGCCTGCACCACCTGCCCACTGCCGCTGCTCACGCGGGCCGAAAGCACGGGGCAGAAAGCCGCGGCCATCGCAGCCCTGAAGTGGCCCCCTCACCCCGCCCAGATCTCCTCCAGCTCGATCACCAGCCCCGGACATTCAGGGCCTCCATCCAGGCGGGTGGCCTTCTCAATCCTGGAGGGTTCATGCGGAGGATCAGCAAGCCGCCCCCACACCTCCACCGCCCGCTCGGCGGGAATCAGCAGCCAGCCCAGCCGGGCGCCGTTGCGTTGATAGGCGGCCATCTTCTCTCTCAGAGCCGTGAGCCCGCGGGGGCCTTCGTCGCCGGGGCTGGCCAGCTCCACCACCAGATCGGGGCAGAGGGGGGCGAAGCCACGGCGCTGGTCGGCGCTCAGGGCCTGCCAGCGATCGAGTGCCACCAACGCGGCATCGGGGCTGAGCACCGAGTCGTCCGGCAGGCGGAAGCCGGTGGAGCTGTCGAACAGCTTCATGGGCAGTCCGCTGGCGCGCAGGGCCTGCCAGAGCAGGCCGCTGAGGGCACCATTGCGACCGCCCGTTTCGCTGCCGGTGGGGGTCATCAGGATCAGGGAACCATCGGCGGCCAGCTCCAGCACCGCCTCGCGATTGGCCTGGCACAGCGCCTCGAACTGCTCGGGGGTGAAGCGCAGGTCGCTGCAGAGCCCGATGGGCAGGCTGAGCGCCTCCGGCATCCCGAGGGGGAGGGCTTGGGAAGCGTGCTGCGGCGGCGTGGGCTCCTGGGGGCGAAGCGGAGCGAGCATGGGGCCGGAAGGCGGCGCTGGCTTTCAGGCTAGGGGCAGCCGCAGGGATCGAACCCGTTGGCGCGGCGGGCCAGCCGCTGCAAAGCGCCTGGAGCTGCAGCGCAGGCGATCTCCAGGCCACCGCCCCCCGGGCCGGTCTCGGCCTGGCCCGGGGGCGGCCGCGATGGTCCGCTCGCCCTTCGTGGTGGGCTGCATCCTCAGGAACGCTCAGCGCGGGGCCGCTCCTGGCGCCAGCGGCTGGGCCAGCCTTCAGCCACCGCCACCAGCCAGGCCCCACCCACCAGCACGAACAGCGGATAGGCCAGCGGCGGCTGCGGCAACACCAGCGGCAGCAGGGCCACCGCGAAGGCGGGCGGGCAGGTGAGCCTCAGCCCGCGCAGCAGCACCGCTGTGACCAGCACCGCCAGAAACGCGGCCGGTGCGTGCCTCGCCCCGAAGCTGAGGGCCAGCCACAGGCCAAGGGCGGCCGCCAGGGTGGTGGCGGACAGCAGGGCAACGAACCGGCTCCGCCAGGGGATGCGGTCGCGATGGACGAGGGTCTCCCAGGCGATCACCAGCAGGGGCGGATAGAGCACCAGGCGGGTGCCCAGCAGCTGGCCGAGAGCCAGGGCCCCCGCCAGGACGACAAGCAGCGGCAGCAGCCAGATCCGTGGCGAAGGCAACGGCTGGTGGAGTCCAGGACCCCTGGCTGCGGGGAGGGCTCCGTGGGCGGCGGATCGTGAGTCAGCGGTGGAAGCCGCTGCCGAGGGAGCAACGCCGCGGCCAGGGGGATGGCGCTGGCCAAGCCCCTGCAGCCTCGAGACCAGCACCAGAGCCGACGTCCCCAGCAGGATCGCCAGGGGATAGGTCCAGTCATGGATCCCCAGGGCCAGCGGCAGATAGCCCGCCGAGAGCGCCGGCGCCACCGGCGAGCGCAGGCCCCACAGCACCAGCAGGCCGGCGGCCACCACCAGCAGCACCGACAGGGGGCCGTAGGGGAGAGAGGCACTCACCGCGACACCCAGCACCGCCGTGAGCGACGGCGTCAGCACCAGCATCAGGGGCGAACGGGCCCAGCGGCTGGCTGGATCGCTGAACACCACGGAGGCGAGAGCCCCGAGTTCGGGGAACAGGAGCAGCTTCAGGCCGCTGGCCTGGCCCAGAGCCGTGATCGCCGCCAGGAAGAGGGCGGTCGCAAGCCAGGGGGCGGCTCGCCGCAGTCGGATTCCGGCCAGCGACGCCTCACTCACGGTTCAGTGCGTCCTGCAGCGCACAGGGCACGGCCTGGCCCCCTCCCCCCTGCCGCAGCCAGGTCGCCGCGTCGCAGGAGTGAGATGGTGTCGAGATAGGCCAGACCCGGCTTCACCATCAGGATGTCGGCCCCTTCGGGTTGATCGTGCTGGCAGTCCAGGATGGCCTCGCGGCCGTTGGCCGGCCCCTCTGATCGGTGGCATTATCGTTTGAGATTGGCTTGCCGGCAGCGGTCCGCGGCACCGAATCAAGCGCCTCCCGGAAGGGGATTGAGCAGGCAGATCCTTCCATGACAGTGGTGCTGATCATGCCCAGATGCTCAAAGCCCTCCGCAGCGATGGCCTCGCGGCTGGCGCCCACCCGGCCTCAATCCTGTCGCCAGGACCGATCAGCTCAGCTGTGGCCCGGGCCAGCGCCGGCTGGCAGCAGATCGCCGCGGTGTCATCGTTGGGCACCACCCCCTCGGGGCTGACGATCCCGTGGTGGCCGCCGCAGGACAGAGGAATCGAGGCCCACAGCGGTCATGGTCGCCATGCCGGGATGCACCTCCTTGAGGCGGCCGATCGCCTGCGGGATCTGGCCGTGTTCGTAGGCGATCGTCAGCGCCCTGCCGGTTGCGCTGCGGCGCTGAATCAGCCCCAAACGAGGGGCCGGCAAGAGCCGCAAGAGCCCGAATCGATGGGAAGCGCCACAGTGGAGCGATGAGCCCCCACCCCGCCACGGCCGCCAGCTTCCAGGTGATCGCCGTGGTGCCGCCTGGCCTGGAGGAGGTTGCCGCGGCCGAGCTGGCGGCCCTCGGCGCCGAGGAGGTGCGGCCCCTGCGCCGCGCCGTGTCCTGCCACACCGACCTGGCCGGCCTCTACCGGCTGCACCTGCGCGCCCGCCTCCCCTTCCGCTTTCTGCGGGAGCTGGCCCGCTTCCCTTGCCGCAACCGGCGCGAGCTGCGCCAGGGGGTGCAGGCCTCCGCCGACTGGGACCTGTGGCTGCCGCCGCAGTGCAGCTTCAAGGTGGAGGCCAGCGGCAGCCTGCCGGAGCTCAACCACAGCCACTACACCGCCCTGGAGGTGAAGAACGCGCTGGTGGATTGGCAGCGGCAGCACTGGGGTGAGCGCTCGACGGTGGATCTGCAGCATCCCGATCTGGTGCTGCACCTGCACCTGAGCCCCGGCCGCCCCAGCGGTGGCGGGCTCGATGGCGGCCCCTCAGGCGGCAACGGCGGCACCGCGATCCTGAGTCTCGAGGGTGGCGGTGGTGGCGGCAGCGGTGCTGGCAGCCTGCACCGCCGCGGCTACCGGGCCGCCATGGGACTGGCACCGCTCAAGGAAAACCTGGCCGCCGGCCTGATCGCCCTGACCGGCTGGGATGGCACGGTGCCCCTGGTCGATCCCCTCTGCGGTTCCGGCACGCTGTTGATCGAGGCCGCCTGCGCCGCCCTCGGCCGCGCCCCCGGTCTTGATCGGCCCTTCCAGCTGCAGCGCTGGCCCGATTTCGACCCCGAGTGCTGGCGGCGCGAAGAAGAGCAGGCCCGGGCCCTGGCCCGCACCACGCTGGCCGATGGCCGGCCCCTGGCGCCGATCCTGGGAATCGAGCGCGATCCGGATGTGCTGGCCCAGGCGCGCCGCAATGCCGAGGCCGCCGGCGTGGCCGACTGGATCGAGCTGCGCCTGGGCGATGCCCGCCAGCTCGAACCACCGCCCGGGGTGGGACTGGTGGTCTGCAATCCCCCCTACGGCGCGCGGCTGGGGGAGCGTGAGGAGGCGGAGGCGCTGCATGGGGCGCTGGGCGAACGGCTGCGCCAGTGCTGCGGCGGCTGGACCCTCTGGCTGCTGAGCGGCAACCCGGAACTGACCCGCCACCTGCGCATGAAAGCCAGCCGCCGGCTGCCGATCAGCAACGGCGGCATCGACTGCCGCTGGCTGCGCTACGAACTGCGCCCGGCCAGAGCCTTCGCCCACCAGGCAGATCCCAGCGGCATCGAAACGCAACCAGAAACACAACCAGAAACGCAACCAGAAAGACAATCAACAACACCATCAAAGCAACAGGACTGAGACCCCTATCGCCCTGACAACAGATTCGGCCTGAAGCGTGATGATCGGCCAACCACCAAGCGAGACAAAATCCGAAAGCGTGATAACATCTATTCGCAAGTCTTATCAACACGGATGGCCACCGAGCCCGAACAGCAGATCATCGATCACATGATTGGCTTTGCCGGCTTAATCTATTCGAAGAAGACATCGATGAGATCACGATGAACTCCAGCCTGATAGGCGATCTTGGCGGAGACATCTACTGCGCTGCCGAGCTCAAGCTTGCAGTGGAAGCCGAATTCCACATCACGATTTCCGATGAAGAGCTCGAGTTCTTCACAACAGTTGGCGAGGCGGTCCGCCCCATCCTCAATCGGCAGGCCTGAGCAGCGCCCCGCAATGGCGGCTCCCCTCAGAACCGCCCCGTCAGCGCCCGGGTGGTGCGACCCAGGCCCGCCAGAGTT
>JBMSXZ010000132.1:0-5799 GCA_049426205.1 Cyanobium sp.
AGATCTCGATGCCATCCAGGCCGCGATCCGCGGTGGCGCCGTCGGGATCGGAGCCCGCCGCCTGCTGGTCGGGGCTGCGGCGCCGGTGGGCCCGCATCTCGGAGTGCAGATCGGCCAGCTGCACCAGCTGGGGCGGGGCGCCCCTCCCGGTGCAGATCACCTCCATCCCCTCAGGTTTGGCGGCCAGCGTGCGCACCACCTCGGCCGTATCGAGCAGGCCGAGATCAAGCACAGGGTTGAGCTCGTCGAGCACCACCACCGAATAGAGGGCGCTGGCGATCGCCCCCTTGGCGATGTCCCAGCCCCGCTGAGCCTCCTGACGGTCGAAGCGACTGGCCTGCTCGGCACTGAAATACTCACCACGACCCGTGCGCACCTGGTCGATCAGATGGGGGAACCCCTGCTGCAGGGCTTCAATCGCCGCGTCCTCGTCGTAGGAGCGGCCCGGACCCTTCAGGAAGCGCAGCAGCAGCACGCGGGTGCGTCGCCGCTCACAGATTCCCAGGCCGATGGTGCGCAGCACGACCCCAAGGGCCGCCTGGCTCTTGCCCTTGCCATCGCCGTCGTAAACGTGCAGCTGGCCGTGGACCCGCTCATCGCTGCCGGCGGCCGTGCGGATGCCGATGCCACGGCCCGTGCCTCGCTGCGGTGACTGGGTGCGGCTGGAGGAGGACGCCATGGCGAGACCTACTGGCCGGATGCTACCCAGGGCACTCCCCCCCGGCGCCGCAGTCAGCCCATCGCCTTGCCAGGATCGAACCATGACCGCAGAACGGCCGGAGCGCCCTCCCCTCACCCTGCTCGAATCCCTCCCCCCGCCCCTGGAGGCGGCCTACGGGCGGGTCTGTCGACGTCTCGATGGGCTCGGCAGCGTGCTGGTGGCCTACTCCGGTGGCGTCGACAGCGCCCTGGTGGCGGCCCTCGCCCAGGGGCGGCTCGGATCAAAGGCCCTGGCGGTGACCGGGGTGTCCCCGGCCCTGGCCCCCCATCTGCTGGCGGAGGCCAGAGCCCAGGCCAGCTGGCTTGGGGTGGCCCACCGGGAGCTGGCGACCGCAGAGCTGGACGATCCCGCCTACGCCAGCAACCCCAGCGACCGCTGCTACGCCTGCAAAAGCCAGCTCCATGGGCTGCTGGCCGTGCTCGCCACCACCAGGCCCGGTGCGGTGGTGGTGGATGGGGTGAATCACGACGATCTGTCCGATCACCGGCCCGGACTACGGGCCGCGGGGGAACGGGGCGTGATCTCCCCCCTGGCTGAGGCCGGCATCGACAAGCAGGGTGTGCGACACCTGTCGCGAGCCCTGGGCCTGCCCTGGTGGGACAAGCCTGCCCAGCCCTGCCTCGCGTCCCGCTTCCCCTACGGCGAACCGATCAGCGAGGCTCGGCTGCAGCGGGTGGCCGCGGCCGAGGCCTGGCTGCTGCAGGCGGGGTTTCGGGAGCTGCGGGTGCGCAGCCAGGGGGAGACGGCCCGCATTGAGCTGGCGTCCGGCGAGCTGGCAACAGCCCTGGAGCTGCTGGGCCGGGGGGGCTTCCGGGAGCGCCTGGTGGCCATGTTCCGAGATCTCGGTTTTTCGGCCGTCGCCCTCGACCTGGAGGGCCTGGTCAGCGGCAAGCTCAACCGCGACCTGGCGGTCTCCAGGTCGGCAGCCACCAGCACGGGCTGGGAGGAAGCCTCAGGGCCGTGAGCCCTGGGCTTGCCTCCTCAGCAGGCCGGGATGGAGCGGGATCGGCTGGGGTTCAGCACGCAGCCAGCAGTGGTTCTCGCTCGCTGTTGGCGATCGAACCCGGCGTTTCGCGGCGGAAGCTGGTGAGCTTGTGATCGGCCGCGCCCAGCTCTTCAACCAAGACCTGGCAGGCCCGCTCGGGCATGGTGTGATCCCCACAGGTGAACACATCCACGGCGGCGTAGCCGGATTCCGGCCACGTATGAATAGAGATATGGGATTCGGCCAGCAGGGCAAGCCCCGTGACACCCTGCGGTTCGAAGCGGTGGGTGATCAGGTTGAGCAGGGTTGCACCAGCACGTTTCGCTGCTGTGGTGATGGTTTCCCTGAGGAAAGCTTCGTCATCGAGCCGTGAACTGTCGCAGTTGTAGAGCTCGAGGATGCAGTGTTTCCCTACCGCGTCGCTGATGGCGGATGTCGGGTTGGGCTTGGGAGCGTCGTCACCACCCCATCCGGGGTTGGGGTGCAGGCTGGCCAGGCGCTGGTTCATCGAATCCAGGCAATGAGCCCACCACCATAGGGGCTGGAGGGGCCCCTGGACCGGTTCGGTCGACCAAGGCCGGTCCCTGTGCTGCATTGCCCACAGACCTCCTCCAGTTCAGCCGGGCTGCAGCTTGCCCTGCTCCATCCGCACCAGCTGGGCCCGGGCCCGCCAGCCCCCGCTGAAGCCGTCGAGATGGGTGGCGCTCACCAGGCACTGGTGTCCTTCGCCCACGGCCTCCAGCAGCAGCTGCTGGCGGCGAGGGTCGAGTTCGGCCAGCACATCGTCAAGCAGCAGCAGGGGTGGTTCGCCCACCACCTGCCCCACCAGCTCAAGCTCGGCCAGCTTCAGGGCCAGCACCAGCGTGCGCTGCTGGCCCGCCGAGCCGTAGCGGCGGGCCGGGCTGCCCCCCAGCAGCAGGCCGATCTCATCGCGTTGGGGACCCACCTGGCAGTGGCCCAGCCGCTCCTCCTCGCCCCGTTGGCGGCGCAACCCCAGGATCAGGGCCTGCTGCCAGATCTCCTCTTCCCGGTTCTCCTCTCCGGGTTGCTCCGAGGACAGCGGTTGCGGCGCCAGGGGGGTGCCGCTGTGATACCTCAGCTCCAGCGCTTCGGCATTGCCGCCCAGGCGGCCCTGCCAGTGCTGAGCCAAGGGAGCGAGGCGGGCCAGGGCCCGCTGGCGGCGCCGGTGCAGCCGGGTGCCCACCACCGCCATCTGCTGGTCGTAGGCATCAAGCAGGGCCTGCCGCTGGCCTGCCGCCAGGCCGCGGCGCAGCAGCTGGCTGCGCTGGCGCAGCAGGCGTCCGTAGCGGCTCACCAGGGCTCCGTAGACCGGTTCAAGCTGCAGCACCACCCGGTCGAGCCACTGACGCCGCTGGGCGGGTTCGCCCCGCACCAGGTCCAGATCGAGGCTGCTGAAGCCGACGCAGCGCAGCGGACCGATCAGGTCGAGTTGGCGCTCCAGGTTCAGGCCGTTGCGGCGGGCCTGCCGCCCCCCCTGGCGGCGCAGCTCCAGGTCGAGCTGATCGCCCTCGTCGGTGGTCGCTCGCAGCCTGCTGATCGGGGCGCCGTGCCGAATCAGATCCCGGTCGTTGCCGCAGCGGTGGGAGCGCAGGCTGGTCAGCAGCTCGACCGCCTCGAGCAGGTTGGATTTCCCCTCGCCGTTGGCCCCGGTCACCAGCAGGCGGGGCGCCTGCAGCTCCAGCTGCAGGCCGCCGATGTTGCGGAAGTCGTGCAGCTCCAGGCGATGCAGCCGGATGGGTCTGGGGCGGCTGGGGCACAACGTACCGCCTGGGATCCCGTGCGGCTGCGCGCCGAATGGCCGTGCAGGACGGGCACGCCTGGACCGCGTGTAAGCTCAGGTCAGAGTCGATGGGTCGGCCGTCAGGCCGGCGCTGCCGCCGGTGCCGCCAGCCTTCCGTTGGTAGCCCATCCCTCTTACCTGGTGTCCGGCACGGGTTGGGCATGTAGCTCAGTTGGATAGAGCATCAGATTCCGGTTCTGAGTGTCGGGGGTTCGAGTCCCTCCATGCTCGTTCTGACCCAGGGACCCCGCAGGGCAGCCCCCGCCACGGCGGGGGCCTTTTGTTGGCTGGTCGCACCACCCACGCGGGTGACCGCCACAGCGACCGGTGCGATCTGGAACTCAGCCCTGGCCCCTGTGGCGCCCTTGACCTGCGACTGTTCCTAGCCCAGGCGGCGGCGCTGAACGAGGCCAGGCTGTGGGCTGGATCAATGGCGCCGCAGGGCAAGCCCCATGGCGCGGATGCCGCCGGGATCGAGCAGGAAGCCAGCGCTGCTCAGGGCCGCGATCGCCTCCGGCGGTGCCGAGACGGAGATGCTGCAGCCCCCCAACTCCCGGCGCAGGCGGCCCAGGGCCGTACGCACCAGGACGGTGAGCACGGCATCGCGGGCGGGGTCGCTGGGATCGGTGAGCAGATCCCAGAGGTTGGCATTGAGGGCCTGGTCGCTGGTGGTTCGCAGGAAGCCCACGGTCTTGGCCTCGGGATCGCAGACCCGCAGAGACCAGCTGCTCCGCTCCAGGGTGGCCTGCCAGCGTTCGTGGCTGCGGGGCTGATCACCGCAGGCCAGCAGCAGCCGGTTGAGCTCCTCGCTGATGCGTTCAGAGAGCCCGCCTCGGCCAGGAGACCCCATCCCATCGGGCTCCTGGAGGAGGGTGTAGCCCTCCGGCAGGCGGGGCGGGGCGATGGCAGGGCGAAAGGGAATCAAGGGGAAGGGGGCGATCCGGTGGTGGTTTCAACCGGTGTTGCGCATGCCGGCCGCGATGCCGTTGATGGTGAGCAGGGCACCGCGCAGCAGTTCGCTGCGGCTGTAGGTGCGCTCATCGCCACCGCTCTGTCCATGGCTGGGCCCTTCGCTCATCGGTGGCTGCCGGTTCTGTTCCCGCAGGCGACGCAGCAGGGCCACCTGCAGGAAACCCAGGGGGATGATCGTGCGGTTGCGCAGATCCACCGACAGCTGCAGGGCGGGATCGGCATCGAGCAGGCGGCTGTGGTTGCTGATCCGCAGGACCAGATCGCGGGTGAGGGTGAATTCCTGGGCGATTGTGGCGAAGATCGCTTCGAAGGCCTCGCGGTTTTCGGCCCGACCAAGGGCGCGGACATAGTGCTGGGCCAGCTCCAGATCAACCTTGGAGAGGGTCATCTCCACCTTGGAGATCAGCATGCGGAAGAAAGGCCAGCGCTGGTAGAGCAGCTGCAGCAGCTCCATCTGGCCGGGATCCTCCTCCAGCTCCTTCTGCAGGGCCGCACCGACCCCATACCAGCTGGGCAGGAGAAAGCGGCTCTGGGTCCAGCCGAACACCCAGGGAATGGCCCGAAGACTGGAGAGATCCTTGGCGCCGCTCTTGCGCCGGGCCGGGCGGCTGGAGATCTGCAGCTTGCTGATCTCCTCGATCGGGGTGACCTGCTGGAAGAAGGCCACCAGATCAGGGTTCTCGTGCACGAGGGCGCGGTAGTGGCTGCGGGAGGAGGCCGCCAGGCGGGCCATCAGCTCGTTCCAGTCGGGGGTGTCATCCACATGGCTGGTGATCAGGCTGTTCTGGATCACCGCGGTGGACACGGTTTCGAGGTTGTAGAGCGCCAGCTCGGGCAGGGAATATTTCGACGCCAGCACCTCGCCCTGCTCGGTGATCTTGATGCGGCCGTTGAGGGTGCCGCTGGGCTGGGCCAGGATCGCCTGATAGGCCGGGCCACCGCCGCGACCCACGGAACCGCCGCGGCCGTGGAACAGACGCAGCGCCACGCCGTGCTGGGCGGCCAGCTGCTGCAGGGCGATCTGCGCCTGGTGGATCTCCCAGTTGCTGGAGAGGAAGCCGGAATCCTTGTTGCTGTCGGAGTAGCCGAGCATCAGCTCCTGCAACGGCCGGCCGGTGGGGCTGGTGCTGGCGATCAGCTGCCGGTAGAAGGGCTCGCTGAACAGCCGCTCCATCACCGCCGGGGCGGCCTTGAGGTCTTCCACCGTTTCAAACAACGGCACCACCAGCAGATCGGAGCGCTGCGCCATCGGATCCACCAGGCCGGCCTCCTTGGCCAGCAGCAGCACCTCCAGCAGATCCGACACCGTGTGACTCATCG
>JBMSXZ010000133.1:0-5649 GCA_049426205.1 Cyanobium sp.
TGGCTCCGATGACAACACCATCCGCCTGTGGGATCCGGCCAGCGGCTCCTGCAGCACCGTCTTCCAGGGGCATCAGGATTACGTGAACGCCCTGGTGGTACTGAGCGATGGGCGCCTCGCTTCTGGCTCACGCGACCAAACCATCCGCCTGTGGGATCCGGCCAGCGGCTCCTGCAGCGCCGTCTTCCAGGGGCATCAGGGTTACGTGAATGCCCTGGTGGTGCTGGGCGATGGGCGCCTCGCTTCTGGCTCTGGCGACAACACCATCCGCCTCTGGGATCCCCGCCGCCCCGATGGCTCCCCCCGCGTGCTCTTCGTGGCCGATGCCCCTATCACTGCCCTGGCCTGGGTCCCCACCCACCGGCTCCTGGTAGCCGGCGATGAAAGCGGTCGGCTGCACTGGCTGGAGATGGGGAGCCAGCAGCATTCAGGGAATCCTTCACATCAGCGCCCCTAACAGCCCACTCTTGCGACCCCATCGGCACATCAGTACTGTTTTCAGTACCAGAGCCATCGCTCGGGCCTTAGCCTGGGTCTGCAGCCCACACCGGGTCCCATGGGCGAGCCACCGCTCAACGTGCTCCGCTCCGCTGAGCTCAAGCGGCGCGGCATCGCGGCGGTGGAGGAAGCCTTGCGGGCCGGTCCGGTGCATCTGCTCAAGCGCAACCGGCCCGCCGCCGTGGTGCTCAGCGCTGACGACTACCAGCGGCTGCAGCGTTCGGCGGCCCAGCCGGAACCTGCCGGCCCCTCCTGCCTGGACTGGTTGCTGGAGTTGCCCGCGGCGGCGGCCGGCAGAAGCCGCGACGCCATCGATGCTGACCTCAACGAACAGCGCGACTGCTGATCGCCTTCCTCAATGCCAGCGCCGTGATCGACGCGGTGGAAGGCGAAGCGGTGTGGGCGGAGGCGGTGAAGCGGCAACTCCGGCAGCTTGCTGCCACGGCGCACGCCTCCGGGGGAGTTCTCCGTCTGGCCGTCAGTCGCCTGAGCTGGCTCGAATGCCGCGTGGGGCCCCTGCGTCGCCGCGATGCCTCTGCCCTGGAGCGGTTCGAGGGCTTCTTTTCGCGGCCGGATCTGCAATGGGTGGGGCTCACGGCCGCGGTGGTGGAGCAGGCCACGCTGCTGCGGGCGGATCACCTCCTGCGCACACCCGATGCCCTGCAGGCCGCCTGCTGCCAGCAGCTCGGCCCCACCGCCGTGATGGTCACGGGCGATGTCGCCTTCCAGAAGATGCCTGGTTTAGCGGTGGCAATGGTGCAGGCTGGCAGCCCGGCTGCGGCCTGAGGGTGGGCCAATATGGGGGTCTCCCTTGGCCGCCGCGAGCCACCGATGGAGCCCACCCCCTTCCGCTCGCTGGTGCAGCAGCACCTGCTGCCGCTGTTCTCTGGCGCTTTGCTCGTGCCGGGCACAGCCCATCGCCCCCGCAGCGGCCAGCGGTGGCGGAACGGGGCCGCCGGCCCATGCCAGGTGGCAGCTCGCGCGGCGTGGTGGGGTCATGGTTGGCTTGGCGGTTGCTGAGGACCGTGCTCCTTTCCGTCCCACGCGCCCTGGCCAGGAGCAGACCGACCGATCTGCAACTCTGTCGCACGCAGGACCATGGTCGCGAGTGACTACCGGGAGGGCCAGGAAAAAGCTCGGATCGAGGTTGGTCAGGGCAGCGATTCAGCAGGCGCGATAAACAGCTGGATTGGGCACTCATCAGCTTTGGCGAGCACCAGTTCTGCGGTATAGAAGTAGCGTTGTTGATCCAGATAGGGCTTAAATTCTTTTTTCAAGAGGGCTGTGATCTGGACCTCCAGCCGCCAGGCCTCCTCCAGGGCAGTCACTTGGAGCACTTCATAGCGAAACGTCCAGGCGCTGCGTCCCTGCAAAAAGAGACCATCGGCGATGTCTTCGGGCAGGGAGGGGAGATGCCTGATCTCGAGTTCCTGCCGCAACCAGGTACGGGCTGTCTCCAGACTTCTGGGCGGGATTGCATCCTGGCTGGTGGTCACCATGAAACAGGCGGAGGTGGTGGAGCGAAACATCCGGTCATCGTGACGACTCTGCTCGGGGCCACGATAACCATGCAGCTGGGGAACAACCGCAAGGGTTAGCAAAAAACCGGTCCAGCAGCCCCATGGTTCTCTCCAGCAAGTTGGCCAAGCTCGCTGAATGGACGATTGGAAGCGTTTCAGCCTGAAGCCCAACTTGTATTCGGGACATTCGGCCTCTCGAGCAGCTCAAGTTGAGCACGGATGGATTGCCTGGATTGACTGAGCAGTGGCATTTGGCATCACCGCTGGCGTACGGTCCGCAACCAAGCACCATCACACAGTTTCGTGCAACTGCAGGGAGCCGATGAGTGATGAGCGGTTCAAGGGCGTCTGCTCGCACCAGGAGCTGCAACCGGTGGAGGGCATGGCCGCAGTTGGTAAGGTCAAACCCCACACATGTGGGCAGACCACCGGATGTGCTCCCCGATCACCTGCAAGCCGCCGGCTGCCTGCAGCTCGGCCCAACCGCACTGATGTTTACGGGTGATGCCTGCGACCTGTAGCTTTCTGCTTCAGCGCTGACGCTGTTAAAAGGTAGCCAGATGGCCGGAAGATCGGCCAATCTTGAGGCACAACCCAGGCCGCCGCGAGCCACCGATGGAGCCCACCCCCTTCCGCTCCCTGGTGCAGCAGCACCTGCTGCCGCTGTTCTCCGGC
This sequence comes from Cyanobium sp., assembly GCA_049426205.1. Classification (GTDB taxonomy): domain Bacteria; phylum Cyanobacteriota; class Cyanobacteriia; order PCC-6307; family Cyanobiaceae; genus Cyanobium. Next base: position 2,694 of record JBMSXZ010000133.1, read on the forward strand.
GCTTTGCTCGTGCCGGGCACCAGCCCATCGCCCCCGCAGCGCCCTGCGGTGGCGGAACGGGGCCGCCAGTCGATCGAAATCAAGCCCACTCAGGCCACGATCTGGTGCCTCACGATCACCCGCGACCAGCCCTTCGCCAGGACCGCTCCTGGTCAGGTGAGCGAGAAGCAGCTGGCCAAGGCCTTTGTGGCTCAGGTGGCCGCGATGCCGGAAGGCTTCGAGGCCGGCCCGTTCGCGGCCGACCTGATGGCCCGCCTACCGCGGCGATTGGTGGTGGAGACGCTGTGTCCAGCAGGGGTGGATCAAGGCGCCGTGCTGGCGGCGATCGATCAGCTGCAGGTGTGGTCGAACCGCAGCTACGAGGGCCAGCCGATCGTGGCGGCCGTGGGCTTCACGCCGGAACCCCACGCCTGGCAAGCCGCGGGGCCAGCTGGCGGGCCGGAGGCCGGGAGGGAGAGAGGGCCGGGCTCTGGTCCAGAGGAGTTGCCTCCGCTTGATGAGGCCAGCGAGGGAGATCGGGCGGCAGACCATCTTGGCGCCGTTCTGTCCGCGGAAGCTCCCCTCCCCGCCGTGCAGCTGCAGGAGGCCTGGGCGGAAGACTTCGGCGCCGTGCTCACCAATTCCTTCGACACCATGCTGGTGGCCGACTATGGCGGCCAGTTGCTCGCCTATGCCGCCATGGCATCGCCGGCCCAGCCACCGCCGCTGGCGCCGGTGCGGCTCGGTGCGGTGGCCCAGTGGAGCGCCGAGCACCCCGACCGCCTGGCCCTGGTGCTCAATCGCGCCAATGAACTGCTGGTGCTGCGCCATGGCGCCCTGGTGTTCGCCCATCGGGCCGGCAGCTGGTTCTTTCTGGCGCCGGAGGCGATCGTGCAGCAGATGGGCGGGCCCCGCGATCTGGAGCTGAAGCGAGCCGTCTATGCCAGCTGCCTCGATGCCTCCTTTGCCGGCACCGGCGCCTGCCTCGGCATCCTCAACGCCGATGCCACGGCTCGCCTCAAGGAGATCGCCCCCGAACCGGCCGACCACCTGCTGCCCCAGCGTCCAGGCAAGGCGTCGCCCCTACCCCAGCGCTCGGCCAAGGCGCGCCTGCTGCAGCATGCGATCAACGGCCGTCCGTTCCACGCCCTCGATCGCCGCCTGCGCCAGGAGATCCTGGCCATCGATGGCGCCACCATCCTCGATCACACCGGCCAGCTGCTCGCCGCCGGCGCCATCCTCAAGGTGCCCGGCGGCAGCAGCGGTGGCGGTCGCCGCGCCGCCGCCGTGGCCCTGGCCGCCTACGGAGTGGGCATCAAGGTGTCGGCCGATGGGGGCATCGAGGGGTTCCGGCGCACCACCACAGCCTCCGAGGAGGGGCAGGAGGGGGCCCGGACGAGTTTTCGGTTGATGAAGTGAAAAGGGGGGTAGTCCGCAGCGACTGCGACCAAAAAAAGGGGCCCCGAGGGAGCCCCGCCGGCTGGCAGCCCTCAATAGGGCAGCAGCGCCTCCAGCTCTGGATCAACCGGCATGGCCGGGGCAGCTGCCTGCTGCTCGAACAGAACCTGGGCCGCCAGCTCAGACAGCCGTGGCCAGCGCGCGCTGCAGAACACCAGATCATCCAGCACCTGCCAGGAGAACTGCTGCAGCTGAGCTTTGCGGGACAGAGAAGCCATGGGAGGGCTCCGTGTAGGACCCCTCAGCCGGCGGGGGGCGGGTCAAGGGCCCGTCCACGACTGCAATGCGGAGCGCAGCGCAGCCAACGTCCATCCCGGCGGGCTCGTATCACCCTTGAGGCGCCCCCCGACCATGGGTCGGGCCGGAGCGGAGTCCACACAGAGACCTGGTGGGAGGGCCGGAGCGGATCCAGGCCGCGCAACATGGCGCGTCGCTCAATCAGCTGCGCACACGATCTCCCGCAGGATCTGAACACAGGCAGGCCGGAGATCCGGTGGCAAGGATCCGATGCGGCGCTTGATGACTGGCATCGCCAGGGTCGTCATGCGGCTCAGCCGACAACGGGAGGACACCTTCAGTCCGCTCTGGTTGAACTGGGGGTGATCAGCCGGGATATCCAGCTCATCCCTGTGGGCCAATCCTGCAACCCTTGAGCTGATGAAGGCGAGGAGACCATCCTGATGGCGTTCACTCAGGCAGATGACCATCGCTGGGCGGAGCTTGACGTTGGGCCCATCCGTGAACGGAAACGCCACCAGGACGATGTCAAAGCGGGCCAGCATCAGCCCGCCGCAATCGGCTCGCCGTCATTGAAGCTGTAGAGATCAGGCTCCTGGGCAAGGTCATCAAACGCCTGACCGGCCTGCGCGATCTGTGCCAGCTCATCGCTGCCGATCTCGCCGCAGTCCTGCCCCAGCTGCTCCAGCAGCCAGCGGCGATCGGCGTCCGGGAGGCTCCTGATGACCTCCAGGAGGTTCCTGGTGAGTTGCGGGTTGGTCATGGATCGAGGCTATCGCCGTCCGCCATGCTCAGGATCGGCACTTGCCGGAGCGAAGTCGAGGCGTTGGGCCTCCAGGTCTCCTTCCCAGCAGAGGCGCCCCCGAAAAGCCCGGATCTCGCCTTGCTGCTCAAGCTGGGGCAGCGTGGGCAGGCTCAACGCCACCTGTCTCAGCTTGTTGTGGGCCCCCGAGGCTTGCATCGTCTGAGCCAGTAGGCGGCTGCTGATGGGTCAAGCGTAGGCAGTTCGACCACCTCAGCCCTGCATTCATCGCTGGCAATAGCCCGTGACGTTGCTGGGGCCGATCCCCGGGAGTGCAGCACCGATGGGCCTCACCCTGATCGAGGCAGCCACTGGTTTGCCGAGAACAGCCCGAGAGCCGCCTGGAGCACCTGGCGGCGATCAAGACCTTCAGCGAGGGGGAACTGCTCGCACGGCTGCCATTCATGAACATCGCCGGCGGCGGACTCTTCTACTCCGTCGAGAAGGAGCTCCCCTCGGTCGGCTTCCGGGCCGTCAACG
>JBMSXZ010000134.1:0-5604 GCA_049426205.1 Cyanobium sp.
GTCGAGGACGTCGAACCATCCCCGCTGGGGCAAGCGCCCTGCAGCGATCGTCATGGGTGAAGCGGTGCGGAAAACCCGCGATGCTGTGGGATACCGGGCGATGGTAACAACGTCTCAACGGTTGCCGCGTCGCCTCGACACGGGCTGAAATCCCCGTTGCCCCTGGGCTTTAGGTATTTCTTCCGTTTCCCTCCGCCAACCGTTCCCCTGAAAGGCCAGGATGGCCGGTCATTGCCCCAACCCTCCCCTTCATGGCCTCCCGCGAGCCGGCTGCCGGCCCCCCGTCCAGCGGCCCAGAACCGTCGGCCCGTCCGAACAGCGCCCCAGCCTCCGCCGCCGTGCTCGAACAGGCGGTGATCGGCTCCCGCCGGCTCTCCAACCTGCTGGTGGCCCTGGCTGTGAGCCTTGGGGGCGTGGGCTTTCTGCTCACCTCCCTCTCCAGCCGTCTCGGCCGCGACCTGCTGCCGATCGGCCATCCCGCCGACCTGGTCTGGGTGCCCCAGGGGCTGGTGATGGGCCTCTATGGTGCCGCGGCCGTGCTGCTGGCCACCTATCTCTGGACCGTGATTGCCCTGGATGTGGGTTCAGGCAGCAATCGCTTCGACCGAGGCTCAGGACAGGCTCTGATCAGCCGCCGCGCCTTCCGCCAGCGGATTGATCTGGCCATCCCCCTGCGCGAAATCCAGGCGGTGAAGGTCGAGGTGCGCGATGGCCTCAGCCCCCAGCGCCGCCTCAGCCTGCGCGTGCAGGGTCGTCGCGATCTGCCCCTGACCCGGGTCGGGGAACCGATGCCCCTGGCGGAGCTCGAGCGCAGCGGCGCCGAGCTGGCCCGATTCCTGGGGGTGCCCCTCGAGGGGCTCTGATCCCTTGTGGCGGCGCTTCTGAGCAAGTCGAGGCCCCAGACCAGGGGAACCCTTTCCGTGGCTGGTTTGCTCCATCCCTGAGGCTCTTGATCTCCCCCAGCGGCCTGGCCGCTTCCACCTGTCCATCGATCGGGCCTTTTCGGCGATGGCCCGCTCCGTTCCATCCTCTCCCTGGCTCCATCGATGCTCTCCGCTCCCCTGCGCCCGCTGCGGCTGGCGGTTCTGGTCTTCACCCTGGTGGTGATCCCCCTGAGCCTGTCGGCCTGCGCCGCCCAGCCCACCACCAGCACCGCCGCCGGCTGTGGGATCACGCCGGTGCCCTGCCTGAGCGGCACCGCCCTGGTGAGCCTGGAGACGAGCCGGGGAGAGATCCGGATCCGGCTGGAGGGCCGCGATGCGCCGCTCACGGCGGGCAATTTTGTGGACCTGGTGCGGCGAGGTGTTTATGACGGCACCGTCTTCCACCGGGTGGTGCGCGATCCGGTGCCCTTTGTGGTGCAGGGGGGGGATCCCCAGAGCGCCGATCCCAAGACCCCCGCGAGCCAGTACGGAACCGGCAGCTTCATCGAGCCCGGAAGCGGTGAGGCACGCTTCATCCCTCTGGAGCTGCGCCGCAAGACCGAGTCCCAGCCCAGCTATGGGGCGATCATCACCTCACCGGTGGCCGCCAGGGATCTCTCCCTGACCCACCAGCGAGGTTCGGTGGCGATGGCCCGATCCGCAGCCCCCGATTCAGCCAGCGCCCAGTTCTACATCGCCCTTGAGGCGCTCCCGGAGCTCGACGGACGCTATGCGGTGTTCGGCCGAGTGGAGCAGGGCATGGAGGTGGTCGATGCGATCCGCCAGGGCGACCGCATCAGCCGTGCGCGTCTGCTCGAGGGTGGCACCCTGGTGAAGGGCAAGCCCAATCCCTGAGTCCGCTTCTCACCGGGCCTGGCTGCAATTCCATTCTCATCCCAGGCCCACCCGCCTCCGAGGACTGGGCTCGGGATCCCCTCGCCGTGGGTGTCAAGCGGATCCTGACAAGGCCCAAGTCCTGCTCAGCGCGGCCTTGGGGGTTCAAGCGATCGAGGATTGCCGGGCTTCGCGCTCAGTCAGGCGGGGACGCGTTTGCGGGAGGCCGTGGCCTTGAGCCATTCGGTGTTGACCCCGGAGGCCCTTTCCAGGGCCACCTTGCCGGTTCGGGCGATTTCAAGAATGCCGTAGCTTTCGAGCAGGCTCTCCAGGGCCACCAGCTTGCCCGGATCGCCCACCACTTCCAGCGTCAGGGCATCGTCGGCCACATCGACCACCTTGGCGCGGAACACCTGGACCAGATCGAAGATGGCGCCGCGGTTCTCCGCCGGGGCCGACACCTTGAGCAGCATCAGTTCCCGCTCGACGGCGGGGATGGTGGAGAGATCGATCACCCCGAGCACATTGACCAGCTTGTTGAGCTGTTTGCTCATCTGCTCGAGGGTGTGATCATCGCCCTCCACCACCATGGTCAGCCGCGAAACACCGCGGTGCTCGGCAGGGCCGACGGCAAGGCTCTCGATGTTGAAGCCGCGCCGGGCGAAGAGGCCCGAAATCCTGCTCAGGGCACCCGATTCATCCTCGACCAGCACCGAAAGGGTGTGCTTCATGGGTTCGTGCCGCCGCTGCCTGCGCTGGGGTGCTTCTGGTCGATCCCAAACTACGTCGCAGCGACCCTCAGCGCAGCTCCGCCAGCCAGGGCAGCAACACCCCATGAAAGGCGTCGGGGTGTTCGTCATGGGGGCAGTGGCCCACCCCCGGCAGCACCCGCAGGGCCAGCCCGGGCTGCAGCCGCTGGCACTGGTGGGCCACCGCCAGCGGCACCAGTCGGTCAGACCCGCCCCAGATCAGCAGCAGGGGCATCCCCAGGCGCTTCAGCAGCACCGGCGCTGTGGCGCCGTGGGGACGCAGCGCCATGGCGATGCTCATCGCCCGCAGGGCGCGCACCGCGCCGGGGCGTCGGGCCGGGTGGGCGATCAGCCGGTGCAGCTCCCCGTCGTGGTGCACCGGCCGGGCGTAGGCGCTCTGGATGCCCAGCCCGAGCAGGGGGCGGCGGGCCAGCAGGGGCACCAGCAGCTCCAGGGGAAGCAGCCGGCAGAGCCAGGTCACGCTGAGGCGTTGCAGGCGGCGCCGCCAGGGTCGCCGCCGTGGTGCTGCGCCGGGGGCCCGGGGATCGGCCATCACCAGGGTGGGGTCGGGGGGGGGCGCCGCCACCACGGCTCGCACCCCCTCCGGAAAGAACACCCCGCAGCTCAGGGCCACCAGGCCACCGAGCGAGTGGCCCACCAGCACCGCAGGCTCCCCCACCACCTCCCGCAGGAATCCCTCCAGCTGCCGTGCCCAGAGTCGGTTGTCGAATCGCAGTGCCGGTTGATCCGAGGCCCCGAACCCCAGCAGATCGAGGCTGAAGACGCACCAGCCGGCATCGGCCAGGTCGGCGGCATTGCGGCGCCAATGGCCGCTGCTCGCCCCGAAGCCATGGAGCAGCACCAGGGGCGGATGGCCTTCGCGGCCGAGCCGCCGCCAGTGGCAGGCATGGCCGCGCCAGCGCCAGCTGCCGTGCTCGCCCCAGTCGCTGCGGTGCTCGGATCGGGCCGACGCCAGGGGGCGCAGGTCGGCCGGGCCCGCCTGCGGTGCAGGCTGAGAGGCGCTCGGCATCGGCGGAACCCATCGCGGCAAACCCCACCCACTATCGCGAAGGTCTGGCGTGGTTCAGCCCTGGCGCGGGCTTTTTCCGGCCGGATTCCCGTCCTTCCAGGGATCTCGGGGTGCTGCTGGCCCGCCGCCTGGCCCGCCGCGCTCCCCTGCGGGTGCTCGACCTGATGGCTGGCAGCGGCATCCGCAGCCTTCGCTATGGCCTGGAGGGGGAGGCCAGGGAAGTCTGGGCCAACGATGCCGATCCCGATCGCTTGCCGCTGCTGCGTGCCAATCTCGCCGCCCTTCCCGCGTCCGTCGCCGTTCCCCCCACCGCGTTGACGGCCCAGCGGCTGCTGGCCTCCCTGATGGCCGCCGGGGAGCGACGGGAGTTGATCGATCTCGACGCCTTCGGCTACCCGGGTGCCCTGCTGCCGGCCGCGCTCGAGTGCGTGTCCTTCGGCGGGGTCCTTTACCTGGCCAGCACCGATGGCCGGGGGCCAACCGGCCACGACCGGCCGGCGGCCGTCCGGCGCTATGGGGCGGCAGCCCGGGCCCATCCAGCCCCCTGGGAGCTGGCTCTGCGCCTGCAGCTCGGCGCCGTGGCCCGAGCCGCCTGGGCCCAGGGACGGGGGATCCGGCCCCTGTTTGCATTCAGCGAAGGACGCACCTCCCCCCCCGGGGGGGGGGGCGCGCGGCGGCCGCCGCGGCGGCAGGAGGAGGGGCTGGGGCTGCTGGCCCACTGCCATGGCTGCGGTGAGCAGCTGGTGCAGCCCCTGCTGCGGCTTGGTCGCTGGCCGGCGTGCGCCTGCCCCGGGGAGCCAGCGCTGGCGGTGAGCGGCCCGCTCTGGATCGGTCCCCTGCAGGATCCCGATGAGCTTGAGGGCATGGCGGCGATGGCGGCTGACTCACCCCAGACGCTCTCCCCTGTGGCGGCGGCGCTGCTGGCGCGTCTGACGGCCGATCCCGGCCTGCCGGCCCGGGTCTGGCCCACCGCCCTGATCGCACGCCACCTTGGCCAGGGGCCTCCCCGCCTGCGGGCCCTGGTGGCGGCGCTGCGGGCCGAAGGCCATCAGGCCGGGGTCAGCGCTGTGATGGCCGGTCAGCTGCGCAGCGATGCCCCCTGGGCCGCCGTGCTGGCCGCCGCCCGCTCCCTCGCCCCGCAGCCCAGTCCAGCGCAGCCCCCCGAGTCGGTGGGTGAGCCGGTGTGGGCAGGACCAGGACCCGGGACCGGTCGTCCAGGATCCGACTGAAGGGACCGGCGAGCCTGCTAAACAGGTAGCCCGTTCTCCCCTTTCGGGCCATGGCCTCTGAAATCTTCGGCACCGCCGCGTTGTTCTGGGTCCTGATCCCGGTGGGTCTGGCGGGAGGCGCGCTGCTGCTCAAACTCCTCAAGGAGTGAGTGGCCCCCGGCACCACGGCTCGGCCGGGTTCGTGGCCTGGTCTGGGGCGCGGCGGTCTTTCCGTTGTTTGGATCGCGTCGGCGCCGGACGGACCCCTAGGCTCAGCCGGCCGTGGTCCACGCTGGAGAGAGGCGGATGCAGGTTCTGATCATTGGCGCCACGGGAACCCTCGGCCGCCAGATCGCCCGTCGAGCCCTGGATGCCGGCCACACTGTGCGTTGCATGGTGCGGACACCCCGCAAAGCCCCGTTCCTGCAGGAATGGGGCTGTGAGCTCACCCGGGGCGATCTGCTCGATCCGGCCAGCATGGATTACGCGCTGGAGGGGCAGGAGGCCGTGATCGATGCGGCCACGGCCCGCGCCACCGATAGTGGCAGTGCCTATCCCGTCGACTGGACCGGCAAGCAGAACCTGTTCGCGGCCTGTGGCCGGGCCGGCGTGCGCCGGTTGGTGTTTCTCTCTCTGCTGGATGCAGAGAAGCACCCGACGGTGCCCCTGATGGCCATCAAGGCCTGCAGCGAGCGCTGGCTGGAGGCCTCCGACCTCGATTACACGATCCTGCGAGGCGCCGCCTTCATGCAGGGATTGATCAGCCAGTTCGCCATTCCCGTTTTGGAGAGCCAGACGGTCTGGGTGAGCGGCATCCCGACGCCGATCGCCTACATGAACAGCCAGGACATGGCCCGCTT
>JBMSXZ010000135.1:0-5604 GCA_049426205.1 Cyanobium sp.
CAACCGCCTCGTCGCCGGCGGCCAGCGCGCCCCCCTCCACCCCCAGAAGACACCGCTGCCCCTGGCCGAAACCCAGGCGGTCTGAGGGACGCGCTTGCGACCGGTGGCGCCAGGGGGATCAGCCGTGCCCAGGGCCTGCCGGCTTGGGCCAGCACGGTGGTTTCAGCAATGACCAACACCGTATGGGGACTCGGGCCATGGTCCTGATTCGTCTCCTCATGGACTAAGTCCATGACAACTCGTCGAAGTCGCTGCCGAAAGGCCTTTGCAGCCAGGCCTGACCCTGAGCTGCGGAACTGTCCATTCCCCAGGGGCAAGACGCCTTCCAGTGGCCGGAAAGCACCATAGTGTTGCTACGACAACAGGCTGGTTGCGCAGCCATGGCGAACAGTCAAATGCGAGCAAGTGTGCCAGCGCGCCTGCAGCGATAGTCGGGACGCTCAACTCAGCCTGTTGCCTTTCCTGCTGAGCTGCTGCCATGCCAGTCATCTTCGCGGCTTCTGAGCTGGGAATCCCGATGATGCTTAACCTGTTTAATGCCTATCCCTTCTGCTCGAGGTTAATGATTTCAGTGGCCATGGCTGGCCACCATCAGGGATCCACCTCAGCAACGGCGGCTGGATGCGCTGCTATCAAGCGAACCCGACTTTATGTTGTTCAGCGGAGTGACGCCACGGCAGTTGTGGCCCCATGGTCTGATGATGCCTGAGGCAAGATCCCAGCGGTTAATGGCCCCAACCCGCAGCTGCAAGACACAAGCAATGTCTTGATTCTGAGTAGCTCGTTATGATGATAACCATCCAGACCTCGCCGTCCGATCCCCGCCCCCCGCCCGCCATGACCGATCTGTTCACCCCCCTGGACCTGGGTTCGATCGAGGTGCCGAACCGGATCTGGATGGCGCCGCTCACCCGCTGCCGGGCCGAGGATGGCCACATCCCCGGCCCGCTGATGGCCGAGCACTACGCCCAGCGAGCAGGGGCTGGGCTCTTGATTGCCGAGGCCACCATGGTTCAGGAAGGCAACTCCGCTTTTTGGCGTGAGCCCGCCATCCACAACCAGGCCCAGATCGATGGTTGGCGCCTCACCACCGATGCGGTTCACGCCGCCGGTGGTCGCATCGTGCTGCAGCTCTGGCATGGCGGCCGGGCCTGCCATCCCCTGCTCAACAACGGCCGCCAGCCGGTGGCCCCCAGCGCCATCGCCATCACGGGCGACGAGGTGCTCACCCCCGAGGGCAAGCAGCCCTATGTGGTGCCCCGCGCCCTCGAGGATCATGACCTGCCCGCCATCATTGAGGCATTCCGACTGGCGGCCCGCAATGCGATGGCCGCCGGTTTTGATGGCGTTGAAGTGCATGGTGCCAACGGCTATCTGCTCGACGAATTTCTTCGCGATGGCAGCAATCTGCGCAGTGGTCCCTACGGTGGACCGATCGCCAATCGGGCCCGCTTGCTGTTGGAGGTGCTGGAAGCCGTGGCTGCTGAAACTCCACTGATGGGCCTGCGCCTATCACCGCTCAACAGCTACAACAGCATGGTCGACAGCGATCCCATCGGCCTGATCACCTTGCTCGCCGAGAAACTCAACGCCCTGCCGCTCGCCTATCTCCACCTGATGCGTGCAGACCTGCTCGGTGTTCAGCATGGTGATGTGCTCAGCCCGGCCCGTCAGGCCTTCAACGGTGTGCTGATCGCCAACATGGGCTATTCCGCCGCAGAAGCCACCACTGCCGTCGCCTCCGGTGCCCTCGATGCCGTGGCTTTCGGCACGGCTTTTCTCGCCAATCCGGATCTGCCCGATCGCTTTCGCCTGGGTGCAGCGCTGCAGGCCCCCGATCCATCGACCTTCTACACAGGCGGTGCTGCCGGCTATACCGACTACCCCTTCCTTGCCGAGGCCTGACTGGCGGACCCCAGGCCTGATTGTCACTCCCGATCCTGCCCCAGCCCCCCTCGCTAGCGTCCACCCAGCCCCCGGCCGCCGCCCGATCCCCATGCTCCGCCCCCTGCTCACAGCCGCGCTGGCCCTGCCCCTGACCGCCACCGCAGCCCTGGCGGCCCTGCCCCCCTGGCATCAGAACGCCAAGGACCTCGATGTGATGGTGGCCTTCATCAAGGCCCACCAGCGGGTCGCCGGCACCCTGCGATCGATCGACCTGCAGACCTACAGCGTGCGCTTCGACAGGAGCTGCGTGGCCCACTTCATGCGGGAGCAGGTCCAGCGGCCCCCCGGTTGGGTGGGACCCCAGGCGCCCCTGGTCTTCCACCACAGCAACTGCGCCCTCGACTGACCGCCCGGCACCGCTGCAACCCAGCGCCCCCCGGCAGATCACGGTTCCGCCACCCCTACCGCGGCACCGCCGTCGTCCAGAGTCCGCAGGCTCCCTGCGCTCCCTGGCCATGGCCGATGCTCCCTACCTGCTCGCCCTCGCCCTCCTTGAGCAGGACGGCGTCCGGGCCCTCCCCCTCCAGGGCCAGTCGCTGCGCGAACCGCCGGCCCCCGAGGCCGGCCCCGGTGAGCTGGGGGAACGCCAGGCCCTGGAGCTGCTGGTGCGCGTCTGGCAGCGCAGCGACCAGGCGCCGCTGCGCCGGGCCGCCGCTGCCGACAGCCTGCTGCTGGTGACGGTGCCGATCGAGGCGCTGATGGAGCGGGTGCCCAGCCTCAAGGCCCGCTGGATCGCCGATGGCGACACCGCCGCCCTGATCCAGGGCCTGGCTGACCTGGGCGGTCGGCTCTGGACCCTCAGCCTGGAGCCGCGGCAGCCCCTGCAGTTCACAGCCCTCCGCTGAACGGCTCTCCGCTGACCGGCTGTCCACGGAGCGGCTGTCCGCTGAACGGCTGTCCGCTGAGCGGCTGGCCAAAGAGCGCCGCTCAGCTCCAAGCCCCTCCGCCGAGCGCTCCGCTCCTCCAGGATCGCTGCAGCCGGGGCCCGGTGGCGATGCCGCCGGCCGTCGCCCATTCGCCCTCCGCTGCCGCCATGCTCGCCCCCGAACCCCTGCGCCAGCGCCTCGCCACCCTGCCCGGCCTGGGGACCGGCCGGCGGCGGCTGGTGTTGCTGCTCAGCCAGCTTGGTGATTTCGACAGCCTCGAATACATCCAGGCCCTCGTTCCCGCCCTGCCCCGGCTGGAGGCCGCCGCGATCGTGCCGGTGGCCTTCGCCATCGGCGGCCCCGCCGGCGCTGCCCGCCTCTGCGCCTACACCGGCCTGCCCCCCGCCCTGCTCCAGGTGGAGGAGGACCCCCATCTGCACCGGGCCCTCGGCCTCTACCCCGGCCTGCAGACGCCGCTCGGGCCCTGGCCCGGCCTGCTGCTGATGTGCGCCGGCATCGGCTCACCGGGCACGCTGGCGGAGGTGCTGCGCGGCTACACCGGCGATCGCTCCGCCCCCCAGCGCCTGGCCGGCCCCCCCTTCGATCGGCTCGGCGAGGGCTACCAGCGGCCCTTCGAGCTGGCCACCGTGCGCCTGCGCAACATGCAGGAGGTGCTGGGCCACTGGCGCACCTATGTGCCCAGCGACCGCTGGCTCACCCAACGGGGCGGCACCTTCCTGCTCGATGCCGACGACACCCTCCTCTACAGCCACCGCGACCGCGGCATCCTCGGCTTCTCGGAAACCATGGCCGAACCCCTGCGTTTCCTCGAACCCTGGTTGCCGTCGGCGGGCTGAGGGTTCAGCCGGCCGGCTGCGGTTCGCCGCCCTGATCCTGCTGACGCCGCCGGGCCAGCACCGCCAGGTACAGGTCCTCGGGGACCTCGCGGATGTCGTATTCGGAGGGCAGCATCCCGTGCGCGTGTTCATGCACCGCCATCCAGCAGTTGCGCTCCGGATCGGCACCGCTGCCATCGAAGTCGCGGGAGCGCTTCGCCAGGGCGGCCACCAGGGCGGTGGGATCGGGGTTGGTGGCGGACAGGGCCATCCGGTTGGTGGTCGTTGGGCTGGTGATCCTGGCGCAGGCGGCAGACTGGAGCTGTCCGCCTCCGCCCGATGACCGCCCCCCTTCGCCCCGGGCTGCCGCGGGCTGCCTGGCGCCCGGCCCCGGGGGGCCGCGGTCCTGGCGGCCTGGCCCATCCGTCCCTGGACCCTGGGCTCCTGTTGGCCCGTGTCCCCTTCCATCGGCTGGCCCTGGCTGGCTTGCTGCTGGTGGCACCCCGGACGCTGGCGGCAGGGCCCGGGGCCCTGCTGGCTGAGGCGGCCCCCCCCCAATCGCCCGCACCGCCCCAGCCGCCAGGCCCGGTGTACAGCCCTGGCCGCGATTCCAGCTGGAGCTTCGATCCCGCCAGCCCTTTTTATTCGATCGGTCCCGCCCCGATGGCTCCTCCAGGCCTGGGGTTGCCGTCAGCCCCCAGCGGCCTGCTGCCCGCCAGGCCCGGGCCCACGCCCTGGGCCATCACCACGCCCAGGCCCCAGATCCCCCCCTGTCCGTTGATCGTGCCGGCCAAGGACTTCGCCCTCCAGCCGCTCCACATCCCGCCGTCCCAGGTGCCGTTCAAGAACAGCCTGGGCTGCCTCTCGGCCGCCGATGCCATCTACGGCCCCGACGGTTGCCCGCGCCGCCTCTGCGGCAATGATCGGGGGGTGCGGCTGCCCCTGCCGCCGGGGGGGCCTTAGTTCCTGCGTTCCGACCCTCCCCCAGGGCGGTTCTCCCCACGAACCGGTTCGGTGTGCCCATCCTGGTAGGGGGGGCCGCACCCACTGGTTCGGTGCCCCGGCGGGGAGGTGCGCTTCAGACCCCATACGGTGCACTCACTCCCCCCTGAGCGCCGAACACCAGGAGGTTCCCAGCATGCATCCCACCGCCGAACTGTTCACCGAAAAGGCCTGGGGCGCCGTCGTGGCGGCCCAGCAGCTGGCCCAGCAGAAGCGCCAGCAGCAGATGGAGAGCGAGCATCTGCTCGCCAGCCTCCTCGCCCAGCCCGGTCTGGCGACCCGCATCCTTGAGAAGGCGGGAGTGTCGGTGGGCACCCTGGTGCAGCGGGTCGAGGCCTACATCGCCGCCCAGCCCAGCCTCAGCGCCCCGCCCGAGAACGTTTACCTCGGCAAGGGCCTCAACACCGTGCTTGACCAGGCCAATTCCCTCAAGGAGGCCTACGGCGACAGCTACATCGCCATCGAGCACCTCCTGCTCGCCCTGGCGATCGACGACCGCTGCGGCAAGCAGCTGCTCAGCCAGGCCGGCACCGATGCCGCCAAGCTCAAGGAGGTGGTGCAGGCGGTGCGCGGCACCCAGAAGGTCACCGACCAGAACCCGGAGGGCACCTACGAATCCCTGGAGAAATACGGCCGCGACCTGACCGAGGCCGCCAAGGCCGGCAAGCTCGATCCGGTGATCGGCCGCGATGAGGAGATCCGCCGCACCATCCAGATCCTCAGCCGCCGCACCAAGAACAACCCGGTGCTGATCGGCGAGCCCGGCGTCGGCAAGACGGCGATCGTGGAGGGCCTGGCCCAGCGGATCGTCAACGGCGATGTGCCCCAGGCCCTGCAGAACCGCCAGCTGATCGCCCTTGACATGGGCGCCCTGATCGCCGGGGCGAAATACCGCGGTGAATTCGAGGAACGGCTCAAGGCCGTGCTCAAGGAGGTCACCGCCTCCGAGGGCC
>JBMSXZ010000136.1:0-5598 GCA_049426205.1 Cyanobium sp.
CCCCGCCGCCGGCGGGGCCAGAACCGGCACCACTGGCAGGGGCTCCGCGCGGAGCAACGGGCGGGGCCGCCTGGGGACGGCCCACCAGCTGGGGTCGCGCGGGGGCGACAGGACGAGAGCCGGCCCCTGGCCGGACGGGGGCGACACCGGGCTTCGGGCCGGCGACAGGGCGCTGGGGCGATGGCTGGCCAGGTCGGTTGACCTGCATCGGCGTCACCGGACGGGGAACCGGAGCCGTCGGGCGCCGTTCCGGTGGGGGCTGGCGGTCGCTGGGACTGGGCTGCCGGGTCGGAGCCGGCGCCGCCGGACGGGGCGGGGGTGCCACCGGTCGGGCCGCCGCAGGGGCGGAGGGAGCGGGCCGGGGGGCCGGCGCGGAGGGGGGCACGGCCGGAGCCCCACCGCCCTCAGCGGCAGGGGCTGGGGAAAGCGGTGCTGGGGAGCCGGCTGGTCCGGCCTGCTCCGGAGAGCGTGCGCCTTGGGCAGGCAGTGGGCGGGCCGGAGGCGCCAGGGTCGGAGCCGGCGTGGTGGGACGGGCCGGGGGGGCGATCGGCGCGACGGCTGCGGGCCTCTCCGGTTGGGCCGGCCTGGGCCTCTCCTGGCCGGGAGCCTGGGCAGCCGCCGGGCGCGGGCCCGGGGCGGCGGGGCGGGGTGCTGGTGGAGCCGGTCGGCCGGCTTGGGGACGCGGAGTCGGTGCCGCCGGCGGGGCCGGTTGGGGGGGCACCGGCGCTGCCGCTGCAGGGGGGGCTACCGCCTTCTTCACTGACAGGATCGCTCTGGCTGGTGCGGTGGGCTGGGGCGCCGACGCGCCGCTGCCGTTGCCCTTGATCAGGGCCTTGATGCGGATGGCTTCATCATCGCTGATCGAGCTGCTGTGGCTGCGGGCGGCGATGGAAAGTTTCTCTGCGGCTTCGAGCACGTCCTTGTTGTCCAGGCCCAGGTCCCGGGACAGCTCATAAATTCTCACTTTGCCGCTGCTGGTCATTCAGGTCTCCGAGGGGCGGGGCCAGGGGGGCCGCCGTTTGGGGCAGGGGTGCCACCGGGCCGTACGCACGCCACGGCCACTGTTCATCTTGCCTCAGGGGTTGCGGGTCCGGCGGTGGCGATCCGGGCCTGGAGGTCGGCATAGAGGGCATCCGACACGGGACAGCGGAGGGAGCGCTGCAACCGTTTACGGCGCCGGGCCTCCTCCAGGCAGCTGGGGCTTGGGCAGAGATAGGCCGAACGCCCCATCCCAGCGTCGAGGGCGAAGCCGCCCCCGCCGGCAAGGCGGACCACACGCCAGAGCTGGCTGCGATCCAGAAGGCACCGGCAGGCTACGCACTGTCGCAGCACCGGACGGGCGGCCATCACCGCGCAGTGGCGTCGTCATCGCCGCCCTCCTGCACTGCGGAGCCGTCCTCGAGCAGCGCATCCGCGGCTGCACCAGCCTCAGGGTCAGCGTCGGACAGGCCGGCGTCGTCCGAGCCGCCATCGCCATCGCCGGCGGCAGGCTCCTGCTGCCCTTCGTCCGCCTCGTTCTGCTCCTCGTCGTCCTCAGGAAGGGGATAGAGCTCCCGCAACCGGGCATCCTCCTCGGCGCGGGCGGCCTGCTCGGCCGCCAGCCGCGCCTCCGCCTCCGCCTGCAGGGCCTCCTCCTCCTGGCGCTGGGCGATCAGGGTGGCCACCAGCCTGTCCTCGCTGGACTGGTCGTAGTCGGTGGCGTTCTTGATATCGATCTTCCAGCCGGTCAGACGGGCTGCCAGGCGCACATTCTGCCCCTCCCGCCCGATCGCCAGGCTGAGCTGATCCGGGGGCACCAGCACGTGAGCATGGTGCCCCTCGGGATCCACCAGGCGCACCATCTCCACCCGGGCAGGGCTGAGGGAATTGGCGATGTACTGGCCGGGGTCGGCTGACCAGCGGATCACATCGATCTTTTCGCCCCTCAACTCGTTGACCACCTGCTGGATGCGGGAACCACGGGCGCCGATGCAGGCGCCGACGGGATCCACCTCCCGCTCGACGCTGTCGACCGCGACCTTGGTGCGTGGCCCGACCGAGCGGGAGGGGGGATTGGCTTCGCGGGCGACCGCAACGATGCGAACCGAACCCTCCTGGATCTCTGGAACCTCATTCTCGAACAGATACACCACCAGACCGGCATTGGCACGGCTGATGAACAGCTGGGGGCCCCGCCGCGGCACCTCGCTCACCTCCTTGAGGAAGACCTTGAAGGTGGCGTTGGCGCGGTAGTTGTCGTTCGGCAGCTGATCGCGTCGCGGCAACTCAGCCTCAACTTCGGGCCGGCCCAGGCCGCTGCTCACGGCCATGATCACGCTCTGGCGCTCAAAGCGGATCACCCGGGCGGTCAGCACCGGATCCTCGAGATCGGCGAACTCCTCCTGGATCATGCGCCGCTGCTGATCGCGCAGTTTCTGGGCGAGCACCTGCTTGGTGGTCGCGGCAGCCATGCGCCCGAAGTCGTCCTTCTCGGGGGTGACATCAAGCACCACCGTGTCACCGATCTGGGCATCTTCAGCGACCTGACGCACCTCATCGATGCCGATCTGATGGTCTTCACTCTCCACCTCTTCAACGATAATCTTGCTGGCCAGCACCCTGTACCCCTCTTCCTCCAGATCGAGCGCCACATCGAAATTAGAGAAGTAGTCCTCCTCAAACGGGTCCTCACTGATGCCGAGGTACAGGGTGCGCCGATAGCGCTCATACCCCTTCAGCAACGCTTCGCGAAGGGCGGCTTCGACCACCGAGGGCGGCAGTTTCTTCTCATCGCTGATGTCCTCGATCAGGGTGTTCAGACCGGGGAGCGTTACCAGGGCCATGGCATCGGAGGGGAGAGGTCGGGGCGGCGGCGGGACGCAGCCGGAGGCGGAGGGCGGGACTCAGGGGCCATCGCGGGGGCTGATCAGCCGCACCCGCACCGCTTCATCGCGGGGGATCCGCACCATGCGGCCGCGCACATTGAGCTGCACGGAGGTGGCATCGCGCTCCAGCAGCAGACCTTCCTGGAAGCGTTCCGAGCCGCTGGCATCGCGGCGGAGCACCTCGACCGGAAAGCCGCGGAAACTGCTGAACTCACGGTCGCTGCAGAGCTCCTCGCCGATGCCGGGGCTGCTCACCTCCAGCACATAGGCGGCATCCAGCAGCTGCGCCGCTTCGATCGCATCGCCGAGCGGGGCACTGAACGCGGCGCAGTCATCAAGGCTGACGTCACCGCCATCGGCACGGCGCACCATGACCTGCACCGTCATCGGAATGCGATGGGTGAGCAGCTCCACCCCCACGGGCGTCAGGCCATGGGCGGTGGCGACCTGCTGGGCCAGGCGCTCGAGGTCGGGGGCGAGGGGATGGGGCAAGGGGCGAGGGAAACGCCAGCCAGCGGATGCCGGCTGCGGGGGGCGGAAAGGGCCGCCGCGGCCGCAGTTGCTGAAACTGCCTCGGATGCTGAACCCCTCCCCGACAGGGGTGGGACGCTCAGAATCCGGTGCTGCCCGGCGGGCATGACTTCACCCTAGAGGATTGCCCTGCGGCGGCAATCCCAGTTCCAGCACAGGAGCCTCGGCGTAGTAGTCGTTGCTGGACACCGTGCCCCGCAGGCTGACGTCCTGGTTGAGGCACTGGCCGCACTGCTCGGGGCTGCGCAGGTACTGGCAGACCCGAGCCCAGAGTTTGGCCCGGGTGCCTGGAGCCCCCATGCTGAAGTGCACCACGTCGTGACCAGGGCTGACCGCCTCAATCTCCACCAGACACAGTGAGCAGCGCTGCCGGCTGCCGGAGGGGATGGACGGCATGGCT
This sequence comes from Cyanobium sp., assembly GCA_049426205.1. Classification (GTDB taxonomy): domain Bacteria; phylum Cyanobacteriota; class Cyanobacteriia; order PCC-6307; family Cyanobiaceae; genus Cyanobium. The sequence goes on from JBMSXZ010000136.1 coordinate 3,796, forward strand.
GCGCAGTTCTCTGACGAGCAACTTAGGACCCATTGACCGTCCCGGGCCCCGTGAACGACAGCGATCGCCACCTGTCGTCAAGACTCGTTGGGAAGCCGGGACGACCCGGGCCAAGCCGCCTCTCCGCAGCCAGCCTGTGCTTACGACCACTCGGCCAGCGGGTTCCAGCCGACCATGCGACTCCTGCAGCTGAGCGACCCCCACCTGCTGGCCGACCCCGCGGGACTCTGCCGGGGTCGGCCGCCGCTGGATCAGCTCCGCCATGGCCTCCGATCGGCCCTGGATCTGCTGGCCGCCGCGGGGTTGGCGCCGGACCGGCTGCTGCTCAGCGGTGATCTCTGCCACGACGAGAGCTGGGGCGGCTACGTGCGGCTGCGGGAGCTGCTGGCGGCCGCCCTGCCCGCGCCGCTGCAGCGCCCCCTGCTGCTGCCGGGCAACCACGACCACCCGGCGCTGTTGCGGGCCGCCCTCGGCCGGAGCGCCGCCGTCGCCCCGGGGCTCTGGCCCCTCAGCCCCCCCGGGCCCAGCGACCCCACCCCTGGCTGGAGCCTGCTGGCCCTCGACAGCCACTGCTGCGGACGCGACGCTGGTCGGCTGGGGGCAGCCCAATGGGCCTGGTTGGAGGCACTGCTGAACCCGGGCCGGGCCGCAGCTCCCGCCGGGCCACTGCTGGTGGCCCTGCACCATCCGCCGGTGGCGATCGGCGACCCGGACTTCGATCGGATCGGCCTGGAGGAAGGGGAGCGGCTGGTGGCGCTGCTGGCCCGTTGCGACCGGGTGCGGGGGGTGGTGTTCGGCCATGTCCACCAGTACTGGCAAGGCACCTTGCCGGGTCGGCCGGAGCTGCCCCTGCTGGGCTGCCCCTCAAGCCTCTGCGCCTTCGGACCGGTTCAGCCCTGTCCCCAGGACCGGGCTGACGATCCCGGCGGACTGCTGCTGGAGCTCTCAGCCCAGGGGGATATCCGGCATCGTCTGCTGCGCTGGCCGCCCCTGCAGCGCCCTTAGGTTGCGGGAATCGTTTCGCGGCGGTACCTCCCTGGACCTCCTTCCTCGTCGCCTGACCTCCCTGCTGCAGCGGCTCGCCCTGGTGCTGCTGCTCGCCCTCGGGGCCCTGCCCCCCGCCCCGGCCCTGGCCATCCCGATCCAGGGTGTGGCCCCCCCGGCGCCCCGCACTGCCGCTTCGGCGGCGGGCAGCGGAAGCGCTGAGGGCGCACCAGTCCCAGCCGCCCCACCGCTGATCGCAGCAGCGGCCACTCCTGCCGCCGCCCCCGACACACCGACCTCCGGCCGGACCCAGGGGGAGCACAGCTTCGTGGCGTTGGCAGCCCGTCGCGTCGGCCCTGCCGTGGTGCGCATCGACACCGAGCGCAATGTATCTCGCCAGAGCTTTGATCCAGCCATGCTCGATCCGCTGCTGCGCGACCTCTTCGGCGATCCCTCCGGATCGATGCGCGAGCGCGGCCAGGGTTCCGGGGTGGTGATCGACGGCCGCCGCGGTCTGATCCTCACCAACGCCCATGTGGTGGATGGGGCCGATAGCGTCGAGATCACCCTCGCTGACGGCCACCAGCTCGATGGCAGCGTCGTCGGGGCCGACCCGGTCACCGACCTGGCGGTGGTGCGCGTCAGCCGGCGCGGTGATCTGAGCGAGGCGCCCCTGGGGGATTCCGAAGCCCTCGAAGTGGGCGACTGGGCGATCGCCCTCGGCAGTCCTTACGGCCTGGAGCGCACCGTGACCCTGGGCATCGTCAGCAGCCTGCACCGCGACATCAACAGCCTCGGCTTCTCCGACAAGCGCCTCGA
>JBMSXZ010000137.1:0-5526 GCA_049426205.1 Cyanobium sp.
GCCAACCCGGTGATCAATGTGCGGGCCTGGGGGGAGGATCCCGCCAGCGCCGGCGCCCTGGCCGCCGCCTTCCTGCAGGGCGCCCAGGCGGAGGGGGTGCTGTGCTGCGCCAAGCATTTTCCAGGCCACGGGGATACCAGCACCGATTCCCATCTCGCCCTGCCGGTGCTGCCCCACAGCCGCGAGCGGCTCGAGGCGATCGAGCTGCCGCCCTTCCGCCAGGCGATCGGCGCCGGCGTGGCCGCGGTGATGACCGCCCACCTGCAGCTGCCCGCCCTGGATGCCCACCTGCCCGCCACCCTGTCGGCCCCGGTGCTCACCGATCTGCTGCGCCGGGATCTGGGTTTCGGCGGACTGGTGGTCACCGATGCCCTGGTGATGGAGGCGATCGCCGGTCGCCATGGCGCCGGTGAGGCGGCGGTGCTCGCCCTGGAGGCGGGGGCCGATCTGGTGCTGATGCCCGAGGACGCCGATGTCGCCATCGACGCGATCCTGGCGGCCCTGGCCGCCGGTCGGTTGCGGGCTGATCAGCTCGAGGCCAGTGCCGAGCGGCGCCGGGCCGCCCTGGCCCGGGTCGGCAGCGGAGACGCGGGCGGCGACGGCGGCGGCGCGGAGCGGCCCCTGGGGATTCTCAGCAACGGTCCGCTGCCGGAAGACCGCGCCCTGGCCCTGGAGCTGGTGCAACGCAGCCTGCAGCGGCGCGGGGGCGACAAGGTGGCCGCCACCGGCAACGGCCTCAACCTGATCCGGGTGGATGGGGCCCTGGGCTGCCCCTTCCTGACGGCAGCCGCCCCGGCCCTGGCCTGGCCGACGGCGGCGGGCCTGCGCACCGTGCTGATCGACGGCAGCGGCCCCTCGCCCTGGCGGGCCAGCGACGAGGGTCCGCTCGACCTGGCGCGTCTCGGCGACGGACCAGTGCTGCTGCAGCTGTTCGTGCGGGGCAATCCCTTCCGGGGCACAGCCTCGGGGCAGGAGCCCTGGCCGGCGGTGATCCAGCAGCTGCAGGGGGCAGGGCGGCTGGCCGGGCTGGCGGTCTACGGCAGCCCCTACCTGTGGGAGACCCTGGCAGGGCTGCTGGAGGACGGCATCCCGGCGGCCTGGAGCCCCGGCCAGATGCCCCTGGCCCAGGCGCACCTGCTGGCCAGCCTCGGCCTCGATCCCGCTGCCGCTCGTTCGTCCCAGGGCAGCGCCAACTCCGGCAATGACGCCGCCAACGCCCCACGGGCCGCCGCCACGGCAGCCGGGGCCGGCCACGCCGCCCCGGCCGACCCCGACTCCGGGACCGGCTCCCTCCCAGCCAGCGCCCGCTCGGGCTTCACCGACTGATGTTGAGCCTGGCGATGCTGGTCCGCGACGAGGCCCCCCGGATCGAGGCGGCCCTGGCCTCGGTGGCGGGCTTCGTGGATGAGATGGTGGTGCTCGACACCGGCTCCCAGGACGACACGGTGGCAATCGCCAGGCGCTGCGGCGCCGAGGTGCACCACATGGCCTGGCCGGGTGATTTCGCTCCGGCCCGGAACCGCAGCCTGGAGCTGGTGCGCGGCGACTGGGTGCTGGTGCTCGACGCGGACGAGCAGCTGCGGCCCGAGGCCCGCTTGCCCCTGCGGCAGCTGATGGCCCAGCCCGATCTGCTGGTGATCACGCTGTTGCGCCGGGAGATCGGCGCCGTGCAATCGCCCTATTCCTGCGTCAGCCGGCTGTTCCGCCGCCATCCGGCGATCCGCTGGAGCCGCTCGTACCACGCCATGATCGACGACAGCGTCACGGCACTGCTGGCGGCGGAGCCGGGTTGGCGGATCGCCCAGTGCGACGAACCGGCGCTGCTGCACAGCGGTTATCACCCGGAACTGCTCGCCGATGGCCGCAAGGCAGGGCGGCTGCGGCAGGCGATGGAGGCCGATCTGCGCGACCGACCGGCCGATCCCTACAGCTGCGCCAAGCTCGGCGCCCTGCTGGTGGTGGAGGAGGGGCAGCGGGCACGGGGGATCGCCCTGTTGGAGCAGGGCCTCGCCGCCTGTCCCAAGGGGGCCGATCCGGAGCGGTTCGAGCTGCTGCTGCACCTGGCCATCGCCCTGGCGCCGCGGCATCAGAAGCGGGCCATGGCCCTCTACCGCCAGGCCCTGGCGCTGCCCCTCGACCCCCGCCTCACCCTGGCGGCTCGGCTCAACCTGGCCGCCCTGCTGCTGGAGGCCGGCGACCTCGATGCCGCCGCCGGCCACTGCAGCGAGGCCACCCGCCTCGCCCCCAGCCTGGCCCAGGCCTGGAGCCAGCTGGGCCTGGTGGAGCGGCGGCGCGGGGCAATCGCCGCGGCGATCGCGGCCTACCGCGAAGCGCTGCGCCTCGATCCGCTCCACACCCCCAGCCACCAGAACCTGGCGGTGGCGCTGCTGCTGGCGGGGGACATCCCCGGCTGCCGGGCTGCCTTCCGCCAGGCGATCCAGGTGCTGCGCGACCTGGGGCAGAGCGAGGCGGCCCTGGCGCTGGAGCGCCAGGCAGCCACGATGGTGCGGCTCGATGACGGCCCTGGCGAGGCAACCTGATGAACGACCCCGGAGCCCTCACGGGCCGGACGATCGGGATCACCCGGGCCGAAGGGCAGCTGGGGGAAGCCCGACGCCTGTTCGAGGCGGCCGGCGCCCGGGTGGTGGATCTGCCGGCCCTGGCGGTCACGCCACCCGACAGCTGGGGCCCCCTGGACGATGCCCTGGAGGAGTGGCACGACTTCCACTGGATCGTGTTCTCCAGCGCCAACGGCGTGGAGGCGGTGCAGGAACGGCTGAAGCGACGAGGCGCCAGCCTGGCCCACCGGCCCCCAGGCCTTCGGCTGGCGGCGGTGGGCCGCAAGACCGCCGCAGTGCTGGAGTCGATCGGGGCACCAGCCGACTTCGTGCCGCCCGCCTTCGTGGCCGACAGCCTGATCGAGCATTTCCCGGTGTCGGCCTGGGGGCTGCGGCTGCTGCTGCCCCGGGTGCAGAGCGGCGGCCGCACCCTGCTGGCGGAGGCCTTCGGCGCCGCTGGGGGACGGGTGGTGGAGGTGCCGGCCTACGAAACCCGCTGCCCCGAGAGCTGGCCGAGCGGCGCCCTGCTGGCCCTGGAGCGCCGCCAGCTGGCCGCGATCACCTTCAGCAGCGGCAAGACCGTGGAGCACACGGCGCTGCTGCTGGAGCGGAACTTCGGCCCCAGCTGGCGGGAGCGGCTGGAGGAAGCGCGGCTGATCTCGATCGGCCCCCAGACCAGCCGACGCTGCCGCGACCTGCTCGGGCGGGTGGATGCCGAAGCCGATCCCCACGATCTTGACGGGCTGCTGCAGGCCTGCATCCGCTGCCTGGGGGACGGCTCCCTCAGGGGAGGGTGAAGCTGCGGACCGTCGAGCCCCGGCGCAGGGTGAGCCTGGGTTGCTCGCCGTCGATGCCGACCACCCGCCAGCCCTGGGGCAACCAGGGGGTGCTGGGATGGCCGGTCTCCCCCAGCTGCACCGTGCCGCTGTTCGGACCGGTCTGAACCAGCGCCCCGACCCTGCCGCCGCTGGCGATCACCCCGGTGAAGGCGAAGTCGGACGGCAGGGAGGGGGCGGCGGGCGACGCGGGACGGCCGGAGCCTGGCGGCGACGGTGCGGCGGCAGCGGGAGTGGTGGCAGGAGCCCCGGGGCGGGCGGCAGCGGACGCAGCGGCGGGGGCGGCGGCCTGGCCGCCTGCGGCCGCAGGGGGCGACGCGGGCACGATCGACCCAAAGGGATCGAGGCGACCCGGGGACACGGCGTTGGTGACCTGCCGGGGGGAGGGCAGGGCGAGCAGGCCATGCCTGGGGTCGACCCTCTGCTGGGCGCCGCTTGGGCCGAGCAGAGGGCGACGGGCCGCGGAGGGAGGAACGTCCCCGAGTTTCGGGCTGCAGGCACCGGCGAGCAGGGCCAGGCTCAGCAGCGTCGCCGCCCTAGCCCTGCTCGACCACATCGCGAAATCGGTCAAGGTTGGCCTGGAGCTCCTTCACCACGATGCCTCCCATGATGCTGGCATCCATCAGGGGCGCAAGCACTCCCGGCAGCTCGTAGCTGACGCTGAGCCGGACGATCGTGCAATCGGGACCCTGGGGGTAGAAGCGCACCGCGCCGCGGGTCGGCAGGCCGCCCACCGACTCCCAGTGCAGCTGCTGGGCCTCGACGCGGCGGGTGATCCGCGCCTTCCAGTGGAAGCGGAACCCCTGGGCGGCCAGGGTCCAGTCAGTCAGATCGGGATCGTCGAGGGTGACCACCGATTCGATCCAGCGCATCCAGCGGGGCATCGCCTCCAGGTCGCTCCACACCTCCCAGACCCGCTCCACAGGGGCCTGGATCTCCGTGGTGACGCTGTGCTCCAACCATCGACCCATGGTTCGTCCTCAGGCCCCGTGGGCCAGCGCGGCCACGGCGCTGGCGGGATTGCTGGCGAGTTCGACCGGCCGGTCGAGGATCGCCGCAGCGGCCAGGCGACCACTCATCGTGGCCCCCTCCATCGAATCGATGTAGTCCTGGCGGGTGTAGCTGCCCGCCAGGAAGAAATTGGCCACCGGCGTGCGCTGCTCCGGGCGGAACGGCTCCATGCCGGGTGCTTCGCGATAGAGGGACTGGGCCAGCTTGACGACGTTGCTCCAGACGAGCGTCAGGTTCCGGGCGGAGGGGAAGAGCTCCCTCACCTGGCGGTCGGTGTGGGCCACGATCTCTTCGCTGCGACGGGGAATCCAGGGATCGCCAGGGGTGAGCACGCACTGCAGCAGGGAACCGAGACCCTCGCGGCGGTAATCGGCCGGGCTGGCGAGGGCGAGATCGGCGAAGCAGCTGAAATCGGCATCGGCCGTGTAAAGGAGGTTGTCCAGGCCCGCGGGCTGGGCGAGATCGGAGCGGCGGCTGGCGGCCTCGGGGCTGTCACCGAGCTCGGTCACCCAGCCGTCGTAGCGAAGCTGCACCGTGGCGACAGGCACGGCCTCAAGGCGATAGAGGTTGTCGAACTGGGGCCAACGGCGCCAGGCCTCGGGGATCAGGCGCTGGATGCCGGGCACATCGCAGGCGGCCAGGTAGGCGTCGGCCTGCACACGGAGGTCGCCATCGGGGGTGCCGAGGGTGAGGCCGGAGATGCGCGTTTCGGCATCGGGGCCCTCTTCGTAGTGCACCGTGCTGACGCGATGGCGCAGGTGCAGGCGACCGCCGCGCTGTTCGATGTAGGCGAGGATCGGCCCGGTGAGCCAACGGTGCGGAGAGCCCTTGAGCAGATTCAGCTTGGAGGCCTCGGTCTTGGCCGCAAACATCATGAAGATGGTCAGCATGCAGCGTGCTGAGATCGCCTGGCAATCGATGAAGCCAAGTGCGTAGGCGATCGGGTTCCACATGCGGCGGATGCTCTGTTCACTGCCGCCATGGCTGAGAAACCACTGCTCGAAGCTGATGCGGTCGAGATCGCGGATCACCCGCATCGCGCCCTCGTAATCGACCAGCCCCCGCACGATCGGACTGGTCCCCAGCGCCAGGGCGTTGCGGAGCTTGTCGATCCAGTCGAG
>JBMSXZ010000138.1:0-5394 GCA_049426205.1 Cyanobium sp.
GCATTGAGGTCACCCACCTCGATGCCTGGGTGAGCGGCTATCTGCGCAGCCAGGGTCTCAAGATCCGCCAGTTCGACCGAGAGGCCCGCTCTGCCGCCTGGAGCGTGGCCTGGCTGGTGGCCGATCCAGCCGTGGGGCTTGATCAGCGCTTCTACGAGGAGGAGTGGAAGGAGGTCGTGCTGCCCCAGGGATGCACCACCCTCGATGAGTACCTGGCCGCCAGGCGGCTGGGTCGGGGCACCCGGCTCAACCGCCAGAAGCGGGTGATGATCTGGCCGGTGTTTGATGCCTTGCGCTCCGAACTCCGGCAACGTGGACTGTGGGAGCCGGAGGAGGCCAAGCAGGCCGCTGCCGACCGCCTGAAGGCCTCAGGACAGCCTGCCCGTTACCGGGCCGTGATTGTCGATGAGGCGCAGGATCTGGATGCTGCGGGCTTCCGCCTGATCCGTGCCCTGGCCGGGCCTGAGCATACCGATGATCTGTTCATCGTTGGCGACAGCCATCAGCGCATCTATGGCCGGCCTCTGGCACTCAGCCAGTGCGGCATCAACGTCCGGGGCCGCTCCCGCAAGCTGCGGATCAACTACCGCACCACCGAGGAAACCCGGGCCTGGGCAACCGCCGTCCTGGCGGGCTTTCCCTTTGATGACCTCGATGGTGGTGCGGATGGCAGCAGCGACACTCGCTCCCTCCTGCACGGGGAGCCGCCGCTGATCCGCCAGTTCAGCGATCCGGCCGAGGAGCAGCGCTTCCTGGTGGAGCTCGTCAGCTCCTTCCAGGAAACCGGTCAGCCCCTCAGCTCCACTTGCGTCACAGGCCCCAGCAGCGAGGCGGTGAAGACCCTCGCCGAACGCTTCGAGGCCGCCGGCATTGCCACGCGGGTGATCACGGCGGACGAAGCGGATGACCCCAGCGAGAACGCGCTGCGCCTGGCCACCATGCACCGCGTCAAGGGGCTGGAGTTCGATCACATGCTGATCCCAGGCCTCAGCGCAGGCGTTTTGCCCAACCGGCGGGTGCTCAACGATTGCCCCGACCAGATCTCAAGGGATTCCTTTGAGCAGCGCGAACGGTCCCTGTTGCATGTGGCCGCCACCCGCGCCCGCAAGCGGGTTGTGATCACCTGCTCGGGTGAGCCATCCCCCTATCTGCCGCAAGGCCTTCCGCAGCATCGATGATCTGCGCCAGCGACACCTCGCTGACATGCACCTGCCCGTTGGGCGCCTGCGACTGGCTGCCACGGGCTGCGCTGGCGGTCGCTTGCGTCGCACGATAGAACCGCAAGGTGGACCAGGTGCCTGGCCGCGTCAGCAGCAGTGAGCGCCCCTGGCTCGATGGAGTGCTCGCTGAGGGGAACAGCAGAAGTGGTCAGTTCCTCCGGCGCGGGAGCGAGCGGGCCGGGAACCGCCTCGATGGCTTCCGGAGAAACTGAGGGAGGAATCCTCCCTCGGCCGCACCTGGATCCAGGTCACTCTGTTGCAATCATTTCACAATACGGATGGCCCAAGAAAAAGTCGGTGCTGATGAATTCACGAAGCGGCTTCGATCCAGACCAGTGGTGAGAAGGTCAGAGTGACGCGGGAGCATCCACCAGAACAGCAGCGAGATGCAATCAGCACAGACGATTCCATCCGGCAGCCCGGCCTGCATCTCCACGATCAAGGCCAAGCATCAGGCGACGCTAAAGTCATCGGCGACAGGGACCCTGGAGTGTTTACAGAGCACCTGAAGAACCGTGATAGAGCGAGAAGAGTTTCCGGACATCCCATGCCTTCTAAGTCCATTGAATGTGGCAAGACTTGTGGGGGAACGGGGGCGATGCGCGTCGTAGACACAGGACGGAAGGCGGTGGTGATAGAACCGATAAAAGCCATGGAGGAGCGACCGGAACTGTGATGAGAGCCTCTGGCCAAAAGGACCTTCATCGGTCCACAGGAGAAAGCCCCAGAGGGTGGTGACGCGTTCGCAGAGGTCTTGAAGCAAGGGGGGCGAGCGGCTCGCGCATCCGCAGGGTGGTCAGGCAGCTGGACCCGGAGGCTGTTGCGGTGGCTTGGGACTCCTCGCTGGGCCCATGGCGGTCTGCCCAGAACACAGCGTGTGCCTCCAGCTCGATCAACTGGTGCAGCCCAAAGCGGGTCAGCTCGGGAATCAGCACAATGGGGCCAATGGCAGCCGCAAGCGAGGGCAGCTGAGGGGCGGCGGCATGGGTCATGGACCTTTCTCGTTTGGTTGAGGCAGCACACAGGCCAGGGGAACTGGCATGCGCACCCCTTTAGAGGACAGCCGCTGGGACGGTCGCCAGAGAGGAGAGCCCCAGCAGGGCAGTGACGGGATGACCGTAAAATGGTTGAGAGGACTGCCGGAGACGGCAGCAGAGCGATTTGCGATCAACCAGCGTGCGTTATTGTTGCCTGAGATGATCGGGTCATGATGCGTCCATTTCGAGGCATTCAGTCGATACTTTGGGCTCCGCTCATCGACGGCACCTACGCGATTGTCCTCACCCTGCTGGTGATTGAGTTGCCCGACCTTGCAATGGAGCAGATTCGGATCTTCAATCATGATCAGATTGGCATTGCATCATTAGCCATCTCCTTAACTCACTTGATCTCAGGATACCTAGCGGTGTTTCTTGTCATCTTTGACATCTGGATGAAAAAACGCCGCCTACTGAGTGCGTCAGAGAGTTTCTCCGACATCAGCGGACTAGAGAATTCCGTGATCCTTATCTCTCTGTTTCTGGCAACACTATTGCCGCCGTTCCACTACTTACTATGGCAGGTACGTCAAGAATATTTTATCGAAAGGATGATTAAACGCTCTGTTACGGTAGAGGCCTCTGAAGTCAGGATAATTGAGATATTTTTTGGAATGATCGCAGTATCGATCTACGTTATGATTTTGATAGCAGCCAATCGCCGCAGCCAATTGCTCAGAGCTGAAATCGCTAAGCATGAACATGGCGAGAGACAAAGACGCTTGATCAGGGATTGCGCAAACCTGAGAGCACTCCGAAAAGATACGATCCTCCGGATTGTTATTGCACCCTTATTGTACACGCCATGGCTAAGGCCCTTACCCATCTTAGCCTATGGCATTAGTGGACTCTGGCACACAGATCAAACCACGCAACAAAATCCAGACCAAGAAAGCAGCGTACAGGGTTCTTGACTTGGCAATCTTCCGCAAGCTCAGACTATGACCCGCCATGCCAGGAGATACTGAGCCAGTAATGGCAGAGGGAAGACAGCAATAAAAGCAAGTTCTGCACAAAGCCAAGCAGTCCTTTCCTAGGCATAGCCAAGACTACAGGAAGAGAGCTGAATCTCAGAAGAAAACCGAAGTCATCAAGATAGCGCCAAGAGTGGAAAGGCCGGAGTCGCCATTGCCAGCCAAGCCCTTAATCCAATAGATCGACGGTGAGATGTGAATATGATCGCTTGCCGACCAATTAGCAAATAAGAGCAACAAGTCAGGACGTTGATCCTGCCCTGTTGTGGTGCTGTTCTGATAGATGTAGGATGGAACTCCATACGATACACCAAGTGTCAGGTCAGGAAACAGAGCTCGCTCCCACTGCAAAGTTGCAACTCCAGTAAGACCTGATGCCGTTTCACCAGACGACAGAGAAACGCTACTATTGCCAGCCGTAGAAGTGTAGTACAAGGCATTGACACCTCCACTAATAGAGAGATTTGGGGATAAATAGAAATATCCGCCGCCGGATAGGGAGTTAACATAGAATGGGACTGTGAATTGAAATGGATTTGCTGTCAGGGGAGTACCCTCCTGAAAAACAAAACCGCCGCTGGGATATGAGGTTTGACTCCAGGCAACTTGAAAACCAGCGGATGGCTTGGTTAAAGCTAGCTGCAAGATCGTCTCTTTGACAGAAGACTCTCCAAAAAGACCATCCCCAGATGTCGCATCGGAAGCCCCAGACGAAACAAAGCCGAACGAAGCACTCCAACCCTTATCTTGGTAAGTCAAACCGCCACCAGCTCCTAAGACATAGGGATAAACACCAGGAACACCAGCATTCTGCAAGATGTCGAGAGGCAAAGCGCGCAGGCCAATCTGCGATCCAGCTTTAGCACCAAAGACAGCATTAGAAACAGGCAGAAAGTCATAGGCATACAGCTGTGGTCCAACAGTCAGGGACAGCTTGTCGGAAAGGATTGGTGTCGTATAAAAGAGACGCCATAAGACAAGGCCATTGTCACCGACACCACTGTCACTAAGTACCCCAGCAGAGCACTGAGGTGCATAGGTGGAGAGATATGGGGCAGCAGCGGCTGGACTCTTAGGAGCGCAATTACCGGTTAGACCGATGATCTTAAGCGAGTCCTTGCCGGTAAAGCTGGTGGTCAGTGTTGGGACAAGTCCGTAGGCATTGTTCAATCCGCCATAATCACCGCGGTATTGACTGGCCTTGCTCGAGCCAGAGAATGTATTGGCAGCGAACCAATTGAAGACCGCAACATTTAATTTAGTCGTGGTACTGAACTGGGCCGCCGCCAGCACGCCCGCCCTGGCATCGAGTGCTTCTGCACGTCCACGGAGGAGAGTGAGCTCCTTGTCGAATTCAAGCAAGAGCCTCTTCAGGTCATCAGTGACCACAGAGACACGGTCAAGACAGGAGAGTAGAAGAGCCGCCGCTTCAAAACGCGTCAGAGACTGACCGCCATCAAATGACAAGCCAGAATGACCAGAAACACAGCCGTACCGAGCTGAAAGGCTCGTCAGTGCTTGAAAAGCCCAGTCGCTGGGAAGAACATCGTTGAAGTGATTAACTGCGATATCCTGCTTATCGGTAACAGGATCTACGTATTGCCGAATATCATAAGTCTTGGGAACTGTGGAGCCATGGTCGCCAGGCTCTCGCATGCTTTGACCAAGGGCTTGAATGGGATACCCCATCAGTGCGAATGCCGACGCAAGCGGGACTAGAAAAGATTTCAAACGTTGCATCTTCACTATCGGCAAACTCTAGTCAAGAATCGCCTTAGACGCGATACGAGTCAGAAAACCGATACATAGCCGACTGGCTTGAGAGGTGAGTTCGTGAGAATGAAATAGAAACCAACATGGAAAAGAGAAATCATTCACAGACTGTCCTCAACCCTTGAAACAGACCCGGATTAGGCAAGCTATGAAAGCGCTAAACGCTCAACACAAAGAAGGAAACAACACGGGTCAGTCGCGAATCGTGACAGTCGTGACAGATGGCGACGATATAGGAAGCAGTAAATGGAAGACAATCAGCGCTGGATACCAAGACTCAAGGAAACCTATTCAGGATGTCCAAATCGAGTTGAACAACAGGGGGGTGTGATGACCCCCCACTGTCAGCAAAGAAGTCCGCTCGGTCTGACCCGTCCACCTGGGGGCCCA
>JBMSXZ010000139.1:0-5380 GCA_049426205.1 Cyanobium sp.
CCGGGGTTAACGATGTCAGGGGCCACATCTGTCCAATAAAAGGCACCCACCTCAGCTTGGCCCGATCCTTTGCCTCAATAAACCTTTACCAGTTTGACTTGTCTCCTGGTAACACTGGGGAGACCCTGGAAAACTGGGACCATCCACATGACAATCCCCCTGTGATCCCAGGAGTGCTGAGGTTTCATGGGCGGCAAGCAGCTCGGAGTCGGTGATGACGAGCAGACCACCGCGATGAAACGTACCAGAAGGTAGCGTTCATAGGCCAGATGTGGATAGTCGTGCCCTCGAAGGCCTTGATCGAACTGATCGAGTCCTGGTGCCCGAAGACCGGCTCCAAATATCGCCGTCCTCCCTGCAGCGGAACAGCAGCGGGTCGAGGTAACAGTGGGCCCCATGCCTGATGCTCATTTCCTGAACCCAGGCTGATCTTGCGGCGATTTCGATTCGCTCAATCGCGTCAATCACTAGCAACCGAGTCAGACGGTCCCTGTTGTAGAGCTCAATCACCTGCTCAGGTGACAAGAAACGGCCGCCGCTCTCGCCGCAGGAGGGCTGGCTGAGCGATGGCCGCCAGGTGCTGCACTTCAAGCCGCTCCGCTACGACCGCCAGCAGCCAGAGCCTGGAGGTGGCCTACGGGGAGATGATGGCCGGCGGTGAGCCGCCGCTGCTCAATAAGCGCAGCCTTCCGCGCAGCAGTCGAAACGCAGGGAGCTCACCCGCGAGCAGACGATCAAGATCTGGGCCCAGAAGCACCAGCAGGGCTGGCAGCCCTGCGAACCCCAGTGGCTGCCGCCTCCCGCCCCGGCTGAGCGCTGACCTGCTTCAGAACCGGGACCCGGGCGTCTGCAGAAAAGCCAGCTCCTCGGCGCTCGACAGCCGCCCCAAGGCGGCATTGCGGTGGGGGAAGCGGCCAAAGCGGGCGATCACATCCCGGTGCCGGCGGGCGAAGTCGGCGGTGCGGGGATCAGCAAACCGTTCAAAGAGAGGCAGGGCTGCCTCCTGCACCGCCAGGTCTTCCGCGTGCATCAGGGGCATCAGCCAGAACTGCCGCCTGGCCTGCTCGGGCTCCGCCTCCAGCCAGTCCCGCTCCACCGCCTCCAGGCTCAGCGCCAGGGCCTGGGGATCGCCCGCGAAGGCCATGGCGGTGTCGCGCCAGATCTGGCGGGGGAACTGATCGAGCAGCAGCACCAGCGCCAGGCCCCCGGGCGGCTCCATGCTCCAGGCGTCGAACTCTCCGGCGAGCGCCTGCCGGGTCAGCCTGAGGAAGCGATCCCGCACCAGCCCATCGAAGGCCGCGTCCTTGGCGAACCACTGGCGCGGCCTGGTTTCGTCAAACCAGAACTCCAGAACCTCGCCGGCCTGGTCCCGCTGGCCTGGCATCACAGCAGCGCCTGCACGCTGGCCACCTTGTCCTCCAGGCTCTGATCCTTGTCGGTGCGGGTGTTGATTTTCACGGTGGTGTAGACGCGGGGGCAGCCCATGGCAGGCACCGCCTGGTGGCAGGCCTCGATTGCAGTGAACCCCGGCCCCAATTCGCCCTCGATGGCGATGCCATTGGAGTGCAGCTGAATCTTGATGCCGGCCCCCTGAGCACCTTCTCTCAGGCGGCGATGGTAGGCGCCAGGTGCAGGCCAACGCCGATCGGCACCACGCACAGATCCACGCTCACCTTCACGGCCAACCCCGCTCGATTGCACCCATCGTGGAAGCAGCTGCCAGGGTGCTGCCGTGTCCGTGTTCCCGTTGCTGGTGATCGTGCATGCCCTTGCCGCCACGGTCTGGACCGGCGGGCACCTGGTGCTGGATCTGGGGGTGCTACCCAGAGCCCTGCGGGATCGGAGCGCCGCGGCGATCCGCAGCTTCGAGGAGTCCTTCGAGCCGTTGGGCCTTACGGCCCTGGCCATCCAGGTGCTCACCGGGCTGTGGATGGGCTGGATCTACTTGCCTGGGTTTCGGGGGCTGCTCAACCCGGCCAACCCGATCGGGATGCTGGTGGGCGTGAAGCTGCTGCTGCTGGCTGCCACCGCTGCCCTGGCCCTGCACGCCCGGCTGCGGCTGATTCCCCACCCCAGCGACGACAACCTCAGCGGCCTGGCCTGGCACATCCGCGGCATCACCGCCCTGGCGATCGCCTTTGTGGTGGTGGGGGCCCTGATCCGGCTGGGGGGCCTGGGCTGAGGAGGACTATCGGCCCAGGGGGGCGCTTCACGGGACAGGCAACACAAGGAGCAGCAGGCGGTTGCCCTCCGGATCCAGCAGCCAGGCCTCAGCGCCGAACGGTTCCTGACGCGGCGGATCGTCCACGGTGCCGCCCAGCTCCAGGGCCGTGCTGATCCAGGCCTGATGCACGGCAAAGGCGCCCGGCCCAGCGGCCTGACGTTGCAGACACAGCGCCAGGCGACCCTGCTGGCGGGGCTGAGGCCGGTTCCGGGATGGTGCGTAGAGCTCCAGCCAGCCGCCGCCCGGCCAGGGCACGTGCCAGTGCGCGGCGCTCAAGCCCGGCTGCGGCTGGGCGCCCAGCAAAGCGCCATAGAACTGCGCCAGGGCGGCGGGATCGTCGGCGGCCAGCACGATCGAGCTGGTGATCGCGGTGGCCTCGTCCTCGTGCATCCCAGCTCAACGGCAGAGGGCTGCTGGGCGAGCCACCGGCCGGATGCTGCTGACGGCGGCACTGGGGCCGCGGCGGACGCGCACCCGAACGGTGCAATGGGCTGGGCCCATGTGTGCGATCAGGGCCTCGCGGGCCTCGTGCTGCAGCTCCTCGAGGGTGGGAGCACTGATCTGGATCGGCAGGGTTACTCCTGCGGAGAAGGCTGCGCCTACGGCCCGGGCTTCCAGATGGCCGGGGCGTTCAGCCTCCAGGCGGAACACGACCTCTCGCATGCGCTGTATCTCCTTCTTTCCGGCTCCACTCTTGGCCTGCCGAGTCGTTCTGGCGGGTGCCTGCAGATACGGGGAACCGCCCCTGGGGGCACCTGCCTTTGCAGTGTCAGGAGAGCCAGCCCCGCCCAGAAGCCAGTCTTGAGGCTTCCTGCACGGCCGTGATGCAGCGCTGGGCGCGGCGCCACTGCTTCGCGGAAGCCTTCGGCGCATCGTCCTGACCCTGGGACCGCAACAGGTAGCCCTCCATCGCCTCCGGTGTTTCGATCAGCGCCAGCAGGCCTGTGGTGCGCGCACCGAGGGAGCTATCGGCGAGCAGGCTGCTCACCAGGCCGTGCTCCCACAGCTGCTCGCCTGCGGAACCGGCGGCAAACAGCTCCCGGCGAAGCACACCCAGCAGCGACTGCTTGAGGGGATCGAGCTGACCCAGCCGCAGCCGACGGCTGTTCGGCAGGCCCTCGGCCGCTCCGGCTGGGATGGCAACGGGGCGATCCGGGCTGTGCTCCACGCTCCAGCTCAGGCCCGTGCCCGGCAGCCCCACAGTCGTGCGCGGCCCACCGCTGCGGTTCACCGGGATGTTGAAGGAAGCCCCCCGCCTGCCAACAGAGATCGAGCTCAAGCCCCCCTTGGCGAAATTGAAGCGGAGCGGGGCCAGGCGGGCGGAGCGGCGGAAGCGAAAGCTCATGGTGCCCATGGCAATCAGCGGGTTGGCCAAGAGGGAGGGCCCGAGCAGGGTTCAGGTTGCCGGGTGGATGAAGCAGTCCGCAAATCCATGCGCTCAGTGCATAGAACCGCCGGTGCCGCAGAATCCCCGAGGAGTAGGGGGGCGCATCAAAAGCATTGCGCTGACTGGGTTTCTGGTGGTATGGGAACAGGCACTCCAGCGGGCCGCCGCCGCCTGAAAAAGGGCGTACTTTGAAGCTGAGGGGAGGCCCGGTAGCCAACCCGACCCTCACCTTCCCAAAGAGTCCGGCCAGGGATCACCCGAGCCGGTGCGCACAGCGGAGGTGCGCCAACGATGCGACACACAACAGGTGAACTCGGTGACGCGGCGCGAACGCCATCCCGTAGCTGCAGAGAGCGATACGCCAGTTCTGTTCCCCGCGTGTTGAAATCCTGGGCTGCATAACCCGGGCCGGGATCACAACCGAGAAGGTCAAGCCCCGAGCATCTCTTCTCCCAGACGTGATCTCCATTCCTTTCCTGCCAGGCCCCAGACAGGCAACGCGTGAACCACAGACACCCGACCCGATCGAGTCCCAGATGCCAAGGCGATGATCGCAGGCCGGTGCTAAGGCGCCCCCCACGGGGCGCCTTCCTGTTGGGGTGTCATTCACCAGGCCTATGTCATCCCATCAACTCGGAAATAGCCAAGGATCATCTCCGGATTGCGGATGGCGATCTGCACATGCGTTCTGTCACGAAAGCCTGCGCCCGGATAAACCAATTCGCCTTTTTCAAACACTCCATAGACGGTGTCGTACGCCTCCATGCTTTTGCTCTCACGGATCTTGTGCACCATCTGGATCACGGCACAGTCCAGCTGACGCTTCATGAAGATGCCGTTTTCTCGAACAGAATTCACGGGCAGTGGTGTACCTGCTGCTGCGGAAATGCCGAGGGTGGCCTCATAGGCAAGGGCCAATTCATTCATCACTCCGTAGTCGGTCAGATTGAGGCAGTTGCCCGGGTAGGCAAAAGCGCCGATCACCGATGGGGAGGATCTGCGGAGATTGGCCCAAGACAAAGCCCGCTCTGGGCTGTCAACCCAGAAATAGATGCCGTTGCCGAGCCAGTCGTAATCATTTTCGCTGGGCTGAAGTGTTGCCTGTCCACTCAGAACTGCTTCAGCAACATCCTTGTCGCAGCCATGAAACAGCACCAAGGGGCCCAGACTGTTCTTAGGCCGACCGGGCATCCTGACTGCGGTACGGAGGGGTGAGCTGGCCATCAGCGTCGATCAGGCCAGCATCCATCAGGAATTGACGGGCCAGGGCAGGGTCGCGCAACTCCTCCAGGAGCGCATCGATCTGCTCACGCCGCAGCGGCCCAGAGGCTGGGGTGGAGGGAGGCCTGCTTGGGGTGGAGAGCGTCATGCGATGGAGAGGGTCCAGTGCTGGACACTGCCAGGCGAGCGGAGGTGGTGGACGCGTTGGCTGACTTCTGACGATAGATGGATGCCAGGGCGGCGGTCTGAGAGTTCCGCAACCTTCATCATTACTGCGCGGGCGCTGGCCCGTTGCCTGCAGATCAGTCCTCAGGATCTGGGCTGAGGGGCGGCAGCCGCCGCTCCACCTGCAGGAACACCAGCCAGGCAACCCCTGCGCTGAGGCCGCCGGTCCAGTCGTTGCGCAGCAGCTCCACCACCGCCACCGTGCTGGCGCCGATGCGCAGGCCGCGCAGCAGGAAGCGGCCCAGCTTCTCCAGTTTGTCGCGGTTCTCCGTCATCGGCTCAGGATGCGTCAGCTCAGGCCGCCGATGGTCAGCACCACCAAC
>JBMSXZ010000140.1:0-5361 GCA_049426205.1 Cyanobium sp.
GGTCCCAGTCCTCGGCCACGGTCCAGCGGGGCAGGCGCAGTTCCACCGGATAGGGGTGGCTGTCGTTGGCGGCATTGGGCTCCAGCCGGTCGAGCGGGCCCGCCGGCCAGCTGGAGAGGTTCGGGATCGGCTTCGAGTATGCGGTGTGCTCGGGCAGCTGGCGCAGCCAGACGCGGCGACGTTCCCGAATCGCCCGCTCGATCCGATCGCTCTGGTCGCGGGCAGCCAGGGTGCCGCTGCGCTCCTCGGTGAACGAGCGATGGGCCAGCGCCCGGCGGCTGTGGCGACGGCCGGCGGCCGCGTCATCCAGCAGGCCGGCACGCCGCAGCCGCTCCTGGAGCTCCAGCAGCAGGGGCTTCTGGGAGGCATCGCTGAGGCGCTCCATCGAGGTTTTGAGCAGGCCGTAGACCTCCAGCAGCTGATCGGCCGAGAGCAGGGCGGTGCCGATCGCATAGCCGTGGCGCAGACTGTTGGGGCGGCCCTTCACCTCTGGCGCGAAGCCATAGGGCCGCAGCAGACCTTCGAGGTCCTTGCGCAGCACGGCCTCCTGATCGGCCTGGTCGCTGCCCTCAATCTCCCTGAGGCGATCGATCAGGTGCTGGTAGAGCGGCACACCCGTGACCGCCGGGGTGGGCGGTGCATCGAAGGGTGCCTTGAGGATGTGGCGCAGCAGGGTGAACATGCGCCGGAACACGGCCGCATCGGCCAGCGCGGGATAGCCGCCGTTCACGCCGCCCCCCGCAGGCTCCTGAAAGGGGCCGGGATCGATCGGGGCGTCGCTGTCCCAGCTGAGGCGAGTGAAGCCATTGGCGGCGAGCCAGAGCAGATCGACTCGGATCGCGTCGCTGTCGCCGTAGACATCGCTGTTGCCACCATGCACGGCGCTCCAGCGGCTGAGGTAGGCGGCGGCGCGCTCGGCCAGATCGCCCTGGGGCGGTGGATCGCAGATCTCCGCCAGGGCGCTGGCGGTGGCCGGATCGTTGGCATTCAGGCCGTTGAAGGTGGTGAGCAGCCGCAGCAGGAACAGCAGCCGCTCGAGATCCAGAAGGCGTGAGTGGCGGTGCAGGTTGGCCATGGTGCGGGCCTGCTTGTTCACGGCGTTGCGGATCTGGGCATCGAGCCGGGGCAGGCGGGCCTGCAGGGCCGCGGGCGTGGCCTCGCCGGCGGCGGGATCGAGGGTCACGATCGCCGCCAAGCCCTCGGCCCGACTGGGCTGGAACTGGCGATGGCCGATGGCGGTGTGGAACTCCCGGATCACCGCGGCCGGCACCGGACGCTCCCGCCGCGAGGCCCACTCCAGGCAGGTGTCCAGCGGGGTGGTCAGCCACCAGCCGATCCACTCCACCGGCCTGGGCAACGCCAGCAGCTGGGTGTAGAGCAGGCGCCAGGGCCGGCGTGCATGGGTGGCATCCAGGATCACCGGCTGACCCGCCGCCACCGCGTCCTCCAGGCGCTTCAGCAGCACGGCGCGGATTTCATCCCAGGGCCCCTGCACGGCCGCATCACCGAACAGCTCGGCGCGGATCGCATCGGTGGAAAGCACCAGCGCCGGCTGGCCTGCCTCGCCCTGCAGCAACGGCGCCAGGTTGCGGGCCAGGGTGGTCTTGCCGCTGCCGGGAGGCCCGATCAGCAGATGGCAGCGCAGAGGGGGCGGGGGCATGGGGGCATCCTGGGCGGGGGAGGCGCCCAGAGGAAGCGGGTCCTGCGAAGGACGGATGGTGGGATAGACGATGGGGTGATCAGCCGAGCTGGCGTTCGACCTCCAGCAGCAGCTCAGACGCCACAGCCATCAAGGCAGGCCAGTCCGGAGGGCTGTTTTCCAGACTGTCGTCGCAACGGGTCTGAACCGCGTAGAAGTTCAGCTGCGCCAGGCCAGCAAACGCTTCTGTGTCTGTCCCTGCATCGCTCAGCCAATCCATGAGCGACACAAGGTCGTGCGTGAAGGGAGCCATGCCACCCTGCGCATGAATCCAGCTTTTGAGGGCTTTCTCGCAGGCCTGTTGCAGGAGAAAGCCGATGCTGCTGTCCCGGAACCCGGAAAGTTCAAGCATCCGCCGCGCTTCACTCAGATCGGAGCGAGCGATCCGCAGTTAGCGAAGAGCATCGGGATCAGCCATGCAGCAGGATGCCGTCCCGATAGGCCAGGGTGGTGACGGCACTGCGGAACTGCTGCCGCTGCATCACTTCGCTTTCGGAATAGAGGAGCAGATCCAGCGGCAGTTCACGACTGGAGTAGCGACGCCAGAGTTCACCGAGCATTTCCAGCCGGTCGTGGGCGGCCAGCCACTGATCCGGAACGGTGATCAACAGGTCCAGATCGGAGTCGGGCCTTGCGGTGCCGAGGGCGCGAGAGCCGAACAGGCGCACCTGGGCACCGGGAATGTCCGCAGCGATCCCTGCGGCGATCCGACGGATGCGCGGATCCGCTGCGGGGGCTGCGGCAGAGGAGGGTGCAGGGGCCATCGGGGCATTCTGCCGACGGTGGGGGAGGGGGGGCAGGCGGTCTCTGGTTGGGGATCGGCGACAGCACCGCCAGCAGCCAGGCCCTGTGGTGGGCCAGCTCCGGATCGAAGTGCTCGACGTAGGCCGACGCGGGGATGGAGCGGCTCATCGGAACACCCCCCGCCGGCCAGGTGCCAGGGCCGGCGGGGGTTGCTCGCGGCGGCGGTCTGCATGCCGGAGGGAAAGAACAGGGCGAGAGCCGGGTTGCGCGACCGGCAGGCGTTCACCTGCCGCGGGGCATGGATCCAGTTGGGGAGCTCACATGCCCCCACGAAGGCAGCCGAGAAGACGATCTGACCGGTGAGCAGGCCGTGGGAGGCGGCCGCAGTGAGCAGCCGCAGCAGGGGGTTCATGGCGTGGCCTGCGTCTGAGGTCTGTTGCCAGGCCCATGAGCCATGTCAGATGGGCCTTACCCGAGCAGATGCTTCAGAGGCCTGCGATCAAGAAAAAGGAGCTGCTGGGACAAGGCTTCAATCAGGCAAATCCGACTGGAGATAGCTAGTGGGCAACCCCTGCAGGGTCATGTTGTCGGCAATGGCGTCGTGGGAAATCAGCAGATACCGCCATGGCTTTCCGTTGTGGGCCTGCTCATGGGTGGAGGCGTGCTGGCACCACAGAGCCGCTGCGCGTGACTTGGCGAGAACGGTGGCATCGTTCACCTGATCAGCACGCTTGGGCTCACACAGCAGCTTCTCGGTCTGTGTTTCGACAACAAAGTCAGGCTCGTAGTTGCTATCTCTGCCGTATCGAATCTGGAAGACGCCCTTGCCAGGCTTGAACCATTTCTCAACTGTGGCATCCCTCTCCAGAAGGCTGGCGAAACGACGCTCGGGATCGCTGTCGAACTTCTGCGTGGGATACAGGCACTTCTCAAAGCATCCGAAGAGCATGTTCCGGATGTTGCTCTTGTCTTCGACGGGAATTTTGTGATCGCGGACCTCAGCGTCGGCTGGAGCGGCAAACGCCTGCGGGCGCACCTCGCTGAAGCCCTGGCTGACCACAACCTCATAACTGGAAGCCTGCTCCCAGGTGTGCTTTTGCATCTGTTCGTGGATCAGTGAACAGATCCGGCGCTGGTGAAACTGCAGGACGTTCTTGATTTTCGGCTCTTCCTGTAGATAGCTGCGCAGGCGAGCGACGAATTGGGAAGACAGATCGTAAAGCAGGTCGGCCTGATCATCGTAGTTGATGTCATCAAAGTCGATCAGGTCACGAACAATATAGTCTTCCAGGCGCTCCTCCTCGTATCCACCCTCCAAGGCGCTGATCGTTTCCCGGGTATCGCTGGCTAGATGCTTGATCAGGATGTCTTGGGAAACGGGTTGCAGATTGACATTGGCAATGTCGAGCTGGAAGGGATGAAAGCCTGCTGTGACCGTTCCTTGTGGCAAAACAAGAACACGAGGGATGGCAATCGTGTGCTGGATATAGGCTTCTGTCGTCTCCTTGACGACGGCTTCAATCTTGGTGGGGTCGATGCCTGGCAGCAGCTCAAGCTGACCACTATTCAGACGGGCCTGCACCTCTTGGATGATCGTCTGCTGGACCCCAGCACTTGCCAAAGCGACGGGACCCGGGACAGCTTTGCTGTCGCGACAGACCTTGCGGATGGCGTCCAGTGCCAGCTGAGCTGTGCGCTGCTCAGCTGGATTGGTGAAGCGTGGTTTGAATGCATCAGCGGCTTGGACAGTCCCATCCGAAGGGGGAGTGACTTCTTCACCGGAGCTTGTATCTGCTGGCTGGCTTTCCGAATTCGTAGGAAGACCCAGGATGTCTGCGAACTTGGGCTTGACGACAACCGTTTTGGTTGGCTTGTCGGGAATGTCTTTGCCGATGGTGACGACATTGAAGGTGTAACCACCTCTATTGGCCTCATCGACAATGTCCTGAAAACGGTCGTGCGCGACAATGGTGAGGCGATCGACAGCAGCAACACCCGTACGTTTGCCATAAGGAAGGCGCAAGCCCCGCCCGATTGATTGCTCGACGAGGGTGCGTGAGTCGGCTGCGCGCAACGGCACGATGGTGTAGAGGTTGGTGACATCCCAACCTTCCTTGAGCATAGTCACATGCACAACAATCTCAGTAGGCTCGTCGGTACGTTCAACGGCAAGCAAGCGTTCTACGTTCTCATCCTTCTCGGCGCCTTGTTGGCCTGAGTGGACCTGAATGACACGCCCACGGTAGTGGCCGTCGAAGAACGACTCATCCTCAATCAGACTGACGATTTCATTGGCATGGCTGGTGTCACGGGCGATGACCAACAGAAAAGGCTTGACGGGGCGGACAGCATTTTGCTGGGCATACACTTCTAGTTCAACCTTGGTGGCCTCATGAATGCGAATCCCATCCTCCAGCTTCAGTCGCTCCAACGCCGCTGGTTCCATGGAAGCAGCGTTGAAGTCTTGGCGGGTGGCTACGGCAGGCTCTTTGACATAGCCATCCTTCATTGCCAAGGAAAGAGGATAGTTAAAAATGACATTCTTAAAGCGAACGACTGAGTTGCCCCTCTCAACCTGGGGTGTAGCGGTGAGCTCCAGGCCCATCACAGGCTTCAGAGCTTCAATGGACTGCATACTTGCAGAAGCCCTATAGCGGTGGGCTTCATCCATAATCATGACCAAGTCATCTAGGGATGCTCTGGATAACCCTGGCCATCGCCCGGGAGCCCGACCAAGGCACCTGTCCCTGTCTTGATCGCAATTTTCGCTCATCTGGTTTTCCAGGGCTTCCTTAGTCCCATCAAGACGCATCTACTAAAGGCAACCCAGCCTCCCCTCGGCTATAATAAGGACAGCCATTGCCGCAGCCGTGACATCGTTCTGGTGGGTCAACCACAAGCAGACCGTGCGGCAGGAG
>JBMSXZ010000141.1:0-5359 GCA_049426205.1 Cyanobium sp.
CAACCTCGGCCTGTTCTGGGAGGTGATGGCGCCCGTGTTCTTCGAGATGAGCGACATCTACGACGAGGGCGGTTTCAAGGGGGTTCCCGATGCGATGAATTTCCTCGTCAACGGCATCTTCGCCGTAGCCGGCCGGCCGATCTATCACCACGTCTATGTGGGGGATGAGTGCATCGAGGTGATCCCCAAATCGGAGGGCTTCACCTGGCTCTATGAGGCGGCCCTTCCCTATGTGGAGGCGGTGTTCTACCGCACCGCTCCGTTCCGGGGTACCAAGAGCTACAACGCCCAGGCCTATCAGGTGCCCGCCGATCAGGCCGACTTCCACTACGGCATCCTCTACGCCGATGTCTTTCCGGTCGGCTCGGCCGGCATCCCGCCGACCCTGCTGATGCAGGACATGCTCCACTTCCTGCCGCCCTACCTGACCGAGCTCTACGGGCAGCACCGCCGCGGTGACAAGGATGTGCTGATTCAGCTGGGCATCACCTTCCAGCGTTCGATGTACAACGTCACCTCCGCTGTCATCCAGGCCCTGCGCTGCGCCCTGCTCTATCCCCTCGACGACAACGATCCCGAGCACCTGATGGCCAACCGCCGCTTCTTCGAGGCCCAGATGGATCGCTTCCTGCGTCCCGAGGCCCGGCTCGGTGCCATCCAGACCCAGAACTACCGCTGACTTCCGCCATGGCCAACATCATCGAAACCGCCAAAGGGGCGGGTTGTTTCAGCACCTTGCTCACCGCCGTCGAGGTGGCCGGACTGACCGGCGCCCTGGAGAGCCCCGGGCCGTTCACCGTGTTCGCCCCGGTGGACGACGCCTTCGCCGCCCTGCCCCCCGGCACGGTCCAGACCCTGGTCGACAACGTGCCCCAGCTGGCTCGCATCCTCAAGTACCACGTGCTGGCTGGCGCCTACCGCCGCGACCAGCTGATCGACCAGCCCGAGTGGACCAGCCTGGAGGGGGCGCCGGTGGCGATCCGGCGGGCCGAGCCCTTCGAGGTCAAGAACGCCACCGTGCTCAGCGCCGACATCGCCTGCGACAACGGCATCGTGCATGTGATCAACCGGGTGATCCTTCCCGGTTGAGCCCTGGCCCGGCCGGGCGGCCCCCAGGCCGGCCCGGCTCCGCCAGCTGCACCGGCTGGTCGCGGTTGCGTTTGGCGCGGTACATCGCCGCATCGGCCGCCGCCATCAGCTGCTCCACGCTCTCGCCGTGCTGGGGGGTGCAGGCGATGCCGATGCTCACCGACAGCCCCGCAGCTTCGCCGATCTCCTCCGCCACCGCCGCCACCGCCTCCCGGACCCGACGGGCGAGCACGGCCAACTCGTCCTCGGAACCGATCAGCCGCGGCACCAGCACCACGAATTCGTCGCCGCCGAGGCGGGCCAGGGTGTCGGAGGCGCGGATCGCCGCCACCACCAGCCGCGCCACCGCCTGCAGCACCCGATCACCGACGGCATGGCCGTGCTGGTCGTTGATCGGCTTGAAGCCATCGAGGTCGAGGAACAGCAGCGCCACCCCGTGGCGGTGGCGTTCCGCCAGGGCCATGGCCTGCTCGGAGAGCTCCAGCAGCAGGGCCCGGTTGGCCAGGCCGGTGAGGGGATCGTGGAGGGCGCGGTGGCGCACCCGCTCCTGGGCCTGGTGGCGGTCGTTGATGTCCTGGATCATGCCCACGTAGTGGATCACCTCCATCGCCAGGTTGCGCACCGCCGTGATGCTCAGCTCCTGGCGCCGCACCTCGCCGTGGCGCACCCGGTTCCAGATCTCCCCCTGCCAGAAGCCCCGCTCCTGCACCGATTGCCAGAGGGTGCGATAGAAGCCGGCGTCGTGGCGGCCGGACTTGAGCAGGCTGAGGGTGCGCCCCAGGATTTCGGTGCCGGTGTAGCCGGTGATCCGGGCGAAGCTCTGGTTAGCGGAGATCACCCGGCCCTGGGGATCGCTGACGACGATCGCCTGGGGGCTGGCCTCGAACACCACCGCCGCCAGGGCCAGCTCGTTGCGGGCCTGTTCCGCCGCCGCCAGGGCATCGCGGGTGCGGCCGTTGCCGGCCACCAGCATCTCGGTCACCAGGGTGGCCACCGTGGTGGTCAGACCGCCGGCCAGGGCGAGCATGGCCAGGCCCCGGCTGAAACCGCTGGCGGGGATCTGGCTGGGACTGAGCTGAATGCCGATCAGCCAGCTGCGGCCGGCGGTGCTGATCCGCTGCAGGTGCCCCTCCCGCAGCTCGGGCGTGCCTTCCGACGCCGGCCTGGCGAAGATCAGCCGCTGCGCCAGGGCCTGGTCGCCGTCGTAGACCAGCACCGTGGACCCTGGCAGATCCGGATTGTTGATCGTGGCCAGGGCCGCCTGGACCAGATCCCCCACCCGCAGGGGCGAGTAGGCCCAACCCAAGAGCTTCCGGGGGTAGTCGGCCGTGGATCGCGGCACGGTCAGCACGCCGGGCCCATAGATCGGCACGTACATCAACACCCCAGCCTGGATGCCGGTGCTGGTTTCCTGGAGCAGCGTCACCTTGCCGGACATCGCCGGCAGGCCGGAGAGGGCGGCCCGGTCCATCGCCTCGCGGCGCACGGCTTCGCTGTACATGTCAAAGCCGAAGGCCCGCTGGTTGCGCAGGTCGAACGGTTCCAGATAAAGGATGGTCGAGAGATAGGGGCGCGGCGTTTCCGGGCGGATCCGGAAGTCGGCGAAGCCCTCGGCGCGCACCCCGGCCTCCACCGCCTGGCGCTGGGATTCGGGCAGGAAACGGGTGAAGCCGATGCCCTGGATGCCGTTGAGGTTCTGCTGCTCGCGGTTGAGGGAGGCCACGTAGCGGCGGAAGTCCTGGCGGCTCACCACACCGGCGGCATTGAACAGCCCGGCCACGCCGTTGACGGTCTCGATGTCCTGCTGGAGCTTGACCTGGATGGCGTCGGCGACATCGTCGAGCAGGGCGTGGGCGGTGCGGCCATGGGCCTCGTGGTTGAGGCGACGGTTGTGCTCCACCACCAGGGTGGTGAACAGCAGCCCCACCAGCAGCACCAGCCAGGGCAACTGGCGGTCATCGGAGACCGGCGGGCGGCGCAGCCAGGCCACCAGGCGGCTCCAGTGGCTTGCGGGGCCGGTGCTGCCCCCGGCGCTCCCCGGCGCTCCGGGGCCCCTGGCGTCCCCCGCTCCTGCCGCTGCCGGGGGATCCGCGGAGGCCGTTCCAGCCAGGCCCGTCCCGGTGGTATCCGCGTCAGCTCGGGTCGCCGAGGGGGGAACGGATTCGGAGCTGGACTCCGCCATCGGTGGCCATGCTCGGGGCTTCCATCATCGGGACAGAGGAGGCGTCGCGCCAGTCGCCGCTGCGACCGCATCCAGCTCGCCGGTCCGCGGTTCCGCCCCTGGCCGGGTCGCCGGTCGGCGGCCCCTTGCCAACCATGGGAAAATCCCAGCGAAGGTTCGACTCCCGCATGCGTCTCTCCACAGCATTTCGTCCGTTTGCACGACGTCGTTTCGCCACCCTGGCCGCGCCTCTTGTCCTGCTGCCCGCCCTGGTCAGCGCCTGCGCTCCCGACGGCGGCAGCGGCGTCCAGAGCGCCAAGATGGCCACGATCAAGGCACGGGGCAAGCTGATCTGCGGAGTGGATGGTTCGCTGCCCGGCTTCAGCTTTGTCGGCCCGGACGGTCGCTACAGCGGCCTGGATGTGGACGTCTGCAAGGCGATGGCCGCCGCCCTGTTCGGCGATCCGGAGAAGGTGGAGTATCGCAACCTCAATTCCAGCGAGCGTTTCGCCGCCCTGGCCAGCGGTGAGATCGATCTGCTCTCGCGCAACACCACGATGACCCTCAGCCGCGATGCGGCCGGCGGCAATGGTCTGAATTTCGCTCCCCCCACCTTCTATGACGGCCAGGGGGTGATGGCCCCCACCGCCAGCGGCATCCGCACCCTCAAGGATCTGGCGGGCAAGCCGATCTGTGTGGAGAGCGGCACCACCACCGAGCTCAACCTGGCGGACCGGATGCGCGAGCAGTCCATCGCCTACACGCCGCTCAAGTTCCAGACCGGTGACCAGACCTACGCCGCCTACCTGCAGGGTCGCTGCGTGGCGGTGACCTCCGACCGCTCCCAGCTGGCCGGTAAGCGCAGCAGCTTCCCCCAGCCCGACGCCCACACCCTGCTGCCGGATGTGATGAGCAAGGAGCCGCTGGCGCCGGCCACCGTCAACGCCGATCCGGTCTGGGCCGACGCCGTGCGCTGGACCGTCTACGCCCTGTTCCAGGCGGAGGAGCTGGGGATCAGCAAGGCCACCATCGCCGCCAAGCTGGCGGAGGCCGAGGCCAACACCAACCAGGCGGACCTGCGCCGCTTCCTCGGGGTGGAGGGTGAGTTCGGCAAGCAACTCGGTCTGCCCGCCGACTTTGTGCCGAAGATCATCGCGGCGGTCGGCAACTACGGCGAGATCTTCGATCGCAATGTCGGTCCTGGCTCCCGCCTCAAGCTCGATCGGGGCGTCAATCGCCAGTGGAAGCAGGGCGGTCTGATCTACGCGCCGCCCTTCCGCTGATGCCGCGACCCTCGCCCCAGTCCTCCGCCAGCGCCGGGTATGCCGGCCCGGCGGCCCAGGACCATGTTCCCTGGTGGCGCGATCGGCGCGTCATCCCCTGGCTGGTGCAGGGGGGGGTGGGTCTGGCGGTGCTGCTGGTGGTGGCCTTTCTGCTCGCCAACCTGATCCGCAACCTCACCGCCGCCGGCCTGCTGCTCAGCTGGAACTGGCTGGGGCAGCCCGCCGGTTTCGACATCGCCGAAACGCTGCTGCCATTCCAGGCCAGCGATCCCTACTGGCGCAGTCTGCTGGCGGGGTTGGTCAACACGCTGCGGGTGGTGCTCACCGGCCTGGTGGGCTCCACCCTGCTCGGCACCCTGCTGGGGATGGCCTCGTTCAGCGGCAACGGCCTGCTGCGGGGCCTGACCCGGGTCTATGTCGAAGTGGTGCGCAACATCCCGCTGCTGCTGCAGCTGGTGTTCTGGTATTTCGTGGTCTTCCTCGCCCTGCCCAATGGCCGCGCGGCCCTGCAGCTGCCGGGGGTGGTGCTGGCCAAGTCGGGTCTCTATCTGGCCGGCTTCGGCGCCTCCGGTTGGATCGGCCCGCAGCTGGTCAATGGGGTCTGGCAGGCGCCGCTGCGCTTGTCGGTGGAGTTCGCAGCCCTGCTCACCGGCCTGATCGCCTACTCCTCCGCCTTCATCGCCGAGGTGGTGCGCGGCGGCATCGCGGCGGTGGCCAAGGGCCAGTGGGAGGCGGCCTCCTCCCTGGGGCTCTCCTGGCTCCAGACCCTGCGGCAGGTGGTGCTGCCCCAGGCCCTGCGGGTGATCGTGCCGGGCCTGAACACCCA
>JBMSXZ010000142.1:0-5353 GCA_049426205.1 Cyanobium sp.
GCTGATCGAGCGCTCCCGCTTCGCGCCGGTGCAGGCCCGCTGGAAGGTCTACGTGATCGACGAGTGCCACATGCTCTCGACCGCCGCCTTCAATGCCCTGCTCAAGACCCTGGAAGAACCGCCGCCGCGGGTGGTGTTCGTGCTGGCCACCACCGATCCCCAGCGGGTGCTGCCCACGATCCTCAGCCGCTGCCAGCGCTTCGATTTCCGCCGCATTCCCCTGGAGGCCCTGGAGAAGCACCTGGGCTGGATCGCCGAGCGGGAGAAGATCGGCATCACCCCCGAAGCCCTCCAGGTGGTGGCCCAGCGAGCCCAGGGCGGCCTGCGCGACGCCGAGAGCCTGCTGGATCAGCTCAGCCTGCTGCCGCCGCCCGTCGAACCGCTGGCCGTGTGGGAGCTGCTGGGGGCCGTTCCCGAGCAGGAGCTGCTGCAGCTCGCCCGCGCCATGGCCGCCGGCGAGCCGCTCGGGGTGGTGGAGGCCTGCCGAGACCTGATGGACCGGGGCCGGGAACCCGGGGCTGTGCTGCAGGGCCTGGCGGGGCTGCTGCGCGATCTGCTGCTGGCCGGCGTGGCACCCGATCGCCTGGAGCTCACCAGTGTGTCGCCCGGCCTGCGGCCCGAGCTGCCGGGTGTGGCACGGGGCATCGGCAAGGCGCGACTGCTGCACTGGCAGGCCCAGCTCAAGGGCAGCGAGCAGCAGCTGCGCCACAGCGTTCAACCCAGACTCTGGCTGGAGGTGCTGCTGCTGGGGTTGCTGGCGGAGCCGGTGCTGAGTGGTGCAGGTCAGCCGGCGGCGGGGGCGGGGGCTGGAGGGAATGTGGCCGCTGCAGGAGCCGTGCCGCATGGAGCGGCATCGGCATCACCCCTGCCAACAGGGGCGACCTCATCCCCGAGCGCGGCGGCAGCGAGCCAGAGCATTGCGCCAGGGATCACAACAACCGCCCCGCCCCCCCCTGCGGATACCGGCCAGGTGGCGCCAGCCAGCCAAGAGCAGCCACCCTCACAGCCGATGAATGCAGCGGCAGCGCCCTCCACATGGGCACCGCAACCGCCCCCCACTGCAAACCTGGCGGAGTTGTGGCAGCAGATCCTGGCGGGCCTGGAGCTGGCCTCCACCCGGATGCTGCTCACCCAGCAAGCGCACCTGCATCGCCTCGACAACCAGCGAGCGGTAGTGCGGGTCTCCGGCAACTGGATGGCGATGGTGCAGTCGCGTCTACCGCTGCTCGAGAAGGCGATGACCAGGGCACTCGGCAGCCCGCGCACGATCACACTCGAGGCCAGTAATCAGCAGGAGCCGCCGCAAGCGCCACCAGCGGCCCCGGCCAGCCCGGCGACGAATTCGCCGCAAGCAGCTCCCAGCCCCACACCAGCGGTGACCAACGGGGAGGGTTCGCCGGTAGCGACAGCCAGGGTCTCTGAGCGCCCCGTCGCAGCCGTTTCGGCAGGCACGCCACCGCCTGCAGACTCCGCTGGTAGAGATGTGTCCTACTCCGAAGCAGCCCGCCCCCTCCGATCAGCCGCCCCGGCAGCAGCGGGGATTCCGGCCCAAAGCCTCGGCACCGCGGGAAGCCATCCAGTGATGGTTGCTGCTAGCGAAGCGCCCGCGGCTGCAATGGCACAGCCCTCAACCACCCCAGCGGCCGCGGCCATTGGCCAGCAGGCTCTTGGGCCCGGTAGTGGCGTGACGAAGCCGCCCCAAGGCGGTCCACCGGCTCCAGCCAGCCGGATCGAGGAAAAGGCCAGGCTGTTCGCTGACTTCTTCAATGGTGAGGTGATAGCCGACAACGATGCCTGAGATCAGGACCCACCCGATTCCGTTGCGATCTCGATGCCGCCAACCTCGTCATCGTCCTGCAAATCGTCGAGCAGCGGAACCGCATCGCTGCTGCCCACGCCATGGACCGTCTTCGCCCAGACCAGGGATTTCGGCAGCAGCGCCATCTTCAGAACCACCCAGGGGATCACCACGAACCAGTGGATCAGATAAACGATCCCCAGGGCCAGGTTGAACGGAGTGGGTCGGGGCAGCTCAGGACCTTCGCTGGGACGGGCACACCCCCTGGCCATCGAGAAGCCCGAGAGGCCAAGGGCGACCACCGAAAAGGGCCACATGCCTGGTGGCGTCCCGCTGATCACAGCACCCAGCAGATCGGCCACCGCCATCACCGGCAGCACGTACTGCAGCACGAAGAAAGCGACCAGATCGAGTTTCTGGGTGCGATTCAGGCGGTCGGATACCAGCTGATCGCCGTAATCGAAGAAGCGCTGCAGGCCTCCCTCGGCCCAGCGCTGGCGCTGGCGCCACAGGGCCCGCAGGGTGAGCACGGCTTCCTCGCAGACCGGGGGATCCCACAGCACACCAACAGGCAGGCCGCCCAGCAACAGGCGGAAGCTGAGATCGAGATCGTCGGTGATTGTGGCCTCATTGAAGCCGCCGACGCTCAGCACCGCGTCGCGGCGCAGCAGCTGGCCATTGCCGCGAAGCTCCGCGACCCCACCCCGGGCGAGACGCCCCTCCTGAATGGTGGCATCAAGGGCCATCTCCATCGCCTGGGCGCGGGTCAGCCAGTTGTCGCCGGCATTCACTTCCGCCTTGCGCAGCTGCACCGCCGCCCAACCACCGGCCTCGGCGTAGGGGATCAGACGCTCCAGCAGATCGGGAGCCAGATCGGCATCCGCGTCGAGCACCAGCATCCAGCGCCCCTGCAGCTGCTCGATCACCAGATTGAGGGCAGCCGACTTGCCGCCGCCGGCATCGCGGCTGCGGCGCAGCACTCTGAGCTGGGGGTGGATCGCCTGCAGCTCGGCCAGGCGCTGGGGTGTGCGGTCCTCGCTGCCGTCATCGATCACCCAGAGGCAGAGCTGCTCGGCGGGCCAGCGCAGCCCCAGCAACCGCTCCACCAGCCGGCCGATCACAGCCTGCTCGTCGCGGGCGGCGACCACCACATCGACGGCCGGCATCGGTTGAGGGGCTTGGAGTCCGGAAGGAGGGGCAAGCCCGGCCGTCGCCGGAAGCGGTGACGGGGCGAGCGGATCGCTCAGCACGAGCGGGTCGGTCGCCGGCGACGAAGGGCTTGGCCTCCCTGCGGCCCCGTCAGGAATCTCCAGGCTTCGGGGCCTGAGGAAAACGGTGCGCACCGCGTAGGCCCCGAGCAGGCCCGCCAGCCCAAGGGACGGCAGCAGGCGCGCCAAGGGGCCGAGGGCGTGGGGAAGCAGCCCTGCGGCCAGGCAGAGGATCAGAAAGAGCGCAGCCTTGAGGCGGCGATCGTCTGAGCTGCCGCCGCCCATGACCGCTCCCAAAAGATGGCTGAACTCTAAAGGGCTGCTTCATGGGCAAGCGGCGATGGGCGGGGGAGTTAGCCGCCCCCCCCCCAGCACCAGGCTGCCGACCACCGTGGCCCGGCCTCGATCACCCAGGCCCGGAATTCCCCGAGTCGCCGCGATCCGCCTCAGTTCCCCTCCAGGACCGGGGCGATCGCCTCCAGGGGCTGCAGGGTCGCCCCCGGGTAGTAGTGGCCCAGGATCCGCTCGCTGCTCCAGCCGCGGCGGGCCAGATCGATCGCCCCCGCCTGGGAGAGGCCGGCGCCGTGGCCGAAGCCGCCCCCCACCAGGCTCCACAGGCCTGGACCGGCAGGGCTGAGGCTGAACAGGGTGCTGGGCAGCTCCCGCAAGGTGCGGCGGATGGCATCCAGGCGGAGCACGGTGCGACCGCCGGCCCCCTCGATCTGGAGAGCCAGGACCCGCCCGCTCGGCCCCCGCTCCAGCACCTGCAGGCCGCGCACGGCTCCAACGCCCTGCCCCCGGGCCGCCAGGGCCTCGGCCAGCCGGGCGGCACTCAGCTGGCGGCGCCAGCGGAAGCGTGGATGGTCGGCGCCGTAGGCCCCGGCGCCATCGCGCAGCAGACCCGGCAGCCTGGCCGCCGGCAGCGGCACCGGCGTGCGGGCGACGAAGGCGGCGTCACCGTCGGCAAAGGCCGTCAGGTAGGGCAGGGGCGACGCCTCCCAGCCCTCCTCGAGGCCGGCCGCCACGCCGCCGTTGCTGGCGTGGTACACGGCGTGAATCGGCGCGCCGCCGGCGGTCATCACCAGGGAGCGGCTGGCCGCGATCGCTCCCCGCACCGCCGCACCGGCCTGGCGGGGATCGCTGTAGACCTGGCACTGGGTGTCGGCACAGAGGTGGTAGCCATCCACCCGGTAGCGGATCCGGTTGCGCACCGCCCAGGTGCGCGCCAGCACCGCCTGGGCGGCGAGGGCGGCGGGGGGCGAGCCGGCGCCGATCTCGTGGGGCACCACGCCCTGCAGATACCGCTCCAACGGCACCTCCTCGACCAGGGTCCAGCCGCCATGGGCATCAGCCTGGAGCCGGAAGCTGCCGGTGTGAACCCCCTCGCCCCAGCGCAGGCCCCGGGGGGCCTGCAGACGGATCGGTCCGACCAGGACCCGCTCGGCCCCGGCCTGGAGCAGCACCGGCACGAGACGGCCAGTCTCGCGGCGCTCCACCAGCCGGGCCTCCAGCTGGGGTGGCGGCGCCGTTCCCGCCGGTGCCCACACCTCCCAGTCGGCGGGGCGGGCGATCACGGCCGGCACCCCGACCTCCTGCCAGCGCCGGGCCGCCGCCTCGGCGCTCTCGTAGCTGGCGAAGGGACCCAACACCTCGCGCCGCAGCAGCAGGGGCTCGGGCAAGGGCTGCCAGCGCCAGCGCAGCACGAAGGCGGGGGCCTGCCGTTGGAGGCCGGCGCCATCCTCCAGGGAGAGGGTGCCAGCGGCCGCGGTGAGCCGCAGCGGAGGGAGGCTGGCGGCGGCCGCCGCAGGGCCGGCCCCCAGCCGGGAGGCCAGCGCCACCCAGAGCACCGGATCGGATCCCCGCAGGGGAGGCGGCGGAGGCACCGGCCAGTGCAGCGCTGCGGGTTCCACCGGCATGGCGGGGGGGGCCGGCGGCGGGGCCGGCCGATCCGAGGCCTGGCACCCCACCGGCAGCAGCAGCAGGGCGC
This sequence comes from Cyanobium sp., assembly GCA_049426205.1. Taxonomy (GTDB): domain Bacteria; phylum Cyanobacteriota; class Cyanobacteriia; order PCC-6307; family Cyanobiaceae; genus Cyanobium. The sequence goes on from JBMSXZ010000142.1 coordinate 4,994, forward strand.
CCAGCAGCCAGGCGCTGCCGCGACGCAGGGCGGGTCGGGACCTGGCGGGGCGGGCCGCGCCGGGGGGCAGCAGCGGGCTGGCGAAGGAACGGGGCGGCATGGGGCTGAAACGCGGGGACTTGGAGCAGGGGGAAGTCGCGTCGTACTCTGCTCGTTTGTGCCCGCAGCCCCCGAAATGCCGAAGCTCAAGACCCGCAAAGCAGCCGCGAAGCGGTTCCAGGTGACCGGCAGTGGCAAGTTCATGCGGCGCCATGCCTTCCGCAACCACCTGCTCGATCACAAGAGCGCCAAGCGCAAGCGCTGGCTGGGCACCATGGCCGTCGTCGACGAGCGCGACGCCGACAACGTGGCGCACATGCT
>JBMSXZ010000143.1:0-5158 GCA_049426205.1 Cyanobium sp.
TCATGGCACCAGCGCAGCAGCTGGTGGAAGTGCATCACGCCGGCGGCGTCGGTGTCGCCGAAGCGCACGCGGCGCTCCAACCGAAGCCAGGGGGGCGGGGCCGGGGTGGCCATGGCGGACGAGGCTGCTGGGGAGGCGCCTGGCCATCCTCCGACTCTGGTCGGCCGGCGCTCCCGCCATCGCGCCAGGTTGCCGGGCCGGGAGGCAGCGGCAGGGGCTCCCCATCGCAGGGTTCCGAACCTCCGCATCAACGAGCCGGAAGCACTGCCCTTGGGCCCCGATCCAGACCCCTGCGCCGCCCTGGCCCAGGCCATGGCCCCTGCCCTCGCCGCGTCCGGCTGCGGCGGCGCACCATGCCGTCGCTGGTGGGTGAGCGGATCCGCGGTTCAGCCGAGGTGGCGCCGGCACAGGTGCCGCGCCGCCAGGTTGGCTGGCGCCTCTGTTTGGGTGAGTTCCGGCAGATTCCGGAGGTGCTGGCAGGCGGCGGCCCGGCAGCGTCGCGATCGCCTTGATCGCCCCGAACTGGCGCTGCCCCAGCCGCTCACCGGGCAGGCCGTCGCGCCAGAGCCGCACCGTGCCGTCCTCGCCGCCGCTGACCCAGGTGTCCGCCCCCAGGCTGGCCAGGCAATGGACCGATCCCTGGCCGCTTCTGATCGCCGGGCCCAGGGGCCCCCGCGGCGACCAGCGCTGCACCAGCCCCTGGTCGCCTCCGATCACAGCCGAGCCATCGGGCAGGGCCAACAGGGCCCAGATCGCCCCCAGACCGGTGCGCTGCACCGCCCCCACCGGTTGTCCATCGCGCCACCAGCGCAGGCTGCCATCAAGGGCACCGCTCAGGGCCATCCCCCCTGGCAGGGAGGTGAGGCTCACCAGGTCGCGCTGGCCCCCCGCCACCGCCGGCCCCAGGGGCATGGTGCCGATCCAGCGGCGCAGGCTGCCCAGACGGTTGGCCGAGAGCCATTCGCCAGCCTCGCTCTTGGCCAGGGCGCGGACCAGCGGCTGGGCCCCGTCGAGGACCTGGCTCTTGCTCTGCCCGGCATGCCAGTGGAGCAGGGTTCCCTGGTCGCTGAGCGCGATGTGATCACCGCCCGTCAGGGGGAGCACGGTCTTGAGCGGTCCCTGGCCGAGTTGGACCCTGGCGACGGCGCTGTTGTTGGCCAGGGCCTGGCCGAGGCTGCCCACCAGGCGATGGTTAGGCCGGTTGTCCTGGGCCAGGGCGGCCAGGGCGTAGATCGCTGCCTGGGTCGGAGAGCTGGCGAGGGAGCCCTCCGCCAGGGCGGCGAACTGCCGGGCCTGGGCAGCCCGGGCGGCCCAGAGCTGGCCCAGGGCCAGGGCCCCTGAGGCCAGGGAGAGGGCGCTGAGGGCCGCCATCCCCGCCAGCAGCCGCTGCCGCCGGGCCCGAACGAGCTGCTGCTGGTGCTCCTCCTGGGCGAGGCTTGCCGAGATGAACTGGAACCCCTCCGGTGCCAGTTGCTGGGGTCTCTCCTCCAGCCAGCTCCGGGCCCGGCCCAGTCTGGCGCCGCTGAGCAGCAACCCATCACGGCTGTGGGCTGGGGCCTCCTGCCATTCCCGCTGTGCGGCTGCAAGGTTGCGGCAATCGATCAGAAACTGCCGGGCCTCATCCAGCCAGCCCCGCAGCAGCGGCCACTTGCTCAGCAGGGCCTCATGGGCCACCTCCACCAGCAGCACCCCCCGCTCCTCCCCCAGGGCCATCACCCGCGCAGCCACCAGGGCGTCCAGAAGCGGTCGGGCCTGGGGGGAGATCTCCGACCACTCCTGCGGCTGACGGGCGTAGTTCCCTTTCTCGTTCACCCGCACCAGGCCGGGCACGAAGGCGTCGCGCAGGGCCTGCAGCTGGGCCTGATCCGGCTGCAGGGCCAGCAGGGCCCGTTCGGCCGCCGCCCGCACGGCGTTCTCGAGGGGGGAAAGGCCGAGGTTGGCATCGCCGAGGGCCTCGTAGGCGCTGGCGGTGAGCTGATGGTCCGGGGCGCTGCGGTCGTACAGCTCACGCAGGCTGAAGGCCAGCAGGGGTAGGGAATCCCCGCTGCCGGCGTCGCGTACGGCCCTTTGGACCAGCGACGGTTCCACCTTCAGGCCCGCCACCCGCGCCGGCCCGAGGATCACCTGATCGATGCCCTCCGTCGTCAGGGGCGCCAGGGAGACCTGCTCGTAGCGAAGCCGCAGTTTGCCCTCCGCCTGCAGGGCCGACAGGCCATCGGAGCGCAGGGTCATCACCGCCTGGTAGGGCAGCTCCTGGCCGAGGGCAGCGTTGAGCAGGTGAATCAGCAGATCCCGCTCGCCAGCATCGCTCTGCAGGACCAGCTCCTCGGCCTGGTCGATCGCGAGCAGGATTGTGGCCTCATTGGCTCCGTTGCGGGCCCTCAGATCGTTGGCCAGTTGCAGCAGCAGGCCCTGCTGCCGTCCGTCCCGCAGGGCCTGGCGCAGCGATGTGCTGAGCGCCTGCCAGCCGATGCTTCCCCCCAGGGCCTGCTCCAGGCTCAGGGCCAGGGCATCGAGCGGTCGCCGCTCCGGGCGGAATGGTGGGGGAACCACCCACCGCTTGCCGCTGCTGCGCAGGCGGGGGAGCACGCCGGCCCGCAGCAGGGAGGATTTGCCGGCACCCGAAGCCCCCAGAATCACGAGCAAGCCGCCGCTGCCGAGGCTGCGGCGGGCGTTCAGTCGCTCGATCACCTGGCGGATCTCCTCGTCACGACCGAAATAGACCGCCCCGTCCTCCTCCTGCAGGGCCGCCAGGCCCGGGTAGGGCGGGCGGGACGAATCCCAGCCCAGCCCGCCCTGAAACAGCAAGGTGATCTCGCTGAGCCGTTGTTTGAGTTGCTCCAGGGCGAGGGGCCGATCCTCGAGCAGGTTGAACGCCTGCACATCCCTGGCCACCATCTCCGAATCGCTCACCAAGGGGCCGGCGATCACGGGCAGCACGGGTTTGCCGAGGGCGCGGGCCTGGGTGAACTCGGCGAAGCACCATTTCGAGTTCTGCCAATGGCGGGTCAGCAGCAGCAGAATCGCCTGGGCCCGCTCGATCTCGCTGTAGAGCACCTGCTCCCAATCGGCGCCTGGCGGGATACCGGAGTGTTTGTCGAAATCGAGAAAGGGTGCGTCAAAGCCCTGGGCCAGCAGCCAGTTGCGCATCTCGGCCGCCGCCACCGCGTCCCGGCTGGAATGGGATAGGAAGATCCTGGCCATCATCCCCTGGTGCTCCTGCGGGCAGCATGGCCGCAATCGGCCGCCTGGTCAGCTCCAGTCCCCGGGTCAACGGAGGCTTCGGCCATGGCATCTGGCCAGCCTTGGCGCTCCAGTTGCCATGGGGACGATGCCCTGGAGATGGACCTGATCTGTTGATCGGTTGACCATCACTGGGTCGTCGGCGCGTTGTTGGTTCGCGACGCCCCCTGCAGCCTGCTGCTGGCGCGGGGCGTGTCCAGGCGCCCACGGCGGCTCCTGGGGCGTGGGCCTCAGGATGGGGGAGCGGCTGTCCGCCGTCCCCCTTGCCCTTCGCCACCCCCGTGGACCAGACCCCAACCCCCGCCGCCCGGGGCGGTCGCCGGGCGGCGGAGCAGCGCCTGGCCGCCATCGATCCGGCCCGCTATGGCGCCAGCCGCAACCATCTCGATGGGGCGGTCACCCGCCTCTCGCCGTACATCCGCCATGGGGTGCTCAGCCTGACGGAGGTGAGGCAGGAGGTGTTCGCCCGGCTCGAGGCCATGGCGGGGCCGGAGGCGGTGCTGCAACCCGACCTGTTCGCGGTTGCCGGGGCCGCCGCGCCCCGCTGGAGCCCGGCCCAGCGCCGCGCTGGCGAAAAGCTGATCAGCGAGCTGGGCTGGCGCGACTACTGGCAGCGGCTGTGGCGCCAGCTCGGCGATGGCATCTGGATCGATCGCGAACCGCTCAAGACCGGTCATGCTCCCTCGTCGTACGCCGCGGCGCTGCCGTCCGATCTGACTGCCGCCAGCACCGGCCTGGCCTGCATCGATGCCTTCGCCACGGAGCTGATGGCGACGGGCTGGCTCCACAACCACGCCCGCATGTGGCTGGGCAGTTATGTGGTGCATTGGCGGCGGGTGCGCTGGCAGGCCGGGGCCCGCTGGTTTCTGCAGCACCTGCTCGACGGCGATCCGGCCAGCAACAACCTCAGCTGGCAGTGGCTGGCCAGCAGCTTCAGCCATAAACCCTACCTCTTCAACCGCGCCAACCTGGAGCGCTTCAGCGGCGGCCGCCATTGCGCCGCCTGTCCCGCCGCCGCTCGGGGCGGGGCCGGTGCCCCCGGCGGCTGCCCGTTCGAGGCCACCTATGAGGCGCTGCAGGAGCGGCTGTTCCGGCCCCTGGTTCCAGGGGATCGGCCCTCTCCGCCCGCCGGGGCCCGCCCGTCGCGCCGAGACGGTCCTGGCCTTGAGCCGGTTCGCCCCGGCGGACCGGACGCCGTGGTCCTGGCCGCCGCCGCGGCGACCGCCACCCCCCTGCAGCGCCCGCTGGTGTGGGTGCACGAGGAGGCCCTCGGCCCCGCCAATCCAGCCCTGCTGGCCCATCCCGGGGCGCTGGCCCTGGCGGTGCTCGACGCCGACTGGATCGCCGGGCGGGCCCCGCTGGGGAACCCCGTCGCTGGGGGCGCACGCGGCGCCAGGGCTTCAGCGGCGGACCCGCCCCGGGGGGAGTTGCCGCCGGCTGCCGGCCGGATCCGCTTCCTGCGCGAATGCCTGGCGGAGCTGCCCGTGACGGTGCGGCAGGGCGACGTGGCGGCGGAGCTGCTGGCGGCCGCGGCGGCCCTGGGGGCCGATGGCATCGTCAGCAGCCGACCGATGGATCCGCGCCTGCAGCGGATCGCGGCCCGGCTGGCCCAGGTCCTGCCGCTGCGGCTGCTGGAGCCCGAACCGTTCGTGGCCCTGCCCTTTGAGGGGCCCGGGGCCCCGGAGCTGCGCCGCTTCTCCCGTTACTGGCGCCAGGCCGAGCCGCTGCTCTGGGGGTAGGGGACTAGGAGTCTGTCGCCCTTAGCCCCGTCCCTCGGCTTTCTCCACAGACGACTCTGAATCTGCCCAGATCCAAGTGACTGCAATGGATCTGGGTGAGAAAATCGGGCCTGAGCAACTCAAGGGCACCTCGAAAAATATACATTTGCAGAAGCTAAGCGGCCATGAAAAAGCCG
>JBMSXZ010000144.1:0-4997 GCA_049426205.1 Cyanobium sp.
CGCGATCTGGTGGCCGCTCGGTTCCCCGAGCAGTCCAAAACAGTAGCACACCTTCAGCGCACCCTCACCCGATTCCCCGATCAGCCGCCAACACGCTCACTCAGATCCTTGGCAGCGCAGTTGTTTTGGAGGATTTTCGTCCCGATCCCTTCCAGCCCTCCAAAGGGCAACAGCGTCGCGGCATTGGCGAGGAGACGCTGACAGGACGATGCTTCGGTCCTCGTTGCAGCCCGCTCCAGGCGACTGCGACACCTGTAACCTTTCTTCAGAAAAGTGATCGCCCCGTCCGTCGCCCATGGGCGGATCCACTGGGATGGCAAGGACGATCTGGGTCACAGCCCTCGGCTTGCTCATGATTGGGCTGTGTTGTCAAGGCAGCCTCAAGCCCCTGGCCTGTGGGACGTAGAACCAGCCCTCGATCAAGCGGGTTTGACAGCCGCGGGCTGATCTGACGGGGTTGTGGCTTGGCAATGCCGAGACCAGACCCGATGAGGAAGGACACAAGGTCCTGGCCCGGTGGTTACGGGGCAGGAGGCTGAGATGGTGATGGGAGCAAAAAAAAGCGACCCATCAGGGCCGCCATGCTTCTGGTTGGAGTCGTGAAGCCAGTTGCCAATGAATCAGAACAGTCCGAGGGTCAGGGACTTGTCGATCGGCAGGGCTGCTCCAATACCGAGGTAAAGGGCGACGACGGTGCCAAACAAGAAGACGGCCATCGCGACAGGACGACGGAACGGATTCTGGAATTTATTGAAGCTCTCGATGAACGGCACAAGCATGAGACCCAGGGGGATCATCGTCTGCAAGGCAATGCCAAGGAGCTTGTTGGGGACAACCCGCAAAATCTGGAACACCGGATAGAGGTACCACTCCGGCAGGATTTCCAAAGGCGTGGCGAAGGGATCGGCCTTGTCGCCGAGCATCGCAGGATCCATCACCGCGAGTCCGACCAGGCAGGCGAAGGTCCCGAGGATCACCACCGGGAACATGTAAAGGAGATCGTTCGGCCAGGCACGCTCCCCGTAGTAGTTGTGGCCCATGCCCTTGGCGAGCTTGGCCCTGAGGGCGGGATCGGCAAGATCGGGTTTTTTGAGGTTGGACATCGGGAGTCCTTAGAGGGTGGTTGCTGATCTCTGGAGTCTGACCCGGAAAAGCGAAGGGGTCGGACAGGGTTGAAGTTTTGTTACGGCCCAGCCATGGATTTTGGTGCGAGCCGACAAACAGCGGATCAAAGGGGACCGGAAATGCCCTGCTTCCGGATCATCAGGAAGTGCATGAGCATGAACACGGCGATCAGCCAGGGCAACACAAAGGTGTGCAGGCTGTAAAAGCGAGTCAGGGTTGCCTGGCCAACGCTCTCTCCGCCACGGAGCAGCTCAACCATCAGATCCCCGACCACCGGCACAGCAGCGGGAACACCGCTGACGATCTTCACAGCCCAGTAGCCAAGCTGATCCCAAGGGAGCGAATAACCGGTGACACCGAAGGAAACGGTGATGACGGCCATGGTCACGCCGGTCACCCAGGTCAGTTCGCGAGGGCGCTTGAAGCCGCCGGTGAGATAGACCCTGAACACGTGCAGGATCAGCATCAGCACCATCATCGAGGCGCTCCAGCGATGGATGGAGCGGATCAACCAACCGAAGCTGACGTCGGTCATCAGATACTGAACCGAGGCATAGGCCTCAGCGACCGTGGGCTTGTAATAGAAAGTCATCGCGAAGCCAGTCGCGAACTGAATCAGGAAACAGACCAGGGTGATGCCGCCCAGGCAATAAAAGATATTGACGTGGGGGGGGACGTACTTCGCTGAGATGTCATCGGCGATCGCCTGGATCTCAAGACGTTCGTTAAACCAGTCGTAGACGGGGTTCTTGCCGTCAGGAGCGGTCGGAGACGCGTTCGCCATGCACCAAGTGGCTCGGGTTGCGAGAGTCTACCGACCGTGCTGCCCAGCTCGTGACCCTGCCGCCCCTGCGGAGCCAGCCCCCCAGCCCTGCGTCAGCAGCCCCGGAGTGGACCCGGCGGAGGCGGCGCAGCGGGACAACGGCCCTGCTGGCCGGCCTGCTCCTGGGCCTGCTGCTGCTGAACCCGGCGGCCGCCCTGGCCCTCAACGACGCCCAGACCGAGGTGGTGGAGGCCTGGCGACTGGTGAACCAGAGCTACCTCGATCCAGCCAGGCTGGAAAGCCTGCACTGGCGTCAGCTCCGCCAGAAGACCCTGGAGCGGCCGATCACCAACTCCGAGCAGGCCTACGGCGCAATCGAGGCGATGCTCGCCCCGATCGGCGACCCTTACACCCGCCTGCTGCGGCCAGCCGACTACCGGGCCCTGCGCTCCAACACCCGCGGCACCGTCAGCGGCGTGGGCCTGCAGCTGGCCCTGCGCGGCCAGGAGGAGGGGGGACGGCCCAGGATCGTGGTGATCGCCCCCCTCGATGGCTCACCAGCCGCTGAGGCCGGAATCGCCTCGGGCAGTGAACTGCTCAGCGTCAACGGACAGGAGGCCCTCGCCCTGGGGCTGGAGGAATGCGCCGCGCGGCTTCGGGGCGAACCCGGCAGCGAGGTGCTGGTGGCCGTGCGCCTGCCGGGCAGCCGTCGGCCGCGGGAGGTGGTGCTGCGCCGACGCCAGGTGGACCTGCAGCCCGTACGCCACCGCCGCCTTCAGCAGGGGAGCCACACCCTTGGCTATCTGCGCATCACTCAGTTCAGCGAACCGGTGCCCCAGCAGGTGCGCGAGGCCCTGGCAGACCTCAACGGCGGCGACGGCAAACCGGCTGTGGAAGGATTGATCCTCGACCTGCGCAACAACTCCGGGGGGCTGGTGAGCGCTGGCGTGGCCGTGGCCGACGGCCTGCTCGATGGCGGCACGATCGTGGAGACCGAAGACCGGGGCGGCATCGCCAGCGAACAACAGGCCTCGCGGGGACGCCTCTTCGACGGGCCACTGCTGACCCTGGTGAACGGCGGCACCGCCAGCGCCAGCGAAATCCTGGCCGGTGCCCTTCAGGACAGCGGCCGTTCGCCCCTGGCCGGCAGCCGCACCTTCGGCAAGGGGCTGATCCAGACCCTCCTTCCCCTCGGAGATGGCAGCGGCCTGGCGGTGACGGTGGCCCGCTACCTCACCCCGGCGGGCCACGACATTCAGCACCAGGGCATCGCACCGGACCTTCCCCTCGCCGAACCGGAACCCCTTGATCCCGGCGGGGCAGGCGACGGTTGGCTGGCCGAGGCCGCAGGCCTGTTGGTCGAGCGGATCGGGGGGCTCCGCGGCGCCGGGTCGGGCGCCGGGCAGGTTTGATGAAACCTCGCGTCTATCACGATCCACTGCACGGGGCGATCCGACTCGACCGCAGCGATCCGGTGGAATCCCTGCTGATCGATCTGATCGACACCGCACCGTTCCAGCGGTTGCGCCGCATCCGTCAGCTGGGGCCGGCCTTCCTGACCTTCCACGGCGCCGAATCGAGCCGGTTCACCCACTCCCTGGGCGTGCTCCACCTGGCCCGCCAGGCCCTGCGGTTGCTGACAGCGGAGCACCCCCACCTGGAACGGCACCGCGCTGCCCTGCTCAGCGCCGCCCTGCTCCACGACATTGGCCACGCCCCCCTGAGCCACAGCGGCGAAGAGATGTACGGCCTGCGCCATGAAACCTGGTCCGGCAGGCTGATCCGCAACCATCCCCAGCTCCGGGACCGACTGGAACGCCAAACCCCCGGCCTGGCCGACGAGGTGGCGGTCTTGCTGGAGCAGGGCCGCCATCCCAGTGCCGCCATCGCCGCCCTGGTGAGCAGTCAGCTCGATTGCGACCGTCTTGACTATCTGCTGCGCGACAGCTACAGCACCGGCGCCACCTACGGCCAGCTCGATCTGGAGCGGATCCTGGCGGCGCTGACCCTGGCCCCGGACGGCTCCCTGGCCCTGCATCCCAAGGGCCAGCCGGCGGTGGAGCACTACCTGGTGGTGCGGCAGCTGATGTATCGCACCGTCTACAACCACCGGCTCAACGTGGTCTGCAACTGGTTGCTGCGCCGGGCGATCCAGGTGGCCCGCACCCTGGGCCCGGCCAGGGTCTGGGCGGACGCCACCATGGCCTGCTGGCTCTGGGACCCCAAGGGGCTCAGCCTCGACCAGTTCCTGGCCAACGATGACCTGCGGACCGGCTATCACCTGCTGCGCTGGCGCGAGGAGGGCGATCCGGACCTGGCCGATCCCTGCCGGCGGCTCCTGGACCGCCAGCTGCTACGCGCCGTGGATGTGGGGGAGCTGAGTTCCACCGAACGGCTGGAACTGCTGGCCCGGACCCGGGGGCTGGCCGAGCAGGCCGGGCTGGCCCCAGAGGGGTGCTGCGGCCTGCACCAGCGCCAGAGCCGCGGCTATCTGGCCTACAAGGGTGGCCTGCGACTCTGGGACGGGGTGCACCTTCAGGCCCTTGAGCAGCGCTCCACCCTGGTGCGCAGCCTGAGTGAACAGGTGGAGATGGCCTGGTTGATCCATCCCGCCGAGGTGACCGACGCTGTGAAGCGACTGCTGGCCGCCAGGGGGGCGGAGGCGCGTCGCCCAGACCAGACCTAGGTTGCGGCCTCTGGTGCTCCAGCCATGGCCGCAGCCCTGATCCCGGCGCGGGACGGCGACTCCTCCCCCCACCTGTTGCGGTTGCCGCCCCCTGCCGCTGCCTCCAGCGCCCTGGAGGAGGTGCACTTCGGGCTGGGCAGCACCGCTCTGCGCGGGCCGCTGCAGCTTGATTGCGGCGACTGGGCGCTGGATTGCAGGGAGCTGCGCCAGCTGATCGAGCTGCTCGGGGGGCGGGGGCTGGCGCTGGTGACCGTGATCGCCAGCTGCCCGACCACACGTGTGGCGGCCTCAGCCCTGGGCCTGCAGAGCCTCTGGTCCGACCCTCCCGGGCTCGGAGGGGGAAGCGCTTCACCGATCCCCGGACCCCAGACGGAGGAGCCGGGGCGGGCGCAGGGTCCCCTGCTGATCCATCAGGGGACCCTG
>JBMSXZ010000145.1:0-4933 GCA_049426205.1 Cyanobium sp.
GGCGGGGGGGGGGGCCGCCGCCGGCGCGGTGGCCGCGGTGGCCGCGGCGGTGACAGCGGCGAAGGCCTGTCGCTCGGCCTGGCCAGCAGCGCCGACGATCTGGCCGCTGCAGGCCAGCCTGAACTCGCTTCAGAGGCTGTCAGCCGCCGCCAGGAACCCGAGGTGGTGACCGTGCCGATGGACGATGAGCAGGAGCGGTTGTTTGGCTGGATGGGCCTCAACCCGGCACTGCTGCTCGATCCGATCCCCTCCGGCGATGCCCTGATCGTGCGCGTCGTGCGGCCCGGGGTGGATCCCGAGGCGGTGATCGAAGAAGCTCGCCAGCAGGCGGCAGCCAATGGCTCGCGCCGTCGTCGCCGCGGTCGCGGTGGCGTTGAGGGGCGCGGCGGCGCCGAAGCCTCCGCCGATGAGGGAAGCCGCAGCGGCATCGCTGCCGACGAGCGCGCCGAATCGTTCCGCCAGGCCGCCTACCAGGTCGATGAGTTTCAGGTGGTGCCGGTGATTCCGGCCCAACCCCAGCCCGCTCCCCTGGTCACCGTTGAGGTGCCCCTGGGCCGCGCCGTCGAGGGCGGTGCGCCTGCTCCCACCACCCCACCACCCACCGAGCCCGTTGGCAGCGCCGATCAGGAAGACGCCGAGGCCAGCGGCGAACCCCGCCGCCGCCGCCGCCGCTCCTCCGCCCTGGTCTGATCCCGCCGTCTGGGGAGGCCTCGATCCTGCTGATTGCGCCGGTGTCGACGAGGTCGGCCGGGGCTGTCTGTTCGGGCCGGTGCTGGCCGGGGCGGTGGTGCTGCCTGACGAGGCCCTGGCCCCGCTGGCCGCCGCCGGCCTCACCGACAGCAAGAAGCTCAGCCCCCGCCGGCGCGAGGCGTTGGTGCCATTGATCCAGGCCCGCGCCCTGCACTGGTCCCTTGGCCAGGCCAGCGCCGCCGAGATCGACCGGATCGGCATCCGCGCCGCCACGGAGCGGGCCATGGTCCGTGCCCTGCAGCGTCTGCCGGACCGGCCGCGGTTGCTGCTGGTGGATGGCAACCTGCCGCTTCGGGGTTGGCCCGGCCCCCAGCGCAGCCTGGTCCAGGGCGATGGCCGCTGCCTGGCGATCGCCGCCGCCAGCGTGTTGGCGAAACAGGCAAGGGATGCCCTGATCCGCCGCCTGGCCCACCGTTATCCGGGCTACGGCCTGGAGCGCCACGTGGGTTACGGCACCGCCGAGCACGGCCGAGCTCTGGCCGCCCTGGGGCCCACCCCCTTGCATCGCCAGAGCTTTCTGGGCCGTTGGCGCCCCCTGGCGATTCCTGGCCTCTGAACAGCGCGCCCAGGCCCAGGAGCTCCAGATCCGCCCCCACGGTGCGGACTGTCAGCCTTGGCCCTCACCGCCAGGGTTGCGGCCGGCGCACCAGTCGTGGAAATCGGCGATCAGCTGCTGACTGACCCGTTTGCGGATGCCCAGCAGGATGGCGCTCAGCACCGAGCGCCCGGTGGCTTCCAGGGCCGGCGCCGGAATCAGGCGAAGCAGGGGGGGGCGGCTCACCTGAACCGCCAGGCTGGCTTCCCCCTCCAGGCCGTTGCCCCTGGCCTGCAACCACGACTGGAGCTGCAGCTGGAAGTCGTCGACCAGGCCCAGACCCTCCAGCTGGCAATCGAGCGCCTGAAGCACCAGGCGTCCAGGTTCGTGGAGGGCTTGGAGCTCCACCACCGGCTGGATCTGGAGCTGGAACACCTGCACCCGGGTGACGTTGTAGCGGTAGCGCCCGGGACCGAGCTGCACGAGTTGGCGCTCATCAAGCAGGGCGCGCACCACCCGTCCTTCGTCATCGAGGTACGAGGGGAGCAGGGCTGCCGGTTCGATCACCGGCAGACTCAGCTGCTGACTGGCGCTGAAGGCCAGGGGCATGGCCTGCAGGCCGGCAGGGCATGATCCTATCGGCAGCCCTCCCTTCACCATGCGTCTTGCCTTCCTCGGCCCTGTCGGCACCTATGGCGAGCAGGCAGCCCAGCGGCTTGCGGCCCTGGAGGGGATGGCGGCCGAGCTGGTCGCCAGGCCGGTGATCCGCTCCGTGATCCAGGCCGTGGCCGATGGCGACTGCGAGGCTGCCGTGGTGCCGGTGGAGAACGCCGTGGAGGGTGGGGTGACCGCCTGTCTGGATGCTCTCTGGGAACACCCAGGGCTGCGGGTGGTCCATGCCCTGGTGCTGCCGATCCGCCACGCCCTGGTCGGCACCGGCCCGATCGACGGCATCAGCGAGGTGCTCTCCCATCCCCAGGCCCTGGCCCAGTGCGCCCAGTGGCTGGCGACGAACCTCCCCGGAGCCCTGCAGCTCCCGACCAACTCCACCGCCGAGGCGGCCCGGCTGGTGCGTGGCAGCCGCTTCCGGGGGGCGATCGCCTCCCGTGAGGCCGCCCTTGAACACGGCCTGGAGGTGCTGGCCTATCCGATCAACGATCTTCCCGGCAACTGCACCCGCTTCCTGCTGCTCCGCCGTGAGGCGGTGGAGCGCCAGGGGCCGCTGTTGGCCAGCCTGGCCTTCTCGCTCCAGGCCAACCGTCCCGGAGCCCTGCTGGAGGCCCTGGGTTGCTTTTCTCGCCATGGCTTGAACATGGCACGCATCGAATCGCGGCCCTCGAAACGGGAGCTCGGCGAATACATCTTTTTCGTCGATCTCGAGATCGACGCTCCCTCAGCGGCGCTCCAGCAGGCCCTGGAGGAGCTCAGGCCCCTCTGCGACCATGTGGCCCTGTTCGGCGCCTATCCGCTCACCAACCTGGCGGTGGATGAGGAGCCGGCCTGAGCCAGCACCGGTTTGCTGCCCCGGAACACCCCGAACTGCATCAGGCCGGTGCGGAAGGCCCAGTCCATCAACAGCAAGGTGGGGATCTCGCGCAGGCCCTGGATCAGGGCGCCCGGCCCAAGCGCCAGCATGGCTCCGGGCCGACGGAAGCCCTCAAGGATCGAATCGCGCCAGGAGGGGATGGTGGCCACGCTCCAGTCGTCTGTGAGGATCCTCAGGCCGCCGGCTTCGGAGCTGCCCTCAAGATTGGCGCTGAGGGAGCGGATGCTGGCGAAGGCCGGATGGGCCCATTGCTCCAGCAGCTGGCGCAGCACCCACCGCTCCAGGGCGTTGGGCGGACCGTCGGCAGGGTCGCGGCGGTTCCAGTCGGCCACAGCCAGCAGACCCCCGGGCCGGAGCACGCGCAGCAGCTCATCGGCGTAGCGCTGCTTGTCGGGCATGTGAGGTCCAGCCTCGACACTCCAGACCGCGTCGAACTGGCCGGCAGCCAGGTCGAGGGCCAGGGCGTCCATCACCGCGAAGCGGCAGCGCTCCGCCAGCTCCGGAGGCGTGAGGGCGGTGGCCCGGGCGATCTGGGCGGGGCTGATGCTGATCCCGAGCACATCGAAGCCGTAGTCGCGGGCCAGGATGCGGGCGCTGCCCCCGATCCCGCAGCCCACGTCGAGCAGGCGGCTGCCCGGCGGCAGGCGATCGAGGCCGCTCCAGCGCACCAGCGCATGCACGAAGTCGACCTTGGCGGCGCGGAAGTCGCGGGGGCGGGGGGGATCGCCGTAGTGACCCAGGTGCACGTGGTCGCCCCAGAGGGTCTCCAGCAGGGCATCGTTGGTCCAGCGGTCGTAGGCCTGGGCCACGCTGGAGGCGTCCTGGTAGCGGCGCCCCTGGCGTTGCCAGAGGTGAAAGGCCAGGGCGGATCCTCCGGCCAGCAGAGCCAGGCCCGCGAAGGCAGCGACGGGGCTCATCGGTTCAGGGATCGAGGGGGCTGCGCTGACCATCGGAGTCCTCCCCGAAGGTCTCGAAGGTGTCCTTCAGCACGGTGCGAGCCGCCAGCTGGCGCCGGGTCTGGTCGAGCAGCTCAAACTCCTGGCGCAACCGTTGGCCGGTGTCGGTGATTTCCAGCAGGGCCTGTTGGTGGTCGGCCACCGGGCCCCCCAGGTGGGAGCCGATCCAGAAAGAGAGTTCCCGGGGCAGATCGGGGAGGTCCGAGGGCAGGGCGGAGGGCTTGCCGATCAACTTGCCGGTCAGTTCCACCACATCCTTGAGGGCGGTGGTCACTTCGGCCGCCAGGGTCTCCAGTTCGCCATGGCCATCGCTCACCGTGTCCTCGATCCAGCTCACCATCCCCACCCGGTAAGGGGCCTCACGCACGATGTCGAGCACGCGGAAACGCTGCTGACCGAGGGTGACGATGTTGCTGCGGTCGTCATCCTGGGCCTGGCAATGGAGGATTTCGGCGCAGCAGCCCACCTCCGCCATGCGCCGCTCCTGGGGATCCCAGCGCACGACGCCGAAGCGTCGGTCTTCGGCCAGCACGGTGCGGAGCATCATCCGGTAGCGGGGCTCGAAGATATGGAGCGGCAGCACCTCCTGGGGGAAAAGCACCACGTCGGGGAGGGGGAAGAGCGGCAGCTCTCTCACGGCCAGCTCAGTCACGCGAAGACAGGGGTGAGGGGGACAGCGGCGCTGCTCGCGTGGCGTGAAGGGGGCAAGGCCAAGGCAGAAGCTCGAATCCAAGGATCCTAGAAACAATCCCCCGCTCGCCGGAGTTGGCGAGCGGGGGGATGGGGGGCCGAAACCTGGCCTGCTGGCCGGCGAGGGCCTCAGGCCAAGGCGATCAGTTCAGAGCTTGACTTCGATGTCCACGCCGCTGGGAAGGTCGAGCTTCATCAGGGCGTCGATGGTCTTGGCGCTGGGGCTATAGATATCGATGATGCGGCGATGGGTGCGGGTTTCGAAATGCTCGCGTGAATCCTTATCCACATGCGGCGAACGCAGCACGCAGTAGATCTTTCGCTTCGTGGGCAGGGGGATCGGTCCGATGGCTGTGGCGGCGGTGTGATCAGCCGTTTCGATGATTTTTTCGCAGGAGAGATCCAGCATGCGGCGATCGAACGCCTTCAGGCGGATGCGGATCTTCTGCTGGGCAA
>JBMSXZ010000146.1:0-4891 GCA_049426205.1 Cyanobium sp.
ATGGCGAGCTGGACAAGGTGCCCGCGGCCCTGATGCTCTACGTCAACCCCGGCGGCCCAAGCGAGGCCGGGCTGCGGCGCCGGCGCAAGGCGGAAGCCGCGCTCTGGAGCGCATCGCCCGGTCAGGGGAGCAGCACCCCCCCCAGCCACGGGAGGCGCGGTCCGTCACCCCAACCTGCGCGTGGGGGTGCCCCGGTTTCAGCAGTGCGATTCGGCGCAACTGGCCCAGCGCGATCGCACCTGCTTCTCCTCCAGCAGCGCCATGCTCCTGGAGACCATCAAGCCCGGCACCCTCAAGGGGCCCAACGGCGACGACCAGTACCTGGCGGTGGTGCAGCACCTTGTCGTCGGAGACGGCAAGCGACAAACCAGTGGCGACACCACCGATGCCAGCGCCCAGCCGCGTGCCCTGGCGCACTACGGCGTCACCGCCCGGCTGGTGCAGAGCGCCGATTTCCAGTTGATCGAGCAGCAGATCGCCCGCGGCATCCCGGTGCCCTGTGGCTACATCCACCGCGGCCCGGTCGATCGGCCCACCGGCTCTGGCCACTGGCTGATCGTTGTCGGCCACACCCCCACCCAGGTGGTGGTGAACGATCCCTGGGGCGAGCCAGATCTGATCGGTGGCACCACGCTCAACCCCAACGGTATGGGGCTGCGCTTCTCAAGGCTGAACTACCGCAGCGCGGGCCTGCGGCTACGGCAAGCGTTGGATGGTGGAGCCGATCGGTGGCGGTGCCTACCGCTATGCGCCAGGCAAGGGCTGGGCGGTGGTGGTGGACAGCATCCGCTGAGGCGGTCGCTGCGCACTGCGTTCAGCGCAGCGGTCGGGGCCGGCGGCTGAGTGGCGCCACCACGGGCCGCAGCGCCTGCGGGATCTGCAGTTGCTGATCGGCCCAGTGGGCGGTGAGAGCGGCCAGCAGGCTGGTTCGGTCGCCGTGAATGCGGAGCATGGCGTGGCTGAAAGGGCTGCTCAACAGCCTGATCTGGCCGGCCCACTTCGCCAGAGCCGATGGTGACAGGGCCGCGCAACCAATGGCACAACCGCGGCCGTCGATCGCACCAGAGCTGATGTGCCGCATGCGATCGGCGGCTTTGTGGGGTCGGTGTCGCAGGCCCTTCCATGCTCCGCGCCTCGGCAAGGGTTTCACCAGCCAGCCGGGCTGGACGTTGGGCTCCGCTGCGCTCCGCCATTCGCTGGTGGCTGGCCCTTGCCTGTCGGCGCGGCTGCAGGGCGGGTCCTGCGTCACCCCTCCTGTGGCTGCTGCCGAGTCCCACCGTGCCTCCCTGTCCTTCCCGTCGGACAACGGCAAAACCGGTCCGATCGCCGTCTCAAGCACCAGCCGCCTCACCTGCCCTTCCTCCTGCCCGTTGGCTGGAGATGAGGGCTGCTACGCCGAGGCTGGCTTCCACACCCGGCTGCACTGGGATCGGCTCAGCCGGGGTCAGGTCGGCGCCAGCGCAGCGGCTTCATCCGCCAGGTGATGGCGCTGCCGGCGGGCATCCTTTTCCGCCACTGCGTTGCCGGTGATCAGTGGCCCGATCCGGCCGATCCGCTGCGCATCGATCAGGCCCTGCTCCTCAAGCTGGCGCGGGCCACCCGGCATCTGCGGGCGGCCTGGTCGTTCACCCACTTCCCGATGGGCCCTGCCAATCAGGCCACCCTGCGCCTGGCGGCGTCCAAGGGGCTGGTGGTCAATGCCTCCACCGAGTCCCGCTCCAGGGCGGCGGCGCTGGTGCGGCAGGGCATCCCGGCGGTCTGCGTGGTGCCGCCCGATGCGCCGGCGGTGTTCCGCCACGAGGGCGTGCGGTTCGTGGCCTGCCCCGCCAGCCGCAGCGGCCGCAAGGTGCAGTGCATCAGCTGCGGCGGTCGCTTTGGCCTGCCCCTCTGCGACCTGGCCGAGCGGGGGTTCGTGATCACCTTTCCGGCGCACGGCGCCCGCGCCGCAGCGGCGGCGGCCCACTGCCGCTGAGCGGGCTGGGCTGTAGGGCGCAGCCTCGCCCTGCTCTGAACTCAGCGCGCCGAGACGGGCCGATGGTTATCCGCGACCCACTGCGTGAAACCCTCCCGATCCATCTCGCCGCTGGCAACGGCCAGCACCGCTGCTTCGGCGGCGTCAACGCTGGCGGTCAGCTCCATGCCATTCAGCACCAGGGTGATCTCCAGCGCGGCATGGCCGATGCGCTTGTTGCCGTCCACAAAGGGGTGGTTCTGGATGAGAGAGAAGCCGAGTGCGGCAGCTTTGGCGATCAGGCCGGGATAGAGATCTGCGCCCGCAAAGCTCTGCCTCGGCAGTGCCAGTGAGGCCTCCAGCAGTCCGAGATCCCTCAGGCCAGGAGTCCCGCCGCTTTGCGCCAGGAGGCGCCTGTGCAGCTCCAGCACCTCAGCCAGCTGCAGCCAGCGCATCAGGCCAGGCGCCGGTAGAGCTCTGCGTTCTTGTCGAGCACCCGCTGGGCAGCGGCGTCGAAGTCATCAGCTGGCTGGGCGATCAGATCCCGCACCGCTGCAGCGGCGAGCTCCGCTTCCGAAACCTGCAGACGAGCAGCGGCCTCCGCCAGCGCCTGGGCCTGGTGATCGCTGAGATCAATCGCGAGCGTCATGACGCGGTGTGCCGACCTTCCCAACGATGGCATCCGCTGCCGTGGTGTGGTGTTCGCTCCCAAGCCTGCTCCGGTGGAGGCTGGAGAAGCAGATGCACCGCCGGGATGGCTCTGCTGGATGCAGACCATGGCCGCCAATGGCCAGCCACTCGCTGCCATCAGGCGGCTTGTAGTAGCTCATCGCCGCACTGCTCAGGTTCAGCGCCGCGACATCAGGCGGAAGGATCAGGGGTGCCCAGAACTGGTCCTGCTCCTGGCGGCAATGGTCGAGGAGCGGCCGCAGAAAGCACTCGGTTTTGCCGGAGCCGGTGCCCGTCGCCACCAGGGTGTTGACGGGGGTGCCGGGAGACAGACGCTCGAAGGCCCTCTCCTGATGCCGGTACGGCGGAAAAGGAAGGGGGATCAGCGGAAACCAGTCGCGGCCACTGCCCTGGTGAAAGGGAAGCGCCACCGACACAGAGGGCCCCTTGAACAGTTGGTCCCGGTCCGCCAGAAAGCGATCGATCAGGCCAGCGAACCCTGGTGTGGTGGGGTGAAAGGCGGTGCGGATAGCCTCGGTTGCCACCTGCTCCAGCTCACTGGCGACGACGGAGGGGAGCAAGGGATGCGACAGATCAGGGGCTCAGATTAGGCGAGCTGCCAGTGCCGCCAAGGAGATTGAACCTATGCAGACCTAGGCAGAACTTGCATCAATCAGCGGTGCGCTCAGCCCGCTGCCCTTGGGAGCTGGCCAGCCATCAGGAACAACTCAGGAGGGAAGCGATGCAGCTGGTCGTCGTCGTGGCACAGAAAGGAGACGTGAGCGCCGGTCAGTTCCGTGGTGATCTCAACCTGATCAAAGGGAATCGACTGAAACACAGCTGGGATCAGGACACCTACCTGCACCAGCGCATCCTGCGAGCGGGCGCTGAGATCTTCAAAGGCCTCCAGGCCTTGATCCCGCATCCAGTCACCCAGCGGCTGGGTGGGGCCGTCGTGAACGGCTCTGAGCCGTCGATGCGCCAGCACCCAAAAGAGCGCGAGCCGCCAACGCGGGGGACGGCACCATGGCTGGGGCATGGAACAGACGTCTGTTGCGGTATCGGCGTGTGACAGAACGCCGGCAATGGTGGCACTGGTGAGTGGGGCCTCTGCATGGCCTGATGACCTCCTCCATCCCACCAGCTCCCGCGCCAGACGGCGACAGCGATGGGCCGCCGCTTCCGCCAGACTTGCCTGCAACACCGTTCCCCTGGTCAGGCTTCGACGGTCTCGGCCTCGACCGCCTGGGCACCACCCAGGCCATCGCGACGTCCCCCTGGAGCTGGGGGGCATCGTGCCCCCCTACCGGCTCTGAGCGCAGGCTTGGCCGGCGCATCAAAGCGCGTGAACCGCCGCTAACCTGAACAGACATCCTGTACGGTCGCCATGGCCATCGAGACCACCTACACCGCAGCCCGCGACCAGCTCAAGGCCCTGATGGATCGCGTGGTGGCCGACCGCGAGGTGGTGATGGTGCGCCGCCGGCAGGGAGGGGACGTGGCTCTGGTGGCGGCCGACGAGCTGGAGGGGCTGCTGGAAACGGCGCACCTGTTGCGTTCCCCCCGCAATGCCGCGCGCCTGCTCTCGGCCCTGGAGCGTGCCCGCTCACAGGAGCTGCCCGCCCTCCGCCTTGAGGATCTGGAAGCCCGGCTGGAAGCATGAGTGCTCAACGAGAGGCGGTGTGTCATCCGGAATTTCTGGACGACCTGCAGCACTGGATCGATACCGATCGGCGCACGGCCAAACGACTGCTGGAGTTGATGCGTGCGGTGCTGCGTGATCCGTTTCAGGGCATCGGCAAGCCGGAACCGTTGAAGTATCTGGGCCCAGGGGTATGGTCCCGCAGGATCACCCAGGAGCACCGCTGTGTGTATCTCGTGAAGGCGGATCGGGTGGAGTTTCTGCAGGGGCGGTACCACTACTGAGCCCTACCCACTGCAGCCGCCGAACTTGCGGCATGGGACAGCAGACCTCAAGGGTGGCACTGGTGAACCAGGCGTACCCAAGCGCCTGTGACCTCCTCCACCCGACCTCCCGCGCCAGATTTGGGGGCAACAACGCCTCGCTGGCCAGGCCTCGACCGCCTGGGCAGCACCCAGGCCATCGGGGGTCTCGTCCTTGGCCTGATCGCCCTGTTCTGCTCCGATGGGCACATCGCCCTCGCCGGCCGCAGCCTCCAGCTCCAGCGGCAATGGGGAATCGTTTTCATCCTTGCCTCGGTGGCGGCAATTTTTATCGAATTTGTGTCATACAGCGCGCCACCTGGGCGC
>JBMSXZ010000147.1:0-4554 GCA_049426205.1 Cyanobium sp.
GCTGCCGCTTCGCCGGGGCGGTGTTCACCAACCTCACCCAGGACCACCTCGACTACCACCCCTCCATGGAGGCCTATTTCGAGGCCAAGGCTCAGCTGTTCGCCGAGCCCCTGTTCGCCGAAACCGGAGGGGCGGTGGTCAATGTGGATGATCCCTGGGGGCGGCAGCTGGCCGAGCGGCTGCTCAGCCAGGGGCGTCGCTGCTGGCGGGCCAGCCTCGAGAGCAGCGAGGCGGAGCTGCGCATCGACGACCTGACCATGGGCGCCGCCGGCGTGGCCGGCACCCTGGTCAGCCCGGTGGGCCGCGGCAGCTTCCGCTCCCCCCTGGTCGGCCGCTTCAATCTGATGAATCTGCTGGAGGCGGTGGGGGTGCTGCTCCAGCAGGACCTGCCCCTGCCCCAGCTGCTGGCGGCCCTGGCCAGCTTCCGAGGGGTGCCGGGACGGATGGAACGGGTGCGGCGCGGCGAGGGCAGCGCCGATCCGGCGGTGCTGGTGGACTACGCCCACACCCCCGATGGCCTGGAGAACGCCCTGCTCGCCTGCCGCCCCTTCTGCACCGGCCGGCTGATCTGCGTGTTCGGCTGCGGCGGCGACCGCGACCGCAGCAAGCGGCCGTTGATGGGAGCGATCGCGGCCAGGCTCGCCGACGCGGTGGTGGTCACCTCCGACAACCCCCGCACCGAAGACCCTGAGCGGATCCTTGCCGACGTGGTGGCGGGCATCCCGGCGGACAGCGCGCTGCAGGTGGAGGGGGACCGGGCCCGGGCGATCGCCATGGCCATCGCCGCGGCGGGACCGGAGGATCTGGTGCTGATCGCCGGCAAAGGCCACGAGGACTACCAGATCCTCGGCACCGAGAAGATCCACTTCGATGACCGAGAGCAGGCGGAGACGGCGCTGCGCGCCAGGCCTGTGCCGGTCTGACTCGGCTCCATCAAAAAGCCCCCCGTCACGGGGGGCAGGCAGGCCCGGCACCCGGGCCCAGGCTCAAGCCGGCAGGGCGTCAGCTGAAGCGCACGGTGCTGCGGTCGTAGCGCACGTCGATATCGCGCACCCAGCCGCCGCTGGCCACTTCCAGCCAGTCGTGGATGCGATGGCCGGTCAGGGCGATGCGCTCGCCATTGCGCACCCGACGCAGGATGGAGGAGCCGATGTCGGCACGGTCACGCACCTCGAGCTCGCCATCATGGGCGTGGGCCTCGACGGAGATGTTGCGGGAGGTGGTGGTGCCGGTGGTCACCACACCGGTGCCGCCTCCATAGGCCGCCACGCCGTCCCGAACCCCATCACCAGCGCCACGCAGGGCGGCCCAGGTCAGCAGGCCGAGGCCCAGCGGGAGCAGAAGCCACCAGGCACGACCGGGATTGACGGGGGTGCCGGTCTCGGCGACGGGGGCCGGTGTGGTCTCGACGGCTGCCGTGGAGGAGGTGTCGACAGCGGTGCTGGAAGCAGCCTTGCCGAAATCGGCAGCCACGCCCTGGCTGAGGCTGTAGGGGCAGGTCAGACGGGCGGTGTTGGTGCCGTCACGGGTGAGATCAAACACCACCTCGACCTTGTCGGCGTTGATCGAGCGGCTGGAGATCACCTTGGCCAGATCGGTGCGCCAGCCCTGCTTGCCAGCGCTGTCGAGACAGGCGGCGGTGGCGGTGCGGATCGCTTCCTCGCTGCTGACGGCAAAGACGGGAGCGGCGGCGAAAAGGCCAAGCGAGGCTGCGGACACCAGCAGGGCGTACCGCAGGGGACGTTGGGTGGAAACCATTGCGAAAAACTCCTGAAGATCGGGCTGGTGATAAGGATGGGAGAAAGACCCCTGAGCCAATCCAAGGTCTCGCCACAGGGGTGGCGTGGGAGGTGTAGCAGCACCGACCCAACCCCTGAGCGGGGCAGGGCGGAGCTGAGGCCCCGCTTTGGGCAAGGTATGCAGTTCGGGATTGGGCGGCTTGAATCTTCGGGATGTCTTCGTTTCTGCGACCATTGCTTGCAGCGTGGCCGGCCACTCTGGAGCCAGGGCCTTGCTGCCGGAATCCGCGCCACGGCAAGGGATTGCTGCAGTCAGAGCGGGCAGCCTGCGGCGCCCGGGGCTGCGGCAGCAAGAATCGCCGCAGACCCATTCATGGCGCATTCTTTGACAGCTTGCGTAACAGGGCATTGCCGCTGCAGCGACCGGCGGTCATCATGCGACTGGTTGTTTCCACCTCCCCCTCCAACTGCATGGCTCTCGGAGTTCCCATTGCCAAGAAGTTTCTGGCCGAGTTCATCGGCACCTTCTGGCTCGTTCTCGGTGGCTGCGGCAGCGCTGTGCTGGCCGCTGTCTTCCCCTATGACAGCCCGGCTGCCAACCCCCTGGGTCTGGGCTTTCTCGGTGTCTCGATCGCCTTCGGCCTGACCCTGCTGACCGCGGCCTATGCCATCGGCCACATCTCTGGCTGTCACATCAATCCAGCCGTCACCTTCGGCCTCTGGTCCGCCGGTAAATTCCCCGGCTCCCAGGTTCTTCAGTACATCATTGCCCAGGTTCTCGGCGCCCTGACCGCCGGCGGCCTGATCTGGGGGATCGCCAGCGGCCGCGAGGGATTCGCCCTCACCGGCGGCAACCCCCTGGCCACCAACGGCTGGGGCGCCCACTCCCCCGGCGGTTACGGCTTCGGCTCAGCCCTGCTGATCGAGCTGGTGCTCACCTTCATCTTCCTGCTGGTGATCCTGGGCAGCACCGACCGCCTGGCCCCGAGCGGTTTCGCCGGCCTGCCGATCGGCCTGTCCCTGGTGCTGATCCACCTGATCAGCATCCCCGTCACCAACACCTCGGTGAACCCCGCCCGCAGCACCGGCGTTGCCCTCTGGGCCGGTGGTGATGCGGTCGGTCAGCTCTGGCTGTTCTGGCTGGCGCCGATCGCGGGTGCGCTGCTGGCCGGCTGGGTGTATCGCAACTTCCTCGATTCCGATGCGATCGGCTGAGTCCTAACACCGTTGGCCGTTGAGGCCGATGGGGGATTCGATCGTGCGGGGGGCCTGGCCCCCCCTTTTTTTATGCAGCCCAACGCCTGGTCCAGTCGGTCGGGTGCCCGCCCTTGCCGGAGCCTGGCCGATCCGACGCTCAGGCCAGCTGCAGCTCGCTCAGCAGCCGATCCACCTCGTCAGCGGTGGTGGTGATGTGGGTGCAGGCGCGCAGGCAGGGGGGGTCCGGCAGGCTGCGCAGCCAGATGGCCCGCTCCCCGAACCGCCGCACCAGGGCCTCGGGGGCCTGGCCCGCCACCGTGAAGCTCACCAGGCCGGCGGGCGGGGGCACCTCCAGCAAGGGCCGCACCCCGGGGATCCGGCCCAGCCCCTCCCAGAGCGCTCCGCTGCTGCGACGGAGGCGCTCCAGCCGCTGCTCGGCGCTCCCCTCCGCTTCGAGCAGCGCCAGGGAGCGATCGAGACCGGCGAACAGGGGGGTGCAGGACGTGGCCACCTCGAAGCGGCGGCCATCGCGATGGAAGGAGGCCTGGCCACTGCTCTCGTCGGCGAGGCTGCGCCAACCGACCAGGGTGGGCCGGGCCTCCGCCAACACCCGTTCGGAAAGGGCCACCACCCCAAGCCCCTCGGGACCGCAGCACCATTTGTGGCCGGTGCAGGCATAGAGATCGGCAACGGCCGCCGCCGCCCCCAGCGGCACGCTGCCAAAGGACTGGGCCCCATCCACCAGCAGCCAGGGATGGCGGGGATGGGCCGCCAGACGTTCCGCCACGGCGGCAATCGGCATCAGCTGGCCGCTGTTCCAGAGCAGGTGGGAGAGCACCACAAGCCGGGTCTGGGGGGTGAGGGCCTGCTCAAGGGCCGCGAGCACGGCGCTGGTGGTGGCGGCCTCGCCACCGCGGAGGCCCTGCACCGGCAGGCTGGTCAGGCGGAGATCGTGGCGCCGGGCCAGCTCCTGCAGACCCGCCACGACGCCGGGATGCTCGCCATCACCGATCAGCAAGGAGTCGCCCGGCCGCCAGGGCAGGCCCCAGAGGGGAAGAAGACAGCCACTGGTGACATTCTCAGTGAAGCTCAGCCGCTGGGGCGTCACCCCGAGCCAGCGGGCGAGGCGCTGGCGAAGGCCTTCCACGGTGCTGGCCAGGAAGGGCCCGACAGCACCGGAAAAAGGACCAAGCTCCTGGAGACGCTGCCAGGTGCTCACCATGGCCTCAAGGGAGGGGGATGGCAGGGGGCCCTGGCCGCCGTAATTGAAATAGGTCTTGCCGGCCAAGGCCGGCATCAGCGCTCGCAGCGGCGGCTGGGGATTCATCGGTGGGGTTCAGGGTTGCCTCCACTCTGCAGACCGATCAGCAGGGATCGCAGAGCAAGCTCCGCAGCCCGAACGCGCTCAGAAGGACGAGAATCCCGCCGACCGTTCAGACAACCTGGCCCACCACAACGGCGGCGATTGCGGAGAACAGGGTGATGCCGAGGGCGGTGAAAGGATCCTGGCCCTGGGCCACCGCAATGCTGGTGACCACGCCGGCCCCAAGACAGGCCACGGCGATCTGGCTGGTGATTTCGCCCTTGGGGGTGGGGGTGGGGGTGGGAAGCACGGCGC
>JBMSXZ010000148.1:0-4453 GCA_049426205.1 Cyanobium sp.
ACGAACACTGGGCGGGCGCTGTGGCGGGCCGCCAGGATCATGGCCATGAAGAAGGTCTTGTCCCCCAGTTCCGCCAGGGTGATGGCGGTGAGACTGGCGCTGAAGGCGGCCAGGGCGGGTTGATCCGAGAGCGCTGCCGTCACGGGAGCTGGCCGGGCGATTCCCATCCTGAAGGCTGGCGAGGCTGCCTGGCGCCGGACGAAGAGCAGCTGTGCCGCTCGCCCCGCGCTGACGGGCCAAGGCGGATTCAGGGTTCCGGATCCTCCATCGTCGCCTCTGCGAGCAGGGTCAGGAAGAACTGGAATCGGGCTCGATTGGTTGCCGTGGGTTCGAGTTGAACTCGTCCGCAAAGCAGTGTTGCTTGATCAAGGCGCTCAAAGCCTTCTGCCTGGCGTTGTCGCGCCTGAGCTGCTCGGTTTCTCTCCTGATCTGCTCGCTGTCGTTCCTCACCCGCAAGATCTCGCTCTCGAGCTGTTTCATCCGCCATTCGTGCTGCAGCTTGCGCTGCTCGAAGTCGGGATCGCGACGCCAGTTCAGCAACTGCTGCGCAGAAGCCTTCGGCTACGATAAGAACTGTCGCCACCGAGGCAGCGATGCAAGCGATTCCCCATTGCTGCTGGAGGTTGATGGTGCTGCCGACGACGGTGATGTGGTCATAGGAGGCGAACAGGGCGATCAGGCCGAGAACAAGGCCACCGATGGCCTGGGTGAGGCCGAGACGGTCGAGGCGGAGCCTCCAGAGGCTGGACCAGAGCCGTCGGGATAGGGGTGATTCTGGCGGAGCTGGCGCCCTGGATGGCTCAGAGGCGACGAAGCCAGTCGCGGCAGGATCAGGAGGATCGGGTTTGGTTGCCACTGGCTCCGGTGGGCTGAAGTGGAACGTTGACGGGTGCTCCGCGATCGGGGCTCCTGGACATCAGTTCCACCCGAAGCATTCGGCGATCTCAGCGTCAGGCTGAGCCAGCAACCTGCCCCCGAAGGTCCTTCGACGGCAGCAGTGCTGCGATCCAAGCCCCTGGGCCTGGGCCCCGAGGCGCTGGCCGGCTGCGTTCTGGCTTGGAAAGGCCCGTAAGATAAGGCGCTTCCACTGGAGCGGAAAACCGGGCCGACATCCGCGGGCTCCGCAGCAGGTGCTGCGGGCACGTTATGGACCAAAAGCTCGAAACCCGTTCCGGTGACAGCGGGGGGCATGGCGGAACCGGTAGACGCAGCGGACTTAAAATCCGCAGGCTGCAAGGCTGTGGGGGTTCAAGTCCCCCTGCCCCCATCCCCAGCAGCCCATGGCCCGCCTGCAGCTCAGCACCGAGTCCGGCTGCGGCCTGGCGATCGCCGGCTATCCCCGCTTCCGCTACGACGCCCGCGGCGGCGGCGGTCCGGCTGAGGAGGGTGACCCCGAGCCCCAGCCCTCCATGCAAGCGGCTGGCCAGGACGGTGCCGGAGGGGCTGGAGAGGGCGGGCAGGACCAGGAAGGCCAACGAAACCCCGGGTGCCCCAGCGACCGCGACGGCAGGCCTTGGCTCCCGCTCCGTTTCGCCGCCGAGCAGCTCACCATTCCGGCCCTGAACTGGCGCACCACCCAGATCCTGGGTCTGCCGCTGCCGCCCGGGATCGCGATCGCCATCGTTCCGGAGCGCCTGCAGGGCCATTGGCAGCCCGACAGCGGTGCGGTGGAGCTGGCCTTTCGCGCCCGCTTCCGCTTCTCCCTGGCCGGCCTCTACCGGGCCCCGGACCTGCTGGTGGCCACCCAGCTCAGCAGCGGCGAGGTGGCCGGCCGCCGCCACCGGGCCAGCGGCACTCCGCTCGATGGCGAGGGCAGGGGGGTGCTGGTGGGGGTGGCCCGGGTGGAGCCGAGCGGCGATCCCCTGCTGGATCGCTTCCTTGGCCTGCCCGATGAGGCCCTGGCGGTGCTGCGCTGCCGCTTCAGCCGGAGCTGAGTGGGGTCGCCGCCACCGCCACCGCCACCGCCACCGGCAGCGGGGCGGGCCCAGCCCCAGCGGCGGCCGGGGCGCTGGGGGCGGCGGGCAGCACCGCCAGCTGGGCCTTCACCTGCCGGCTCACCTCCTCCCGGTAGTCCAGGAAGTGCTCCTCCAGAGCCAGCATCCAGAAGAACTCCTCCAGCAGGGCCGGGCGCCGCAGGGCGATCCAACTCAGGTGATGCCAGAAGGCCCGTCGGCTCGGGCGCCGCACCCCCTGGCGCCAGAGCAGGATCGCCAGGGCCCGCAGCCGCCACAGCGCCTGGCCGCGCCGCCGCTGCACGGGATGGCGCGGCGGTGCCAGCCGGCGGCAGCAGGCGAACACCCGCTCCAGGTAGGCCTGCGGCTCGTAGAGGTGGTGGAAGGCCCCCAGGAATTCGGCCGCGATCTCGGCCATCGGCCGTGATGGCACGAAGTTCAGCAGGTGGGTCTGCACCCCATCTGCGAACCGCCGATCCCCCTCCAGCAGCCGACCCTCCCGGGCCAGGCGGTGCCACAGGGCCGTGTTGGGCAGGGCCTGCAGCACCCCCACCATCGCCACCGGGATGGCGGCGGCGTTCACGAAAGCGGCGATCCGCTCGCCGGCACCGGCAGGCTCGCCATCGAAGCCGAGGATGAAGCCCGCCATCACCTGAAGCCCATGGGCGGTGATCGTGTCGACCGCCTCCAGCAGCGGCGAGCGGGTGTTCTGCAGCTTGCGGGCTCCCACCAGGCTGGCGCTGTCGGGGGTTTCGATGCCGAGGAACACGCGCCGGAACCGGCAGGCCACCATCGCCTCCAGCAGCGGCCGATCGGCCGCCAGATCGATCGAGGCCTCGGTGGTGAAGCTGAACGGATAACAGTGGCGCCGCTGCCATTCGCTCAGCTCGCTGAGCAGGCGGCGCACGTTGTGGCGATTGCCGATGAAGTTGTCGTCCACCAAAAAGACATCACCGCGCCAGCCCAGCCCATGCAGCGCCTCCAGTTCGGCCAGCAGCTGGGCGGGGGACTTGGTGCGGGGGCGGCGGCCGTAAAGCACGATGATGTCGCAGAATTCGCACTGAAACGGACAGCCCCGCGAGAACTGCACCGCCATCGTGTCGTAGGCGTTGAGATCGAGCAGATCGAAGCGCGGCACCGGCGAGGTCGTGAGATCGGGCTTCTCGCCACCGGCCCTGAACACACCGCTGCGCTCCCCCGCCTCCACCGCCGCCACGAAAGCGGGGATGGTGATCTCCCCCTCATCGAGGATCAGGTAATCGGCATCGGCCAGCTCCGGCGCCTCCGGAGTGGAGCTGGCGAAGGGCCCACCCACCGCCACCGGCAGCCCCCGGGCCTTGGCCTGGGCGATCTGCTCGGCCAGATCCCGCCGCTGCACGATCATCCCGGACAGGATCACCAGCTCCGCCCAGGCCAAGGTGTCGCCATCGACCGGGCCGATCTGGGTGTCCACCAGCTTCAGCGACCAGCGGCTGGGGAGCAGGGCCGCCACCGTGAGCAGTCCCAGGGGCGGCAGCAGCGCCCGGCGGCCGACCAGGGCCAGGGCGCCATCAAAACTCCAGAAGGTGCGTGGAGCGCGGGGGTAGAGGAGCAGCACGCGCATGGGTCGGGCCGTCAGGGCTGGGGAGGTCTTCGCCCTAGGGGCCGAAGGGGGCCTGCGGCGGGCCGACGCTCCGGGCCGGGGGCGAATTCGCGGCCGGGTGCCGCAACCCCTCACCAGCTCCCCTCGCCCGCCGCCGCCGCCGCCTAACACCAGGACAGCCGGCGGATCCCGCCATGGATGGTCCCGATGACAAGGCGATCGCGGCCGTGATCCAGCGCTGGGGGGCCGACCAGGCCAACCTGATCGAGGTGCTGCACGCCATCCAGCCGATCGAGGGCTACCTCAGCCGCCGTGCCCTCCATCAGGTGGCCTGCGCCCTGGGGTTGCCCCTCAGCCGGGTCTATGGGGTGGCCAGCTTCTATCACCTGTTCCGGCTCCGGCCCGCCGCCCGCCACCGGATCGCGGTCTGCTTCGGCACCGCCTGCTTCGTCAACGGCGCCCCCCGCCTGCGGGCCCGCCTGGCCGAGCGCCTCGGGCTGAGTGGCCCGGAGGGCCGTTGCGGCGACTGGGCGCTGGGTGGCGGCGGCTGCCTGAGCGCCTGCGGCAGCCTGCCGGCGCTGCAGCTCGATGCGGGGGCGGCGCTGGCGATGCCCCTGCAGCCCGAGGCGTTGCTGGCGGCGCGGCTCGATGCCCTGGGGGTGCCGGTGGCGCTGGCCGAGGCGCTCGGAGCGGAGGCTTTGGCTCCCGGCCACGGCGCCCTGGGGTCGCGATGAGCGGGGCGGCGGCCCAGCTGCGCTGCTGTGATGGCAGCGCCTGCCGCCATGGTGGTGGCGTCGCCCTGCGCCATGCCCTGCTGGCGGCACGGAGGGCAGCGGGCCTGGCGGAGCAGGAGCTGCCGATCCGTTCGGTGGGCTGCCTGCGGCTCTGCGGCCGCGGGCCCCTGGTGGCCGCCGCTGGC
>JBMSXZ010000149.1:0-4417 GCA_049426205.1 Cyanobium sp.
TCCGTCGCTTCCAGTTCTCGCGCGATATCGGCATCGACCTGGGAACGGCCAACACCCTCATGTACGTCTCCGGACGGGGCATCGTGCTGCAGGAACCGTCGGTGGTGGCGATCGATCTGGAGCGGAACGTGCCGATGGCGGTGGGGGACGAGGCCAAGCTGATGCTCGGCCGCACTCCAGGCAACATCCGTGCCGTGCGGCCCCTGCGCGATGGCGTGATCGCCGACTTCGACGCCGCCGAGCAGATGATCAAGACCTTCATCCAGAAGGGCAATGAGGGCCGCGGCGTGATTGCCCCCCGGCTGGTGATCGGCATCCCCAGCGGTGTCACCGGTGTGGAGCGCCGGGCCGTGCGCGAGGCGGGTCTGGCGGGGGCGCGCCAGGTGCACCTGATCGATGAGCCGGTGGCCGCGGCCATCGGAGCCGGCCTGCCGGTCACCGATCCGGTGGGCACCATGATCGTCGACATCGGCGGCGGCACCACCGAGGTGGCCGTGCTCAGCCTCGGGGGCACCGTGCTCAGCGAGTCGGTGCGGGTGGCCGGCGACGAACTGAGCGACGCGATCGGCGTCTATCTCAAGAAAGTGCACAACCTGGTGGTCGGTGAACGCACCGCCGAGGACATCAAGATCCGCATCGGTTCCGCCTTCCCCGACGACGCCCACGACGAGACCTCGATGGACGTGCGCGGCCTCCATCTCCTCTCGGGCCTGCCCCGCACGATCAATGTGCGCGCCGGCGATATTCGCGAGGCGATGGCCGAGCCCCTCAACGTCATCGTCGAGGCGGTCAAGCGCACCCTGGAGCGCACCCCTCCCGAGCTGGCCGCCGACATCGTGGATCGGGGCATCATGCTCGCCGGTGGCGGGGCCCAGGTTCGCGGCATCTGCGATCTGATCAGCCACGAGACCGGCATCCTCACCCACGTGGCTGAGGAGCCCCTGCTCTGCGTGGTCAATGGCTGCGGCATGGTTCTGGAGGACTACAAGCGCCTGGAGCGGGTGCTGGATACCCCCGACTTCGCCCGTCACCAATCCTGACTCCGATGCCGGCGCGCCGCTGGCTCCGTCTCTCCAACGGCGGCCTCCTTCCCCAGGTCTGGCCCTGGGTTCTGCTGCTCACTGCCCTCGGCCTGATCCGGATCAGCAAGGGGGCCTTCCTTTCGGATGCCTTTGCCTTGCTCAGCCGTCCGTTCTGGCCCGGCACCGCCCAGGCCGAATGGCTGCGCTCGGCCCGACGGTTCGAAGACCGGGCCAGGCTCTCGGCCCTGGAGGCGGAGAATGCCCGCTTGCGAGGGTTGCTGGGCCTGCAGAAGGCCAATCCGACCCGGCTCACCGCCCCGGTGATCTCCCGGGATCCGGCCGGCTGGTGGCAGACCCTGCTGATCGGCCGCGGCTCCCTGGGTGGGGTCAAGGAGGGGGCTGCGGTGCTCGCCCCCGGCGGGCTGATCGGCCTGGTCTCCTCCGTCACCCCCACCACGGCCCGCGTCACGCTGCTCACCGATCCCTCCAGTCGCGTCGGCGTGCTGGTGCCTCGCACCCGCCATCACGGGCTGCTCAGCGGCATCGGCACCGATCGGCCCCTGATCCGTTTCCTGGAAAAGGATCCCGGCGCGGTGGCCGGAGATCTGGTCACCACCTCCCCCGCCAGCACCCTGGTTCCCCCGGACCTGCCGGTGGGGGTGATCCAGAAGGTTGATGTCGGCGCCGATCCCGCTCCGGAGGCGGTGGTTCAGCTGGCCGCCTCGGCGGCCTCCACCGATTGGGTCCAGGTGCTGCCGCGCTGATGGGCCTCCTCTCGCGGCAGCTCTGGTGTCTGGCCACGGTGCTGCTGGTGCCCCTGCTCACCCTGGCCTCCCCGGCTCCCCTCAAGCTGGCGGGTGTCGGTCCAGCCTGGGCCGTGCTCTGGCTGCTCCCCTGGGCGCTGGTCGATGGGCCCGTCTCGGGGGTGCTGGCCGGTGGCGCCGCCGGGCTGCTGGTGGATGGCCTCCAGCCCGGGGCGGTCAGCCAGTGGCCTGCCCTGATGCTGCTCGGCCTCTGGTGGGGGCGCCTGGGCCGGGGCGGGCCGCCCCTGGAGCGCAGCTTCAGCCTCGGACTGCTGGCGATGCTCGGCTGCCTGCTGCTCGATCTGAGCCTGATCCTGCAGTGGCTTGTGGCCAGTGCCCTGGGGCGGGGTGAGGGGCATCTCGGCGGCTCGGGGATCGATGCCGCCCGCCTGGCCCAGCCCGGCTGGCACCTCGCGGACCTGGGCCACGCGGGACTGCAGGTGCTGCTGGCCCGCATGCTGGTCACCGGTCTGCTGGCGCCGGTGCTGTGTTCGTTGCAGATGGTGCTCTGGCGCCAGGTGGTGGGGGGGGCCTGGCGACGCTGATGGGCTGCGGGAGCACCTCCGTGAGGGAATCAAACAGCGCGGGCCGCCGGTCCCCCACGGCCAGGGGTGCAGCCACTGCCCCAGCCCTGGCCACCGGGTCTTCGACGGTGAGGCTCGCCCGTCGCTGGCTGCTGCGCGGCCTGCTGGCGCTCCCCCTGCTGCTGGCCGCCGGCTGCGGACCGACGCCGCCTCCGCAGGCCGGGGCAGACCGGCCGCGGCAGCTCACGGTCTGGACCCTGGACCTGGCTCCCCGCTTCGCGCCCTTCATGGGGCGGGCGATCAACGCCTGGGAGCAGCGCCATCCGGGGGTGACGGTGCGCTGGGTGGATGTGCCCTGGAGCTCGGTGGAACGCAAGTTGCTGGCGGCGGTGTTCGCCCGCACCGCCCCCGATCTGGTCAACCTCAACCCCCCCTTCGCCGCCAACCTGGCCAGCAAGGGAGGCTTGCTCGACCTCGACACGGTCCTGCCCGCCGATGCCGGTGCCGCCTACCTGCCCACCGCCTGGCAGGCGGGGCGCCAGGGGGGGCGCCAGTTCGCCATCCCCTGGTATCTCACCAGCCGGGTGACCCTCGCCAACCGCCGTCTGCTGGCCCAGGCCGGCTATGCGGCACCGCCGCGGCGCTGGGAGGAGGTGCCGGCCTACGCCGAGGCGATCCGACGTCGCACCGGCCGCTATGCCCTGTTCGTGACGGTGGTGCCGGACGACTCGGCGGAACTGCTCGAATCAATGGTGCAGATGGGGGTGGAGCTGCTCGATCGTCGCCAGCGGGCGGCCTTCAACACCCCGGCCGGTCGGCGCGCCTTCGCCTTCTGGAGCGATCTCTACCGCCGGGGACTCCTGCCCCGTGAGGTGGTGAGCCAGGGCTACCGGCGGGCGATCGAGCTTTACCAGGCCGGTGATCTGGCCCAGGTGGCCAGCGGCCCGGACTTTCTGCGCAACCTGCAGACCAATGCCCCCGGCATCGCCGCCGAGACCGCCCCCTTCCCGCCCCTCACCGGCCCCGCCGGCCAGACCAATGTGGCCGTGATGAATCTGGTGGTGCCCAGTCGCAGTCCGATGGCTGCCGAGGCTGCCAGCTTTGCCCTGTTCCTCACCAGCGGTGCCCAGCAGCTGGCCTTCGCCCGGGAGGCACGGGTGCTGCCCTCGGCGCGCAGCGCCCTGGATCAGCTGGGTCGGGAGCTTGCCCTCCCGGTCCCCGCCGGCCGCGGCGGCACGGAGCAGGAGCGCACCCAGGCCTCGCAGGACCGGCTGGTGCGCCAGGCCCGCGCCCTGGCGGCCGCCAATCTGGAGAGCGCCCGGGTGCTGGTGCCAGCCACCCCGGGGGTGAAACGGCTGCAGGCCATCCTCTACACCCAGCTGCAGCGAGCGATGTTGGGCCAGATCAGCAGCGATGCGGCCCTGGCGGAGGCGGCCCGGCAGTGGGACCGCTATGCCGCGGCCCGCTGGCCCTGAGGCGCTCCGGCGTCCCTGGCGCTGACGATCCGCTGTGGTTCTGCAGCCCGTGCCGCGGCGAACGCCGCCCGAGCCTCGGGGCCAGCCCCGGCAGCGCCATCGGAAAATCCGTAAAAAAGCTTAAATCCTTCAAATCCCTTGCCCTGGCAGGATTTGGGGGGGGTGACTGGGATCGCCTGGGGCGGGTATGGTTGCGATTCTTCATCCGGTGTCCGTCGGCGCCTCCCCCATGCCCATGTCCGTGGAGATCAAGCCCGTTCACCCCCAGGTCGAGGCCTGTTCTTCATGGTCCCCTGGCGTCGAGCCCGGCCCGGCCCAAGCCGACGCAGCCCGCTCGCCCCTGGCCAGTGTTCACGGTCTCGATGGCGATGGCGATGGTGATGGCGCCGATCTGGAGCCGATCGGGTCCGGCTCGGGATCCTCGTCCGATCAGCCCCAGCGTCCCCGCGCCACCCTGCTGGTGGTGGACGACGAGCCGGCGGTGCGGCGGGTGCTGGTGATGCGGCTGCAGCTCGCTGGCTACCACGTGGTCTGCGCTGAGGATGGCGAGCAGGCCCTGGCCCTGTTCCATCAGGAGCAACCCGATCTGGTGG
>JBMSXZ010000150.1:0-4153 GCA_049426205.1 Cyanobium sp.
TGCACGCAGCGCACCGAATCGCGGATGTGGATGAAGGCCCGGGTCTGGCCGCCGGTGCCGTGCACGGTGAGCGGGTAGCCAATCGCCGCCTGCATCAGGAAGCGGTTGAGCACGGTGCCGTAGTCGCCGTCGTAGTCAAAGCGGTTGGTGAGGCGGGGGTCCCGATCGGTGAGGGCGGTGTTGGTGCCCCAGACGATGCCCTGGTGCAGATCGGTGACCCGGATGGCGTCGTTTTTGTTGTAATAAAAGAAGAGCAGCTGGTCCAGCGTCTTGGTCATGTGGTAGACGCTGCCCGGATCCGTGGGGTGCAGGATCTTCTCGGTGAAGCGGCTGCCATCGGCCTGGGGCACCTCGACGGTCAGGTATCCCTCAGGGATCGTGGCGCCACGGTGGGAGCCATAGCCGTAAACCCCCATCGTGCCGAGGTGGACGATGTGAATGTCAAGGCCGCTTTCGACGATCGCAGCCAGCAGGTTGTGGGTGCCGTTGACGTTGTTGTCGACGGTGTAGCGCTTGGTGGCGCTGCTCTTCATCGAGTAGGGGGCGGCCCGCTGTTCGGCGAAGTGCACCACCGCCTCGGGCCTTTCGCTGCGGAGCAGCTGCAGCAGCCGGTCGTACTCACGGGCGATGTCAAGATGCACGAAGCGCATGGCCCGGCCCCCCACCTGATCCCAGGCCCGCAGGCGCTCGCTGATCGTGGCGATCGGGGTGAGGGACTCGACCTCCAGGTCGATGTCGATCTTGCGGCGGCTGAGGTTGTCGACGATCACCACGTCGTGGCCGCCCTCCGACAGGTTCACCGCGCAGGGCCACCCGCAGAAGCCGTCGCCGCCGAGAACGAGAACCTTCACCCTGTCTCCTGGCCTAGCCATTGCCCGCAGGCAAGCTACTACAGGCATCCGGAGCAGTCCCGCAGAGCCCCTGGATGGCCGTTGCCGGGGTCCGGCTGGAGGGGCCTGCGGCAAGGCTCCAGCCCACTCGTGCGCCGGATTCCGCCAGGCTGGATCCGGCTCGCCTCGGCATCCGGCTGAAGCAGGTCTGCTCCGCCGGCCGCGGGGATCTGGGTGGTCCGCTCAGACCGGCTGATCCCGCTCCGGCCCTGCACCGGCGAATGGCTCGGCTGTTCAGCTCAACTGATGCTGGCGGCCACGCCCATCAGCAGCAGCACCAGCACCAGGCCGCCGATCAGCAGCGGTCGCCCCGGGCCGTTGCTCTCGTCTTGCTCCATCACCACCATGCGTGGTTCCTTGGCAAAGGCGTTGAGCCTGCCGCCGTCTTCTTCGGTGACCTGCATGGCTGGATGGTGAACGTGCGGGCACCTTATGGAGCCCGGGCCGGATCGCCGCAACGGGCCCCGGATCTGTCACAGACGCTTCACGAGGCGTCACACCCTGGCGCCCCGCCGTGGGGTGCTCAGCTCGCGGCGCGGCGGCGCTCCGCTCCCTGCCGCGCGAGCTGGGGACAGCCCAGTCCTCAGCTGCCCAGACGGCCCTGCCGTGGCGAG
The DNA here is from genome assembly GCA_049426205.1 of Cyanobium sp. Classification (GTDB taxonomy): domain Bacteria; phylum Cyanobacteriota; class Cyanobacteriia; order PCC-6307; family Cyanobiaceae; genus Cyanobium. The sequence goes on from JBMSXZ010000150.1 coordinate 1,505, forward strand.
CTGGGGCTGGCCTCGGCCCGCAGCGGCAGCCTGCCGGCCAGCAGGGCCGTGCGGCCCGCCTCGCAGGCCAGGGCCATGGCCCGCGCCATCGCCACCGGATCGCCGGCCAGGGCGATGGCGCTGTTGATCAGAAGAGCATCGGCCCCCATCTCCATCGCCTGGGCTGCTTCGCTCGGCACGCCGATGCCGGCATCCACCACCACCGGCACCCGGGCGTTCTCGATGATCAGGGCGATGTTGGCGGCATTGCGAATGCCCTGGCCGGAGCCGATCGGCGAGCCCAGGGGCATCACGGTGGCGCAGCCGGCCTCCTCGAGGCGCAGGGCCAGCAGAGGATCGGCGTTGATGTACGGCAACACGGTGAATCCCTCTTTCACCAGTTGCTCGGCCGCCTCCAGGGTGCCGATCGGATCGGGCAGCAGGTGGCGGCTGTCAGGGATCACCTCCAGCTTCACGAAGGTGTTGTCCTCCTGGCCCGCCAGCTTGGCCAGCTCCCTGCCCAGCCGGGCCACCCGGATCGCCTCCTCGGCGGTGGCGCAGCCGGCGGTGTTGGGCAGCATCCAGATGCGGCTCCAGTCGATCGCCTCCATCAGCCCGCCGTGGCCCGGGGCCTGGCTCTGCACCCGTCGCACCGCCACGGTGACGATCTCGCAGGCGCTGGCCTCCAGGCTGGCCTGCATCAGCGCCAGGGAGGGGTATTTGCCGGTGCCGGTCATCAGCCGGCTGCAGAAGCGGCGGCCCCCGATCCAGAGGGCCCCATCGGCATCGGCGGGCTCCTGCGGGGTGCTGGGGGCGGCCAGGGCCGCTGGCCGGTCGGTCGTCGCCGGGTTCGGGGCGGTGTCGGTCGCGGCGGATCCGGGGGCGGGGGCGTTCAAGACCGGCGGCGCGGGCAGTGACTCCCTTTAGTCTGCGCTCTGGCCTGAGATTCGCCGCCATGCCGCTGCCGTTCGCCCCGATGGCTCTGCCCCTGCTGGTGGCGGCCACGCCGCTGCCGAGCGACGCCTACCGCCCCCCGCTGCCGAGCGGCGGCGGCACGATGCTGCCGCTGATCGAGTCGGCCCCGGTGGAGACCTTCGATCCGATCGGGAGGGCGGCCCTGCTTCGCGATCGGATGCCCCGCTTCTGGAGCGGCAGCTACGTGCCCTTCGATGGCAGCGCCCCCCAGATGGTTGAACTGTCGCTGGAGCAGGTCAGTGCCGCCGGTCAGATGGTGGTGATGGTGGGCGAGATCCGGGTGGCCGATCGGGTCTCCCCCGTTCAGGGGAATCTCAATGCCAGATCCGACCAGCTGGACCTGCTGGTGCTCGGCTCCGATCCGGGGCCGAGTCTGCAGGCGGGCGGTTCCTTCCAGGGTGTCCAGGGGATGACCCTGGCCGGCTGGAAGTCCGATCGGCTTACGGCGATGGGGGGACGTCTGGTGCTGTCGCCGATCGCCCGCCGCACCCCTGCCCCCCCATCCGGAGCCGAGCCGATTCGCGGCCTCTGGTGATCGGCTGCGTTGCCTGCGGATCGGTCTGATCGGTCCTGAGGGGCCCGACCACGAGCACAGCTCCCCGTGAGGCTTCGGCGGGGGGCTCGGGCAGCAAGGGCGGCGCTGAGCGGCGCAGCAGGAATTGACAACCCGTCAACGGCTTCCACTCCTGGATGCCGTCCTGTGCATTTCCTGCCGGCGCTCAGTCCAGGCTCAGAGCGGACTCGGCCGTCGTGGGGCCAGAGGATCGGGCCGGGCTCAGGCCGGCTCAGGCCGCCTTGCTGAAGCCCTTGCGCTCGCCACTGCGGCCCTCGGCGGCTTGCTTGCCGCCCTCGCCGGTGCCAGTGCCACCCCCGCCGGAACCGCCCCCACCAGGGCCGCTGGGCACACCACGACGGCGCTCCAGGCTGCGCAGACCCTTGCGGGCTGTGCCGTTGCCCGGGTCGAGGCTCAGGGTGCGCTCATACAGGACCTTGGCCTCATCGGCTTCCCCCTGCTTGCTGAGGGCATAGGCCAGGTTGTTGAGGGCCACCGGGTAGTCGGGTTTGCATTGCAGCGCCGATCGGTAGTGGCGGATGGCGGCCGGGAAGCGGTTCTGGGCCGCGAGGCCGAAGCCGAGGGCGTTCTCGATCAGGGCCCTGGCCTCATCCGGTGCCTTTTCCGCTTGTGCCAGGCGCAGGGCCTGTTTGAGGGTGTCGGTGGCCTGGCCGTAGAGCCGCTTGCGCAGCTGAACCGAGGCGAGCTCATAGAGCGTCGAGGCGTCGGTGCCCGCTGCGCTGCTGCCCTCGCCACCGAGACGGGCCAGGGTGCGTTCGTCCCGCTGGACCCGCAGCACCTGACGGCCCACCACCACGGCGACGGCGGCGAGCAGCAGGATCAGGCCGATCAGATAGGTCTGGGGGAGCAGATCCTGCATGACAGCAGGGCTCAGTGACCGGCGGCGGTGGCCACGGCAGCGAAGCTGGCGGGGTCGGCCACGGCCAGCTGGGCCAGCATTTTGCGGTTGAGGCGCACGTCAGCCTTCTTCAGACCGCCGATCAGGCGGCTGTAGCTGAGCCCGTGCAGCCGGGCGGCGGCGTTGATCCGGGCGATCCAGAGGCGGCGGAAATCACGCTTGCGGCGACGACGGTCGCGGTAGGCGTTGCAGAGGGCCTTCATCACCCGCTGGTTGGCGGTGC
>JBMSXZ010000151.1:0-4134 GCA_049426205.1 Cyanobium sp.
CCTATGCTTACTTCATGAAATCTGCCGCGTAGCGGCTTGGTCCAACGCTGTATGGACGGGTCCGGTATCCGCTCTGCGATGGGTGCCGTTGTCGGCCTAAGCGGCCGATGGGAAGCCGGCAACTTGCTCCAAAGGGCTTGCGGCGCATTAGGTCTGAGGGATTGGACGGTGGCTTGGTTGGGATTTTATACGGACCCGGTATCACCGGCGGCTCTTTTCCGATTCTTTACAGGAAATCTGCCGGGCTGGCGACGCCCAATGGTCCGCGATTGAGAACGTGCGTGTAGATCATTGTTGTTTTTAGGTCCTTGTGACCCATCAATTCCTGAATTGTGCGAATGTCCTGCCCTCTCTCTAATAGGTGTGTGGCAAAAGAATGACGCAAGCTGTGGCAGCTGGCCGGCTTGCTGATACCAGCTGCCAGCACAGCGCTCCGCACCGATTTCTGAATCAAACTCGGATCGAGATGATGGCGTCCCTGTTGTTTTGATGTTGGATCTTGCCAGCGCCGATGCTGGGGAAATACCCATTGCCAGCCCCACTCCGATGCAGCATTCCGATATTGACGTGCTAAGGCGTAGGGACGTTGCACCGCACCCCATCCATCTATTAAGTCCCGTTTGTGTACAGTTTGAACCATTTCAAGGTGGATCTGCAGCTTCTTCGATAGCCGTTTCGGAAGCATTGTGCGTCTGTCTTTTCCGCCCTTTCCATGACGAACGATCAGTTCCTGCCGATTGAAATCAAGGTCATGCACCCTCAGCCGCAGAGCCTCCATCAATCGCAGCCCACTGCCATCCAGCAGTCCAGCTACCAGCGCTTCGCTTCCTTCGAGCCGCTGCAAGACCGATCGCACCTCTTCTTCTGTCAGCACCACCGGCAACCGTTGAGGCTTGCGGGCACGCACCACTCCCTCCAGATCAAGGTCCCGCTCCAGCAGTTCTCGGTACAGAAACAGCACCGCCGAGAGAGCCTGGTTCTGCGTAGAGGCGCTCACCTGACCCTCCACCGCCAGGTGCGTGAGAAAAGCGTTCACCTCCGCGCTGCCCATCTCCCGCGGATGGCGCATGCCATGAAACCGCAGAAACCGCCGCAGCCACTGCTCGTAAGTCTTCACCGTACGGCGCGCGTAGTGGCGGGCCTGCAGCTCCTCCCGGTAGCGCTGGATCAGGCCCGGCGGGCGGTTCGGGTTGGTCATCGATGGGATGCTTGTGCACCCATGGAGTGTTCCCCCGTTGCGACAATCATCAGCAACAGCTGTTCGCAACCTGGACGGGCGATGCTCCTCCACCCTGCCGGATTCGCCTGACAGTGTTTCGGCTGACCGGCCATAATACTCACATCCAGGCCGATTTGACCACCTAAAAACGGGAGATGAGCGGCAGGCACCCATGAGATCGCTTGCAATAACAGGCGTTCTCCACTGGTCGGAACAATTCCGGGCTTGATTGACGGCTTAGCCGATAAGGGTTCATAATGTTACAAAAGATCGGCAGGGCTGCAGGCACCTATGGGACAGCGATTGAACAGAGTAGCATTGCTCATTGCGGCATTGACATCGCTGTCTTGGAGTAGCTCCTGCCTTCTTCGCAGAATTTGCCCACCTTCCTGCAACTGCATCCCAAAACAATAGCGGAAGCAATAGGGCCTGGCTGGCGTGATGATGCCTGAGGCGATGACAGCCCGCCGCACGGCAGCCAGCAGGCGGAATCGCGGCGTCAGGATGGGAGCCACCCTACGGCGCATCACGGCACCGGCTCGCGTGCCCCACGCCCTCCTGTGCTGCCAGACCCTGAGCCTTGGCGTCTTGGAGGTCCTGGTGTTGGTGGAGAATCAGGGCTGATTAGAAGTTACCCAATGGCCAGTGCCGGAGAAGGTTCTTGCTGCTCCGAGCCCTGGCCTGCGTCATGACAAGATCGGCTCCGACAGCACTCTTGGGCCTTGCCTTGCTGACTGGGGATTGAGTCGTCGGAGCCAAGGGCTCATGGATCGACAGAATTGAAGACAATCGATCATGGTGTGTCGAGTACAATCCAAAACCGAAACGCAGGCTAGATGTGCCGCCGCCACGGAACAAGTGCGATGAGGCAGATGATGAGTATCGCGGCATCCGATTGCCATGGCTTCGAACAGGGTGAAGCCAGATTCCCAAGCCTCAGTGACACCACCAACAGTGCAACCCCTACTCCTCCAGCCCCTTAAACACCGCATCATCCGGATCCTTGTAGAACTCAATCGAGATCTTGGTCCAGAGGTCATCGGGCAAGTCGTTGAGCCCGCGGCGGGCAGAGATAGGCATCAGCAACACCTTGGCCTGCTTCTCCACGGCCAGTTCGGCGATGGCGACGGCATTGGGGATCATGTCGAGCGAGCCACCGAGGTTCAGGGACCCCACAACGATGGTGCTGCCACGGGTGTTGCGATCGAGCAGGCCGCCGACCAGGGCGACCATCACCGGCAGGCCCAGGCCAGCGCCGCTGCGGTCGTTGTCCATGGCCCGCAGCTGGATGGAGAACTCATGACCGCGTGGGTCGCGGTCGCCCACCAATCCCTTGGCGCGGGCGTAGACGTTCTGCTCTCCCACCTTGGTGCTCTCGCGGAAGGCAGGGGGCACGGGCTGGTTGAGGATCCTGACGCCACTGCCGGGGCCAACGGCCACTTCGATCCTGTAAAGGCTGGGGCCGGTTTCGCTGGTGCCGGGGCTGATGGCCCAGACCTGGCCAGGCGGCAGGGGATCGCCGTCGATAGCGTCGTCGCTGTGGAGCTCGGGGGTGGCCACGAACCTCTCCACCCCGTCGAGGCCGAGGGTGTAGCTGAAGTGGGTGTTGCGGAACTCGCTCTTGAGGCAGCGCTTCTGCTGCTCCTTGACCCGGCGGCGTGATTCCAGCGCCAGGCGCACGATCCATTCGAGATCCTCGTCGGGGATCTCCATCTCGGGATCGGGGAACAGCAACTTGATCAGGGCGCTGACCGTCTTGTTGACGCCCTCGATGTCGCGGCCGCTGAGGGCGCCACCGAGATGCACCCGGTTCTGCAGCGCCGCAAGGCGGCTGCCAGCGCGCAGGCGGCTCCAGCATTCGCTGAGGAAATCGCTGACCAGGCCGAAGTGGCTGGTGAGGTGCTCGTTGGGGTTGAGCTTGGGGAAGTCCCAGCCGGGCGCATAGGCGTGGATGCGGTCCTGGAAGGCCGTGTCATCGCGCATCTCGCGTGGCAGCGGGCTGAGCAGGTGGCCGATGCGCTGCTGTTGTTCCACATCGACATCGAAGTTGCCCACCATCACGATGCCGCCCTCAGCGCGGATGCTCTCCTTGCCGCGGCTGAACTCGCCGGAGGCCATGTAGCCCTTGAGGATATTGACGCCGTCCTTCTGATCGAAGGACACGCCCGCCACCTCGTCGAAGCAGACCACGTCGTACTGGCAGACCAGGCCGCGCTGGCCGTTGCCGTTGTTGACGAACATCTTGGCGACGGTGGCCTTGCCGCCAGAGATCAGGTGGGAGTAGGGGGAGATCTGCTGGAACAGGTGGCTCTTGCCCGTGCCGCGCGGGCCCAGCTCCACCAGGTTGAAGTTGCGCTCCACGAAGGGAGCCATGCGCAGCAGCACCACCATCTTGGCCCGCTCATCGATAGCGGTTGGCTCCAGACCGATGGAGCGGATCAGGAAGTCGCGCCATTCATCTGTGGTGAAGGCAGCGCGGCCCTTGGCCAGGATCCCCAGCACGTTGGGGTTGGACATCTGGATCGGCCGCAGCCCGGCGATGCGGAACGGCCGGCCGTTGCGTTCCTGGGCGATCACCGGGTCGTATTCCAGGGACACCTCGGCGTAGAAGCCATCGGTGAGCATGCGCTCGTTGCTGCGCACCAGGTCGTCGTCGATCTGGGCGTCTCTGATGGCGAGGCTGGGCACCTCCGCCAGGTAGGAATCGCTGCGGGTATCGAGCCGGGCCCGCACGATGTCGATGATCTTGACGCTGCCCTGATCCCGCGCCCTGGCCTTGAACAGCTCCTCGTCGCCGGTGCGCACGGTGCGGCCCTGGAGCTGCTTCTCCACGATCTGGAGGCCTTCTTCGATCTCGGCCGGATCGGTGCTGGCGCAGTAGCGGCCCAGCAGGAACTCCACCACGTAGGTGGGCA
>JBMSXZ010000152.1:0-4021 GCA_049426205.1 Cyanobium sp.
CTCGGACCGTTGTTTGACAGCACTGCTGCTGCAGTCGCTCAGGCTGAAATCGGAGTTTCCACGGCTCCCTCGGTCACTGCCAAGCCAGCCCCCGCCCCGGCTCCTTCGGTGCGACCTTCAGGCAATGGAGCTTTTGCCACGATCACCGAGCTGCTCTGCTCCCGAGGTGTGATCACCTCCAGTGATGCCCAACAAGCCACCGGCTTGGATGCCGCTGGCGTTCGCCCCCATCTGCAGCAGTTGGTGCAGCAGGGCCTGGCGGTGACCGAAGGGCAGAGGCGCGGGATGCGGTACCTGAGGGTGGATGGCTGATCCGATGAGCTGTTACCCCTCGGATCGGATGCTTGGTCTCCTGGCCGTGGCCGATAGAACCGCCAGAATGGCATTGATGCCTGTGTCCGCCCACCTGAAACCGTTGCCAGACCTGAATCCCGCTATCCGCCACATATCCCTGTTGGCAGATAGAGCTCTTGGCATGGCCGATAGGAGCCTGGCATCGTTCCAAGATGGCTTCGATCCGATGGGAGGAGAGGAGTGATGCTGGATCGCTTGATCATTCGCAACTTCAAGCAGTTTGAAGAGGTTGATATCGATCTTGGTCAAGCTGTAGTGTTCGTTGGACCGAATAATGCTGGCAAGACCTCAGCTCTCCAGGCCCTTGCACTGTGGGAGCTGGGCGTACGGCGCTGGACTGAAAAACGAAGCGGCAAGACGCCTCCCAAGAAGCGGTCGGGCGTGACCATGAACCGCCGCGATCTTGTTGCTCTGCCAGTCCCAGAAACCAATCTGCTCTGGCGCGACCTGCACGTGCGGGCGATTAGCCGACAAGATGGTAAGACAAAGACAGAGAATATCCGTGTCGAAATCGAGGTTCATGGCATATTTGATGGCAGAAAATGGTCAAATGGGCTGGAGTTTGACTATGCAAATGCTGAATCCATCTATTGTCGCCCTCTCGGCTGGGCTTCGGGTGGTGCTGCGGATGCCGATCCAATTGGCAAGGCTGCTCAGTCTGTGCGAATCGCTTATCTGCCACCGATGTCGGGTTTGATTTCTAATGAACTGCGGATGGATCCGGGTGCCATCCAGGTAAGGCTTGGCGAAGGGCGCACCGCAGAGGTTCTGCGAAATCTCTGCCATTCCCTGGCCGAGGGCCCCGAGGGTGATTCACGCTGGCTGATGCTTGAGGAACGCATCCGCAATCTTTTTGGTGTGAAGCTACATCGCCCTGAATACATCGCAGAGCGTGGCGAGCTGACCATGGAATACACCGATCCTCGCTCCGTCAAGCTGGATCTCAGTGCCGCTGGCCGGGGCCTTCAGCAAACCCTGCTACTACTGGCCTTCTTGCTAGCCAACCCGGGGTGTGTCTTGCTTCTCGATGAGCCTGATGCTCATCTTGAAATCCTTCGCCAAAGACAGATTTATGGAACCCTTACAGATGTGGCCAGGCTAAGTGGCAGCCAGATCATCGCGGCAAGCCATTCAGAAGTGATCCTCAACGAAGCAGCTGACCGTGATGTTGTCGTTGCTTTTGTTGGAAAGCCTCATCGCATCGATGATCGCGGATCTCAGGTTCGGAAGTCTTTGAACTCAATAGGGTTTGACCAATACTATCTGGCCGAGGAAGCAGGCTGGGTCTTGTACCTAGAAGGTGCGACTGATCTCGCCATACTTAGGGCATTGGCAAAAACCTTGAATCACCCAGCAGCTGGGCATCTGGAGCGACCATTCACTCACTATATCCTTAATCAGGCTGGCAAAGCCCATGATCACCTGCATGGCCTGCGTGAAGCCAAGCCCGACTTGGTTGGCCTCGCGGTGATGGACAACTTTGGACGTGAGGCACAGGGATCTACTCAATTACCGATCATTCAGTGGAAGAAGCGGGAAATTGAGAATTATCTCTGCTTCCCCAATGTGCTCGAAGACTACGCATCGAATCTTGCCGCTGAGCGATCCGTCGGTCCATTGTTTGAAAGTGTGGAAGTTGCGCACTTCCGTGATGTCATGCATCGCTGCGTTGAAGAGCGCGTTCCACCTGTTGCTCTGCGTAACCTGGCAGATCGTTGGTGGGATACCGTCAAAGCAAGTGATGACTATCTCGACCCTGTCTTTGAGAGCTTTTTTCAGGAGCTTGGCCTCCCTAATCTGATGCGTAAATCGGATTATCATAGGTTGGCCGATCTGGTGCCCGCAGAGCTGATTGATCCTGAAGTCACGCTTGTTCTCGACAGAATTGTAGAAGTCGCCAATTCGGCCAATCCTGCAGGGGGAGGAATGGAGCTATGACCCTCAACCCCATCACCATCGTCGAGCAGGTCCTGGGGGAGTACCGCAGCTACCTCTCCACAGAGTTCCAGGCACGCGACCCCCAGCTCAGGCAGGCCCTGGAAGCAGCCCTGGACGAAGCCGGCTTCTTAGCACAAGAGCCCTTCTTCCAGGCCCACCGCCCTTTCAAGAGCGGCCTGCCCTGGCGCGAGCTGGGGCTGGATGCGCGTCTGGCCAAGGTGATGGAGAAGCGCAGTGGGTCGGACACGGCCTATCTGCACCAGAGCGAAGCGATCCGCCATCTGCTCAGCGCTGAGGCTGGGCCGCTGGCGGTCACTACCGGCACCGGCTCGGGGAAAACCGAAACCTTCCTGCTGCCGGTGATTCAGAACGCCATTGAAGACTCGGTGCGCTTCCCCCAGTCGGGCCTGACGGCCCTGCTGGTGTACCCGATGAACGCGCTGGCCAACGACCAGGAGGAGCGCATCCGCGACTACCTCAAGGAGTCGGGCCATACCCACGTGAAGGTGGCCCGCTACGACCGCTCTACGAAAGAAGAAGAACGCAAAGGCCTGAGGGAGAAGCCGCCTCACATCCTGCTCACCAACTACATGATGCTGGAGTACCTGCTGGTACGTCCGGCGGATCGCGATGCGCTGTTCGCGAATCATCGCTGTCGCTTCATCGTGCTCGATGAGGTGCACACGTATCGCGGCAGCCTGGGCGCCAATATCGCCCTGTTGTTCCGGAGGCTGCTGGCCCACCTGCGCCAGGCCCGCCAGGACTGGAAGGTGGACGACCATTCCGACACCCGACGCTTTCCAGAAACCCTGCCGGTGGCCACCTCGGCCACGATCAAGAGCATCGATGAAACGGGGCGCACCCCGGCGGAGGTGAAAGCGCTGCGGGATGAGGCGGTTCAGGAGTTTCTGGGCAAGCTCACCGGCGTTGCAGCCAGCCGCTTCCGGGTCTTGGGTGAGGAGCTCCGCGATCTCCAGATTCCTGCATTGGCGCGCTGGACAACGGAACCTTCGGCCCCCACCCTCCAGCCCCCCCTCGATGACGCGAGATTGCGAGAGGGCCTGGCAACCCTTAGTGGGGGATCCCCTCAGCAATCACTGGAGATCCTGGCCCAGCAAAGCGGGATTCTCTGGACCCTCAATGACCTGCTCGCCCGGCGGCCGATGTCGCTGAGCCAGATCGTGGAGCAGGTGCAAAGCGCCGTTCCTGAACGGAGCCTCACCGATCCAGAGCAGGTGCGCCAGGAGGTTGAGGCGGGCCTGGTACTGGGAGCTGCCCTGCCGGATCACACGCCTGGAGCCCTGCGGCTGAGAGCCCATCGCTTCATCCGCGGTGGCTGGCGGTTCACCCGGTGCGTCGATCCTGCCTGCGGAAAGCTGCATCCCATGGGAGAGGAGCAGTGCAGCTGCGGGAGCACCGCAGCACCGCTCTATCTCTGCCGCTCCTGCGGCGCCGACACTCTTCGCTTTTCCTCCGGTGAAGGTGGCCCCCAGCAGGAAGCGCTGCGGCCCAACTCGAGTCGATCCAATCAGAACGAGTGGGTGCTCTACGACCGGGCGCGCTTCGAAACCAGCGATGAAGAGGACATGGATGAGGAGGCTTCAACGTCCCGTCGTGGCGGGTTGGTCGGCGTGGAGCGACAGATGCGGGGCCGCAAGGTGCTGGAGGGGAGCTTCGATCCAGCAACCTGTTCGTTCTCTACGGGGGAGAACGACTACCCGGTGAAGGC
>JBMSXZ010000153.1:0-3938 GCA_049426205.1 Cyanobium sp.
GCGGGATCAGGGGGCGGCGGGTCTGCAGCTCGGTGAGCAGCCACTCCACCCGCTGAGCCTCCTCCATCTCGCCGTAGGGAACCGGGAGCTGCAGGTAGCGGGTCAGCTCATCGAGAGCATCGCTGTGGCGGGTGCTCTCCTGGCGGATATCGAGGCTGGCCAGGCAGAAGGCAAAGGTGTGCACCTGAGCGATCAGGTTCTCGAGGGGCTCACAGCTGAGGCCCGTGCCCTGAAGGCTGTCGTTGATCAGCTCCAGATCCGTACGGAATTCGGTCACCGTGGCGTAGTGCAGCTCCGGCGTCGGTGCGGCCGCGAGCACGCCCTGGCCGAATTCCGGCAGGGGCGGACGGGTTTCACCGGGGGCTTCCCAACCGGCACTGGCGAGCTGCTGGTTGCGCTGATGGGTGAGCCGCAACCGCTCGAGCACATAGCTGAGCTTGAGGCGGTAGGGCTCGAGCCGGTAACGGGCGGCGCGCTCCTCGTAAATCTCGGGGAAACGCAGCCGGTCCATCTCCAGCGATTCGAGCAGCGGCGCGCTCACCTGGCTCCACTGCATCGAGATGCTGAGCTGGTCGCGCAGGTCGCCCACCGCCACGTGGTAGCGATCGAGCATCAGCTGGCGCTGATAGCAGGCCGTGCGCCAGGTGATGTCGGGCGTCACCGAAGGGTTGCCGTCGCGGTCGGAGCCCACCCAGGAGCCGAAGGTGCAGAAGGCATCGCTGGGGGGCAGCACATCGGGGTAGTTGCCGGCCAGGGCGCTGCGGATGCGCGCCCGCAGCTGCGGCATGGCGCCGAACAGCACCTGCTGGAAGTAGTGGAGGGCGTAATCCACCTCATCCAGCACCGAGGGCTTGAACTGGTGCAGCTCATCGGTGCGCCACCAGAGGCGGATTTCCTCCTCGAGCAGCTGGCGGCAGCGCTGCTGCTCCTCGCGGCTGAGACTGCGATCCTCCTGCAGGCGCTGGATCAGACTGGCCACACGGCGCTGTTTGTGCCGCACCGTGTGGCGCACGATCTCGGTGGGGTGGGCCGTGAACACCAGGCGGATGTCGAGCTCCCGCAGCACGTTTTCGATCTGGGCCGGCGGCACGCCGAGCCGGCGCAGGCGCTCGAACAGCTGGCGGAAGGTGGCGGGGTCGCTCTGGCTGGCCAGCGGGGGCAGGAACGGGTCGTAGGCGACAGGGGCGTTGGCGGTCTGGATGCTTTCGAGGTAGGTGTCCTCCTCGATGTGCTGCTCCAGGATGTTGACCAGCTGGAAATAGAGGGAGAAGGCCCTTGCGGCGGCGATGCCATCGGCCAGATCCATCTCCCTGATCACGGCCACGATCGCTTCGCTGTCACCGCTGCGGAAGCCGGCCTGTTCATCGCTGGCGCTGATCTCCGGGGGATGCAGGGGGCCGCTCAGTTCCTTCAGCCGGATCAGGCGATCCAGCTGGGGCTGGGGGCATTCGCTCCTGAGCACGTTGAGCCAGAGGTCCTCCACCAGCTCCAGTCGCTCACCCAGCAGGCGGCCGACGACAGCGGGGACCTCCGGCGTGGAGGGGGCCAGGCCCTGGCCACCCGGGTGCCGTCCTGGGGTCCCGTCGGGGACCGCGACGCCATGCTGGGAATCTGCGGCTGGCGCTGAAGATGGCGGCCGCATGGGCGGGTGGAGCGGGGTGATGGGATCCATGATCATCCCAAAGCGTGGGATGGGTCTGTTGCAAGGCTTGCCTTGAGGGTCTCTTCCCGTCTCTGGAGCTCGATGGCGGCGGCGGCCACGATCTCTCCCACCGGCTGCCCGGCGCGGTGCAGGGCCAGCCAGCGCATCGCGGTGTTGCCGCGGCCGAGCACCTCGGCCAAGGGGGAAAGCCAGGGGCTGAGACCCAGCTGGGCCGCCATCGGACCGATCGCCTCCAGCTCCCGGTCGATCCAGTCGCGGGCTCGGATCTCGCGGCCGTCGCGCCAGTGCCGCAGCACGGCATCGAGGCTGTCGCGGGCCGCGGCGCGGTCGTTGGCGTCGGCGAGCCGCGCCAGTTCGGAGGGGGAGAGGGCGCTGACCTCGAGGGGATCCAAGCCGCGGGGATCGAGGAGCAGCTGCAGCAGTCGCAGCTCGATGAACGCCGTCACCGCCAGCAGGTCGATCGGATCGGCCAGCAGATCGCAGATGCGCACCTCGATTCGGTTGAGATCGTGGGGGCGGTCCTCACCATTGGGTCGGACCGACGTCCAGAGATGGCGCACGTTGGTCATGGCGCCACTGGCCAGCTGCTGGTTGACCCAGCTCACGTAGTGGGCATGGCTGAGGAACAGGGGCACCTCCGGTGGGGTGAGCGGAAACTGCAGCCAGCGTTGGGAGTGGGCGCCGGTGGGTTGCCGATCGAGGAAGGGGGAGCTGGCGCTGAGGGCCAGCAGCAGGGCCGCCTCGCAGCGGATCAGCCGCAGACCGGCGAACAGGGGCTCCATCGCCGTGATCCCGAGGTTGATGTGCACGCTGGCGGTCACCACGCGGGTGCCGTAGGTGCGCTCGATATAGGCGTGGTAAGGGTTGCTGGGGTCGGAGCGTTCGAAGCGGCCGCTATCGCCGGTGCTGAGGGCACTGCCAGGCAGCAGGGTCAGCCCCCGAGGCTCGAGCCAGTGCCGCAGCCGCTGACGGGGTTCGAGCAGCAGGGCCAGTTGGCGCTCATAGCTCGGCTCAGGGGGCGTGGTGTATTCGAGATTGCGCTGGTCCGGTTCGGTCACGAAGCCCGCCAGCTCCCGGGCCGCCTCGGCGGCGCAGCCCACCACCGTGCCGTCGGCGCGGCCGGTGTACATCTCCACCTCGAAACCCTTGGTCAGCAGGGGGATGCTCATGGTCAGGGGCGCCTGGGGAGGGAGGGGGTGAGGGGGGCTGGCGGCAGGAGGCAGGCCAGAGCCTTGAGCATGCCGCGGGCCTTGTTGAGGGTCTCTTCGTATTCCTTGGCGGGCACCGAGTCGGCGACGATCCCGGCACCGGCCTGCACCCGCACCCGCCAGCCAGGATCGGGATCTCCAGGCGGCGGGGCCAGCACCACCATCGTGCGGATCGTGATCGCCGTATTGAGGGCGCCGCCGAGGTCCACGGCGCCATAGACGCCGGAGTAGGGGCCGCGGGCATCCGGTTCGAGCTCATGGATGCGCTGCATGGCCCGGATCTTCGGCGCCCCGCTGACCGTGCCGGCGGGGAAGCAGGCCATCAGCAGGTCCCAGACATCGTGGCGATCCTCGAGATCCCCCTCCACCTGGCTGACGATGTGCATGACATGGGAATAGCGTTCGATCACCATCAGGTCCTGCACTCGCACGCTGCCGGGCCGGCAGACGCGGCCGAGGTCGTTGCGGCCCAGATCGACCAACATCACGTGTTCGGCCCGCTCCTTCGGGTCGGCCAGGAGCTCGGCCGCCAGGGCCCCATCCTCGTCGTCGTCGGCTCCCCTGGGCCGGGTGCCGGCGATCGGTCGTAGCGAGGCCCGCACGCCCCCCCCGGGCTTGGGCTCGGCTTTCACCATCACCTCGGGGCTGGAGCCGATCAGGTACCAGTCGCCGAAGTTGAAGAAGGCCATGTAGGGGGAGGGGTTGACCATCCGCAGGCTTCGGTAGAGCTCGAAGGGATCGCGCTGGATCCGGGCCTCCAGCCGCTGGCTGAGCACGAGCTGGAAGACATCGCCGGCGGCAATCGACTCGCGGCCCTCGGCCACGGCTGCCTCGAAGTTCTCGCGGCTGCGGTTGGCGCTGGTCTGGAGCGTGCTGCCGGGTTCGTCGTGCCAGTCGAGGGGGGTGATGCCCGGGGGCAGCGGGGCGTGCATGCGGGCTTCAAGCTGACCGATCCGTTCGGAGGCGTTCCGCCAAGCCTGGTCGGGGTCGCCACCGGCGCTCAGATCGGCATAGGCCACCGCCGTGATCTGCCGTTTCACCTGGTCGAAGACCAGCAGGCTGTCGGC
>JBMSXZ010000154.1:0-3900 GCA_049426205.1 Cyanobium sp.
GTTACTTCGGTCGCCTGATCTTCCAATACGCCTCCTTCAACAACAGCCGCAGCCTCCACTTCTTCCTGGCCGCTTGGCCGGTGGTCGGCATCTGGTTCACCAGCCTGGGCATCAGCACCATGGCCTTCAACCTGAACGGCTTCAACTTCAACCAGTCGATCCTTGATGCTCAGGGCAAGGTCATCCCCACCTGGGCTGATGTGATCAACCGCGCCAACCTGGGCATGGAAGTGATGCATGAGCGCAACGCCCACAACTTCCCCCTCGACCTCGCCGCCCTCCAGGCCACCCCTGTGGCCCTGACCGCTCCCGCGATCGGCTGAGATGGCTCGCCGCGGGGCTGAGAGCGCCCGAGCCTCGATCCTCTATCGAGACTTTTGGTTCCCGCCAAGCTGTTGCCTGCCAACCCCAGCCCCCGCCATTGCGGCGGGGGCTTTCTGCTGGGTTCGCGCCGTTGGCTGCGATCATCAGGAGATGCTTGCGCTCTCTGCGGAGACTCCCCTTGCCGGGCCTGGATCAGCACGTTCAATTCGCTCTGCTGCTCACGCTGCTGGCGGGCCTCTCCACCGGCATTGGCAGCCTGCTGGGCCTGATCAACCGCAGCTTCAATCCCCGGCTCTTGGCCCTTTCGCTCAGCTTCTCAGCCGGGGTGATGCTTCAGGTCTCCTTTCTGGAGATCTTCCCCAAGGCTCGCGCCGTCCTCAGCGGCGATCTCGGCGGACGTGCCGGCTACCTCTGGACCACAGCCGCCTTCTTTCTCGGCATCGCCGTGATGGCGGCTGTCGATCAGCTGCTTCCAAGCCACGGCATGGTGATGCCGCCAGCCGGCGGCATCAGGCATGAGCACGGCAGCCCGGAGGAGAGCCGAGGACTGTTGCGGATGGGGATGTTTTCAGCCCTGGCGATCGCCATCCACAACTTCCCGGAGGGCCTGGCAACCTTCATGGCCGCCCTCAGCAACCCCAGGCTCGGCATCAGCATCGCCCTGGCCATCGCCATTCACAACATTCCGGAGGGCCTGGCGATTTCCGCTCCGGTCCATTACGCCACCGGCAACCGCCCCCTTGCCTTCTGGCTGTCCTTCGCCTCGGGGCTCGCTGAACCGCTTGGGGCATTGCTGGGCTACGGTCTGCTTGGCCCGCTGCTCACCCCACTGGTGATGGGGGTGATCTTCGCTGCGGTTGGCGGTGTGATGGTCTACATCAGTCTCGATGAGCTGCTGCCCGCCGCCCAGCGCTACGGCACCCACCATCAGATGATGGCCGGCGTGATCGCCGGCATGGTGGTGATGAGCGCGAGTCTGCTGCTTCTGGTCTGACGTGGATCCCGCCCCGATCGCCTCCCCTGATCCAGCCCAGCTTCGCTGGCCCTGGTGGCCCCTGTTGCCCCTTTACCCGTACGGCCGCCGCCGCACCCTGGTGCGCGAACTCGTGCCGGATCGGATCTGGAGCTTCGAGCAGCTGCATGGTGTCTGGTACGTGGCCGTGCCGATCCGGATGACAGTGGTGCGCGTGGAGGACGGCCTGCTTCTCTACGCGCCGGTGCCGCCTACTCAGGAAGTCCTTGCCGCACTATGCGAGCTGGAGCGCCGCATCGGTCCGGTGCGGGCGATCGTGCTTCCCACTGCATCGGGGCTGGAACACAAGCTGCCGGTTCCAGCGATGGCGCGGGCGTTTCCGGGGGCGACGGTGTGGCTCTCGCCCCATCAGTGGAGCTTTCCTCTCACACTCCCCTCGCGTTGGCTTGGTTTCCCAGCAGGCCGAACAAAATATCTTTTGGAGGATGGCATTCCCTATGGCAACCAGCTTGAGTGGCGGCCACTGGGTCCGATCGATCTAGGACTTGGAACATTCATGGAGATGGCCTGCTTTGATCGGGCCACCTCCAGTCTTCTGGTCACGGACGCATTGGTGGTGATCAGCGCCGATCCACCACCCGTTTTCACACTTGATCCCACTCCGCTCCTGTTTCATGCGCGAGAGCGAGGCAGTGAACTGCTTGATGATCGCCCCGAACTGCGTCTGAGAGGTTGGCTGAGGCTGGTCGCCTTTGCCAATTATCTGCGTCCTGATCAACTTCACATCCCTCCCATTGGCAAGATTCTCGCTGACGCCTTTGCCCCTGGTTGCCGCAATGCCCGCAGCCATTTCGGTATCTATCCCTTTCAGTGGCTTGAAGGTTGGCAGCAGCAGGTTGAGATCCTGTTGTCGCATCCTGGTGAGGAACCACACCTCCTGGTTGCTCCTGTACTCGAGAGGCTCGTCTTCCCTCGTTCTCGTTCCTTTCTGATCACCTGGCTTGATTCTCTTCCAGGCAGGGACTCTTCGCTGCGTCTCATCTCTGCCCATTACGATGCTCCAGTGATGCTTCCGCCTGGTTGCCTGGATGCCTTCAGGCAAGCTTTGTCAGCCAGAGCCTGGGCCCCTGATGATGGCCCCTGGCAGTTCCTCAGCCGCATCGATTCGACCCTTCGTCATTGGCATCTGGTTCCCTGAGTCGCTGCTCAGAAAGAATTCATCAGTTTGGATTGTCGTGTTCTCTTCCATGATTACTGTTCTCCTGATTTTCACATCTTCCTGTCCCTTATGGTGATGATGAGGCGTCTGCTTGCTCGGGGGTCTACTGGCAGCGTTCTCGTTGCCGCGACTGTGCATTCAGTGCTCTTGGGATGCATTCACTCCTCTGCTAGGCTTTGATCAGTGGAACGCGTCTAATCCAATGTTGGCACGCATCTTCAGGCGTATCGCGGATCCTCCTAAATGTCTGGAGCTTGACAGCATTGATCAGGGGCAGGAGCAAAGCTTCTTGTTCCAGCGATCGGCTTCTGCTTCTGGCGAAGACCCGAGTCTGCCCTATGTGATTCAACAAAAAGGTTATGGTCGCGGCCTTTTGTCGCTTGCTTCCTCGGTGGTCTGCCACGTGCATGTTGCCAAGCGCTATTCGCTGAAGCCATATGTTGACTTCTCCAGCCACTATACGGAGTACAGCGATCAGGAGTATGAATCAGCGGCTGGGCACCCATCCTCGAATTCCTGGGAGTATTATTTCAAGCCGGTTTCATCGTTGACATCTAAAGCGGTCCAGCAGGCTCCCTATTGCCTCGCTTCACCGCTTGGTTTTCCCTCGGGTTATCCGCGTAAGATGCTGATTTCCCAGGTTCAGGAGCTTCGCGACATCGCTGAAGCTGTGCTGCAGCCTGTTCATGAGATCGAACTCGACGTGCAGAAGACTATCCAGCATCTTTCTGCAGAGGGTT
This sequence comes from Cyanobium sp., assembly GCA_049426205.1. Lineage (GTDB taxonomy): Bacteria > Cyanobacteriota > Cyanobacteriia > PCC-6307 > Cyanobiaceae > Cyanobium. Next base: position 3,257 of record JBMSXZ010000154.1, read on the forward strand.
CGGTTCTTGCTGTGCATTTTCGCGGCCAAGAACAGAAGACGATGCCTTACCACCCGCTGTCGCCTACGAGTCAGCAGATCTTTTCTGCCATTGACAGGGCTTTGGATCAGCACGACTTTGCCCGCATCTTTTTAGCCACTGAGGATCTCGACTATCTTGATACGTTGGTTTCTCGCTACGGCGACCGCGTGTTCTCCTTATCCCATTTCCGCACGCGCTCCCCGGTCAATGCTTACCGCATCAATCCGCGTCCGATGCACCGCTATTGGTTGGGCCGTGAGATCCTGACAGACACCCTGGTCCTCAGCCGTTGTGATGGTCTGGTTAGCTCAACATCCAATGTCACGGAGATTGCCAGAGCCATCAACAATGGCCGCTACAGACTTGATCTGGTGATCGATAACGGTCTCAATGTGCACCAGCGCTGGCTTGCCCGTTATGTCTGGGACATCAAGAAGATGATGCCAGCAAGGCTCGGCGGGTTCAGTGATGCCGCCATCACCCCTTATCCGTCTCTCTCCAGCGGGGCCCTTTCTGACCGTGTGGTCTCTGGCTGAATCATGAGACCATACCGTTCATGCCCAGGCAACTAGTGTGCGGTCCCTCAGGTTCCTGATATAATACGAGCATAACCGAGTCGATTG
>JBMSXZ010000155.1:0-3770 GCA_049426205.1 Cyanobium sp.
ACTTCAAGCAGCGCTTCGCCCAGGTCACCAATCCGCCGATCGACCCGCTGCGCGAGAAGCTGGTGATGAGCCTGGAGATGCACCTGGGCCAGCGGGGGTCGGCCCTGCGCCCCGAGCCCACGGCGGCGGCCGTGCTCCACCTCGACACGCCGGTTCTCAACGAGGCCGAGCTGGCCGACCTTGGCCACCACGGCCTTCCTCTGGTCACCCTTTCCACCCTGCTGCCAGTCGCCAACGGCCCAACCGCCCTGGAGCAGGCCCTGCAACGGCTTCGTTCCCAGGCCGAGACCGCGGTCCGCGATGGCGCTCGCATCCTGGTTCTCTCCGACCGCCAGGACGGCGGCATCAGCGCCGGCATCACCTACATCCCGCCGCTCCTGGCCGTCGGAGCGGTGCACCACCAGCTGCTGCGCCAGGGTCTGCGCCTGCAGTGTTCCTTGGTGGTCGACACCGCCCAGTGCTGGAGCACCCACCACCTCGCCTGCCTGATCGGCTATGGCGCCAGCGCCGTCTGCCCCTGGCTCGCCTGGGAGACCACCCGCCATTGGCTGGCCCAGCCCCGCACCCAGTCGCAGATCGAACGGGGCAAGCTGCCGGCCCTCACCGCCGCCGCCGCCCAGGCCAACGTGCGCAAGGCCCTTGAGGACGGCCTGCGCAAGATCCTCTCCAAGATCGGCATCTCCCTGCTGGCCAGCTACCACGGTGCCCAGATCTTCGAGGCGATCGGCCTGGGGGCCGACCTGATCCAGCTCGCTTTCGCCGGAACCACCAGCCGCGTCGCCGGCCTCAGCCTCACCGACCTGGCCAGCGAGACCCTGGCCTTCCACGCCAAGGCCTACCCCGAACTCAACCGCTCCAAGCTGGAGTTCATGGGTTTCGTGCAATACCGCACCGGTGGCGAGTACCACCTGAACAGCCCCGAGATGGCCAAGGCCCTTCACGCCGCCGTGGCGGCGGGCCCCGGCTACGACCATTTCGCCACGTACCAGACCCTGCTGGAAAATCGCCCGGTCACGGCCCTGCGCGACCTGCTCCAGCTCCGGCGGGCCACCACCCCGCTGCCCCTGGATCAGGTCGAGAGCGTGGAGAGCATCTGCAGCCGCTTCTGCACCGGCGGCATGAGCCTTGGTGCCCTCTCCCGCGAGGCCCACGAGGTGCTGGCGGTGGCGATGAACCGCATCGGCGGCAAGAGCAACAGCGGCGAAGGCGGAGAGGATCCGGCCCGCTACCACCTGCTCCACGATGTCGACGGCGACGGCCGTTCCGCCACCCTTCCCACGATCCAGGGGCTGCGCAACGGCGACACCGCCTGCTCGGCGATCAAGCAGATCGCCTCCGGACGCTTCGGGGTCACCCCGGAATACCTGCGCAGCGGCCGCCAGCTGGAGATCAAGGTGGCCCAGGGCGCCAAGCCCGGCGAGGGCGGCCAGCTTCCCGGTCCCAAGGTCGATGCCTACATCGCCTGGTTGCGCAACAGCAAGCCCGGCGTCGCCCTGATCTCGCCGCCACCCCACCACGACATTTATTCGATTGAAGATCTCGCCCAGCTGATCCACGACCTCCATCAGGTCCATCCCGCCGCCAAGGTGAGTGTCAAGTTGGTTGCCGAGATCGGCATCGGCACGATCGCCGCCGGCGTCGCCAAGGCCAATGCCGATGTGATCCAGATCTCCGGCCACGACGGCGGCACCGGCGCCTCGCCGCTCAGTTCGATCAAGCACGCCGGCAGCCCCTGGGAACTGGGCCTCACCGAGGTGCACCGCAGCCTGCTGGTCAACGGCCTGCGGGATCGGGTGCTGCTGCGCGCCGACGGCGGCCTCAAGACCGGCTGGGATGTGGTGATCGCCGCCCTGCTCGGAGCTGAGGAATTCGGCTTCGGCTCGGTGGCGATGATTGCCGAAGGCTGCATCATGGCCCGCGTCTGCCACACCAACAACTGCCCGGTCGGCGTCGCCACCCAGAAGGAGGCGCTGCGCAAGCGCTTCACCGGTCTGCCTGAGCATGTGGTCAACTTCTTCCTGTTCGTGGCCGAGGAGGTGCGGCAGCTGCTCAGCGTGCTGGGGGTGGCCAGCCTTGAGGAGCTGATCGGCCGCACCGAGCTGCTTGAAGCGCGGTCCGTGGCTCTCACCAAGACCGCCAGCCTCGATCTCTCCTGCCTGCTCGATCCGGTTCCGGAGGCCGCTGACCGTCGCTGGCTTCAGCACGATGCCGAGGCCCATGGCAACGGCCCGATCCTGGAGGATCGACTCCTGGGCGATCCGGCCGTGATCGCCGCCATCGAGGGCCACGGCCAGCTGGAGAGCACCCTGGCGATCGTCAACACCGACCGCAGCGTCGGTGCTCGTCTGGCCGGTGAGATCGCCGCCCGTCACGGCAACCTGGGCTTCCAGGGCCAGCTCGCCCTCCGCTTCGAGGGGGCGGCCGGTCAGAGCTTCGGCGCCTTCCTGCTCAAGGGCATGGCCCTCACCCTGGTGGGTGAGGCCAACGACTACGTCGGCAAGGGCATCAACGGCGGTCGCATCACCATCGTGCCGCCCCCGGGCAGCCAGAACCCCGGCAACAAGGTGATCCTCGGCAACACCTGCCTCTACGGGGCCACCGGCGGTGAGCTGTTCGTGCTCGGCCGGGCCGGAGAGCGGTTCGCCGTGCGCAACAGCGGTGCCCGCACCGTGGTGGAGGGCGCCGGTGACCACTGCTGCGAATACATGACCGGTGGCGTGGTGGTGGTGCTGGGCAGCACCGGCCGCAACGCCGGGGCCGGCATGACCGGCGGCGTGGCCTTCCTGCTCGATGAGGATGGCGATCTGGAGCGTCGCGTCAATCCGGAAACGGTGGCCGTGGTGCCCTTGACCACGCCGGAGCAGGAGGCCCTGCTCAAGCCTCTGCTGGAGTCCCATCTGGAGCTCACCGGCAGTGCCAGGGCGGCCCAGCTGCTGGCCGACTGGCCGAGCTGGAAGAGCCGCATCAAGCTGCTGGTTCCCCCCAGCGAGAAAGCCGCCATGGGCCTGGCGGAGCGGCAGGCCGTGGCGGCCTGATCCTGGTGCCGCTGGCGATCCCTCGGCCTGGCTCCGAGGGTCAGCCGCTGAGGCCGGGCACCATGGCCTGGGAGTCCGCTCTGAACCAGCCTCCTGGCAACCGCCCTGAAGCCATGGCCCTGAAGCCAAGGCCTTGAACCCAAGACACTGAAGCCAACGTCCTGAATCAAGCAGCAGGGCCTGCATCCATGGAGAGGCGAGCGACAGCCCTCCCCCGATGGTCATCCCTGCTGCAGGTCCCCCAGCCCCTGTCTCGTCGTCCCGACCTGCCGCCTTGCTGCTGCTGGTGGGGCTGGTCCTGGGCTACCTGGTCTTTGTGGCCGCCCTGGGATTGCGCTGGAGCGTGATTCTCCTGGGCGGCCTGCCGCCCGTGGCCGCCGGGCTCCTGTGGCGGCGCCGGGATTCCAGGCGGCGGGCCGCTGAGCTCGACCAGCTGGCAGCGGGCTCCCCCCTGGATGCCGCGGTGCTGTCCCTGCGACTGGAGCAGATCGTTCGCCAGGAGCTACCAGCCTGGGCCAATCCCAGCGCGGTGCAGGGGCAGCCCGGTTGGGAGCGGTTTTGCTGGCTGCTGGAGAGCAGCCGCGATCTGGCGGCTCGCTGCGCGGAGTTGGATCCGACCAGCAGCGTCGATCTGATCCTGCTCATGGAGGAGCTCCTGGACCTGGCTCGCCACCAGGTGCAGGTCCTCCAGCAGGGCTGCCGCGCCCCCACGGAGTCGGCGCGGCAGCTCTGCGA
>JBMSXZ010000156.1:0-3766 GCA_049426205.1 Cyanobium sp.
GCACGGTGGTGCAGCGGTTGGGGCGGCGCAGGCCGTGGCGATCGCAGTAGTCCCAGACCGCCTGGTTGACGATCGCCTTCCAGCGGCTCAGGTACTCGGCCTCCCTGGCCTTGAAGGCGCGGCCTTCGTCGCTGTCGGGACGGCCCGCCTCCCACCAGCGCAGCCAGGGGGTACCGAAGGCATGCACGAAGAAGTCGAACAGGCCGGTGAAGCTCACCCCCACGATCGGATCCCAGGCGCGGCTCTGGCGGTAGCGCTCCACCTCAAAGCGGTGGTTGAGCAGGCAGGCCACCGCCAGGCCACCGGCGGTGAAGGCCTCCTCCTGGGCCACCAGGTCGTCGGGGTCGATGCGGTTGAGGTGGATTTCGGCCAGGTTGCAGTGGAAGTCGGCGCCGAGGATCTCGCCGCAGGGGTTGAGGCCGTAGCGGCCGAGCCGGTGTTCGAGTTCGTCGGCCTCGATCGCCGGGTGGTGCAGCTGCAGCCAACGGCCGGCCTCCTCGCGGCCCTGGTCGCAGTAGATGCCCACGAACTCGTCGCGGAGCTCGGGGGTGGTCAGCAGGTCGGCGTTGGAGCGGGCGATCGCCTCGGGGGCGAACTGGATGGCGCCCTCGCCGCTGTGGAACTGCTTGGTCACCGCCTCCAGCACCGTCTCGCGGCTGGGGCGGGTGTGGAAGACGCGGGTGTGGTTGGCCATCCGCAGGGCATCGCGCTCCGGATCGATCCGCCAGTTGCCGGCGCTGTCCTGCTGCCAGAGGTTGTCCTTGGCGCTGGCCGCCGCCAGGTCGTCGGCCGCGAACTGGCGCATGCCGGCGCTGCGGCGGATGTTGCCCGCCACGATCGTGACCGCCGCCTCGTCGATCAGCAGGCAGCATTCCACCGAGGTGAGGCGCCGACCGATCGCCTTGGCCAGGATCTGGGCCACCCGGCCATAAAGATCGCCCAGCTTGACCGGATTGGCCATGCCGCCGAAGCCCTTGAGGCTCTCCCCCACCGGCCGCACGTCGGAGAGATCGACGCTGATGTGCACGTCACCGTCGAAGCGCTCGTCGCTGCAGAACTCCAGCAGCAGCCGATAGCTCTCCACCCAGCCGGCCCTGGTGTCCCCCACCCGCACCGCCACGCGGTTGCCCTCGATCGTGTGGGTGGTGACCTCCTGGCGCAGGGGGGCCGGGGTGATGCCGATCGGGCTGACGGCATCAATGACCAGCCGATTGCGCACCACCGGCAGCCGCGCGATCAGATGGGGTTCGATGATGGCGCCGGTGCCGCAGCCCATCATCGCCAGGTCCATCATCAGGGCGAAGGCCTCCCAATCGACCAGGTTGGTGGAGGTGCAGTTGTAAGCCCCGGAGAAGTTTTCCTGGCGTTCGATCCAGGGGGTGCCGCCGATCCACAGCCAGCGGCCCGAGGGCAGGGCCTTCTGCTGGCGCTGCATGCGGCGCAGCAGCGCCACCTCCTCGGGATCGAGGCCGCCCAGACGGCGCAGGCCTTCCAGATTGCGCTCGGCCACCTGCTCCCAGCTCTCGCGGCCGGCATCGGTGCGGCGGGAATAGGTGCGGTAAAAAACGGGATTGGCCGCCGGTGCGGTGGCGGGGAAGACGCCTTCGCCCCCCACGGCCACGCCGCCGCCGCCGCTCTGCAGGCCAGCGGAGTCAGAGGACTGGGCCCGGGCGTCGCCGGGGTCCAGCAGGGAGGGATCGGGCCGCAAATCAGGCCTGGAAGGGGAGAGGGTCACGTCGGAGCTGACCTGAATGGACCGAACCCTAACGCCATCGGTGGTGTGGTCAAGCGAGCCAGGGCACCAGTGGCGGTGGTGACCGGGATCGGCGGGTCGGCGATGATCCAGGGGTGGTTCTGGGCTGGAGGCGGCGATGCAGCGGATCTGCGAGCCCGAACTGATGGACGAACCGATCCAGGCCCTGGCCTATGCGATGGCCGATTTCGGCCGCTCCGATCAGGCCTTCTGCGACCGGGTGCTGCGCCTGCTGGCGGAGCGGCCGCCGCTGGCCCCCGGCCAGCCGCTACGGGTGGTGGACCTGGGCTGTGGCCCGGGCAACATCAGCTTCCGGCTCGCCGATGCCCTGCCGACTGCGGCGCTGCTGGGCCTTGACGGTGCGGCGGCGATGCTGGCCCTGGCGGAGGCCCGGCAGCGGTTGGAGCCCCGGCGCTGGCCCCGGCTCCGTTTTGCCCGGGCCACCCTGCCGCTTGGATCCGGGGTCGGCTTCGCCCCTTGGCGGTCCGCCCGCTGGGATGCCCCCGCAGCGGCCCCGCCGCTGGAGGGCACGCCTGCAGGGCCTCCGGGGGCAGGCCGTGCGGCCGGCGAGAGGGCCATCGCCGCCACGAGCTCAGAGAGCGCCCTGGCGCTCAAGGTCCCGGATCTGAAGGGGCCGGCAGATGGGATTGGGGCTGCGCTCCTGGAGGCTCCGGCCCGCGAAGCTCCGGCCCGCGAGGCCCCGGCCTCCTGGGCTCCGGCCCGCGAAGCTCCGGCCCCCGAAGCTCCTGCCCGAGGCGACGGGGAGCATGCCGCCGACCTCCACCCCCCCTTCCACCTGCTGGTGAGCAACAGCCTGCTGCACCATCTCCACGACCCGGCCGTGCTCTGGAGCAGCCTGCGGCAGCTGGCTGCCCCCGGCGCCCTGGTGGTGGTGCGGGATCTGCGCCGCCCCGCCGATGGCGCCGCCCTGCGGGCCCTGGTGGCGCGCCATGGGGCCGGTGCTCCGGCGGTGCTGCGCCGCGATTTCGCCCATTCCCTGCGGGCCGCCTTCCGGCCGGAGGAGGTGCGGCAGCAGCTGGCGGCGGCGGGTCTGGAGCGGCTTGAGGTGCGGCCCTGGCAGGACCGCTACCTCGACATCTGGGGCACCATGCCCTGATCGCGAGGGTTGTCAGCGGTCGCCATCCCGAGGTCGCGGCCCCGCTGGGACGGCGACTGCACGGCTGTTGCATGGAGATTGCACGGCGACGCGGTGCGCGTGGATCGGTCCGCTGCGATCGGCGCCACTGCTCTCTGGCCGGCGTGGCGACCACCGTGGAGGCTTGCCGAGCCGTCCGGGCTCGCGCCTTGGCTGGCAGGCTGGAGCGATGAGCTCCGAATCCCCTGCGATCGAGGGCGCGCCCGTTTCCGGCGCCGCCGTCACCGACACCGCGTCAGGGCCAGGCCTGGCCTCGGACGGCCCCCCTGCCGTCAGCGCCTCCGACCCCTCAGAGCCGGCCAGCGCAGCCCTGGCGGAGGCCGTGGCCCGACGCCGCAACTTCGCGATCATCTCCCACCCGGACGCCGGCAAGACCACCCTCACCGAAAAGCTGCTCCTCTATGGCGGCGCCATCCAGCAGGCGGGAGCGGTGAAGGCCAAAGGGGAGCAGCGCAAGGTCACCTCCGACTGGATGGAGCTCGAAAAACAGCGCGGCATCTCGATCACCTCCACGGTGCTGCAGTTCGACTACAGCGGCAGCACGATCAATCTGCTCGACACCCCCGGCCACCAGGATTTCTCCGAAGACACCTACCGGACCCTCGCCGCCGCCGACAACGCGGTGATGCTGGAGGACGCCGCCAAGGGCCTCGAACCCCAGACCCGCAAGCTGTTCGAGGTCTGCCGCATGCGCCAGATCCCGATCTTCACCTTCATCAACAAGATGGACCGGCCGGGGCGCGAGCCCCTGGAGCTGCTCGATGAGATCGAGCAGGAGCTGGGCCTGGCCTGCTGGCCGGTGAACTGGCCGATCGGCAGCGGCGACCGCTTCCGCGGGGTGATCGATCGCCGCAGCA
>JBMSXZ010000157.1:0-3740 GCA_049426205.1 Cyanobium sp.
CTGCGGGACCTTGGCTCCAGCGTCAGCCTGGAGATCTCTCCGTCCGGCGGCCGGCTACGCCTGCGCGCGTCGCTGCCCACGCCGGATGGTGGCTGGAAGCAGCAGCGCATCAGCACCGCCTTTCCCTACCCCTCTGGAGTCGTCCACTGTCAGCAAAGATGACGCCTCTCCATCCCGACCATTTCAACCACCAGGGGGCCTGATGGATGCGATCAGCCAGCGGCGGTTCAACGTCGATGAGCTCTGGGTCAGCCGCAGGCACAGCGCATGCCGCGGATGATGGTGCCGTATCTGGAGGCTCTGCTGTAGGGCTCTGCGTCAAACCAGCTCAGCCCGGAAGTCGGGTCGCCAGATCATTCGGCACGCGGAAGATCTCCCGCTTGCCATCCTTGCCTGGGATCAGCAGGCCGCGGCCTGCCAGCTTCTGCAGATCGCTGCGGGCGGTCTGGTTGCTGACGCCATGGCTGATCTGGTGGGAGAGCACCGTGTAGCGAAACCCTGCATGGCGCAGGGCATGGCGCAGCAGGGCCAGCTGGCGGTGGTTGAGCCCATCGGTGCCCTCCAGGCGCCGCTGCAGCACGGCCACCTCATTGGCCTTGCGCTCCAGATAGGCGTGCAGGTTGGCGATCGCCTGCTGGATCACCGTCACCTGGGCCAGCAGGAAGTAGGTCAGGTCGTTGTCATCGGTTTCGCAGAGCAGGAAGGAGCGCTCGTACTGCGCCCGGGCCTGGTTGATCACCGAGGAGATCGAGATGAACTCGAACAGCAAGTACCCCTGCTTGAGCATCGACCAGTAAAAGAGCGCCCGAGCCGTGCGGCCGTTGCCATCACAGAACGGGTGCTCATAGGCCAGCCAGAAGTGCAGGGTGATGGCCCGCACCACCGGGTGGATGAACACGGCCGGGGTTTCACCATTGGCGAAACGGCACAGCTGCTCCAGCCGCGCTTCCAGCTCTGTGGCTGCCGGAGGTACGTGGAAGACCGTCCCATAGATGTCATCGACCATCACCTCCACGCCGGGAGGACGCAAGCGGCCGGCATCGGCGGGGTCATCCAGTGTCTTCTCGCTCACCCGCCGATGCAGATCCAGCACCAGCTGCGGCGTCAGGGGGTCGTCTTTCAACTGCCGGATGCGCTGCATCGTCCGGAAGTTGTTCAGGATCATCTGCTCGGAGCGATCGCGCGGCGCCCGCTGGCTGCGGATCATGGCCTTGGCCACGTCGCGGGTTGTGGCGGCGCCCTCCATCTGGGAGGAGGTGATGGCCTCCTCCATCAGGGAACTCAGCAGGTGGCGATCGCGGGTGGAGGCAGTGGTGACGGCCTCTGGTGCCATCACGCTGGCCCCGGCCTTCCTATCGATCTCGTGCAGACCCTGCAGCAGCAGCGGCGGCTGGCAGAACCAGAAGGGATGGCCATCACGGCTCAGCAGCGGCAGTGGCGCGCCGCTTCCCCGCCGCGCAAGCTTCTCGGCCAACCACCACTGCTCCTGACGCAGGCCTTGTGGAGGCGTGCGATGGCGCAGCTCGTCCCAGTGGAGATAACGATCGCCCTGGCTTGCGGCGGCCAGTTGCGCAAGTACGGGCATCGCCTCCTGCAGCCCGCCTGCCTGGGCGAGCAGCTCCTCCAGCGGCGGAGGCCTGCGGGGCAGACGGGTCGGCAACTCCCAGGAACCTCCTAGCTTGACCCAAATTAGGAGATGCCTTGGAGTCGCGCCTGCCCCGACACTGCCGATCCGACACAAAGACCCTGCCCGATCGGCAGCAATGGAGAGGAGGTCAAGCTCCATGAACAGCTCTAAGTTCTACCAACGCTTCGATGCAGGGGGCTCCCTTGACGATGCCCTCGACCTGACGGCTGCCCGTCGCCGTGGCCACCGTCTGAAGGCCCAGCTTCACGGTCCACTGGCGCGAGCTCTCCGCACGCTCATGGGCGTCGGTGGGGCCGCCGGAGCCCCAGCCCAGCTGCTGCCACTCCTGCCGAGGCGGCACAGAAACCGGTTGCTCCGCCAGCTGCTCGAAACGGCGCTTGAGCAGCTGCAGTCCCTCGGGGCCCAGAGCCTGTCTCACCTGCTGGATCACCCCGTCGAACACCCCATAGCCGTTGTCACAGAAGGCCTCGAACACCTCTTCCGCCAACGTGGGGGGGTTGGGCTGCGCCGCCTCGGTGATCCGGCCCAGCTCGCCCATCGCCTGGCGGAACAGATCACCCATCAGGCCACTGCTGTCATCGCAGCGGCCCAGCACGTTGTTGCCCAGCTCCAGAAACTGCCACAGCAGCTCCCGGGCCGCCAAAGGCTCTGCCTGGGCGATGGGGCCGGTGATCGCCTCCAGCTGCAGGCCCAGCTCCTGCAGCACCCCCCGGCGTTTCTCACGCTCCAGGAAACCCTGCGACCGCGCGATGGTGGCCAGGCGCTGGCGTACCTGCGCGGCGGCCTCCTGGGGACTGGTGGCCTGGGCTACGGCCAGGCGGATCCGCCGCTTGATCGCCGGGTCGCTGCCTGCCAGCTCCAGCAGCAGCTCTGCGAGGCGCTCGGGGCCCAGGGCGATCAGCACCTGAGCATTCAGGCTCGATGAACGGGGCACCGGCGGGGAGCCACAAACGACGACCCAGCCTGGCCGAACCGGGCGGAGCGGCCAGGCGCGATCGGCAGGGTCCCAGAACAAGCCCCAGGGGATGCCTCCTGCTCGGGCATCATGGTGCCATCAGGCAACGCATGAGCCCCTTGAGATGTCATCATCCAACGTGTCTTGGGTGTTCCGCCGGCCTTGGCCCAGCTCAGTCCCATCGTCCAGCACCCTCCGGCGGCCTTGGAGCAGGCCCTGCAGCGGCTGGGGCGCAACATCCGCACCGCCCGGCTGCGGCGCCGCTGGCGCCTGGAGGACGTGGCCGAGCGGATGGGGGTGAGCCGCTTCACCGTGGCTGATGTGGAGCGCGGCAAGCCCGGCACCTCGATCGCCGCCTACCTCGGAGCCCTGTGGGTGCTGGGGCTGCTCGATCAGCTGGAGGCGGTGGCCGATCCTGACCGGGATGCGGAAGGCAAAGCCCTGGAGGCCGCCCGCCAGCCCGGCCAGGCCCCTCGCCGCCGGCGCTTCGACGACGACTTCTGATCCTCCTCGCCCAGCCCTGGCGCTCTTCTGCCATGCCATCGGATCTCGAGTGCTACGTCTACGTGGTCCTGCCGGGCAGCACGGCGTTCGTCACGGCGGGCCGGTTTTCGCAGAGCAGTGATCGGCAGGGCCAACCGGTGGGCACGTTCGTCTATGGCCGCCGCTACCGGGAGCGTCCGGAGGCGGTGGAGCTCGATCCGGTGCAGCTGAGGCTGCGCCAGGGCTCCTTCGAGACAGCCCGGCTGGGGGGCTTCTTCGGGGCCCTGCGCGATGCCCTGCCGGATCACTGGGGACGCCGGGTGATCGCTCGCCATGGCGGCCTGGGGGAGCCCAGCGATGTCGATCTGCTGCTGCTCGGACCGGACGATCGCTGCGGTGCGGTGGGCTTTGGCCGCGGCGTTGATCCACCGGCGCCGCAGCGCCGCTTCCACCGCACTCTCGATCTGGAGCGCATCAAGCAGGCGGCTGAGGCGATCCTCCGCGAGGAACCCCTGCGAGCAGGTTCAGCCCTGGAGCAGGTGGAGGAGCTGATTGGCCAGGCCGGCACGTCGTTGGGCGGCGCCCGCCCCAAGACCACCGTGGAGGCCGACAACGCCCTCTGGCTGGCCAAGTTCCCGGCGCCTTCCGACACCT
>JBMSXZ010000158.1:0-3736 GCA_049426205.1 Cyanobium sp.
TTCGTGATCACCGTGGCGGCTGCCGAAGCGGCCGTGGGCCTGGCGATCCTGCTCTCCCTGTACCGCAACCGCGAGACGGTCGACATGGAGCGCTTCAACCTGCTGCGCTGGTAGCGCCCAGGGGCATGCGCCTCGACACCGTCTGGTTCATCCACCGGGCTGCCAGCCAGGCAGCCCTGCATGCCGCCCGTCAGGGCGCAGAGCTGCTGCACAGCCAGGGGGTGAAGGTGGCTGTGGCCATGAGCGGCCAGAGTGCCAATCCCTTTCCCGGGCTGCTGGCGGACATGGGGGCGCCGCCTGATCTGGCGGTGGTGCTCGGTGGCGACGGCACCGTGCTGGGGGCGGCCCGTCATCTGGCGCCGCTCGAGGTACCGATCCTCTGCTTCAACGTGGGCGGCCATTTCGGCTTCCTCACCCACGAGCGGCAGTTGTTCAGTCAGGGCGATGGCCCAGACAATCTCTGGCAGCGCCTGCGGGACGACCGCTTCGCCATGGAGCGGCGCATGATGCTCGAGGCCCGCACCGACAGCAGCGACACGGTGCACACCGCCCTCAACGACTTCTATTTCCGGCCCGGTCTCGATGAGGTGTCGCCCACCTGTGAGCTGGAGCTGGAGATCGATGGGGAGGTGGTGGATCAGTACCGCGGTGACGGGCTGATCATCTCCACCCCCACCGGTTCCACGGGCTATTCGATGGCTGCCGGCGGGCCGATCCTGCATCCGGGGGTGCAGGCGATCGTGGTCAATCCGATCTGTCCGATGAGCCTCTCCAGCCGGCCGCTGCTGGTGCCACCCCGGGCGCAGCTGGCGGTCTGGCCGCTGGGGTCGATCAGCCGGCGGGTGCGGCTCTGGAAGGACGGCGCCCATGCCACCGTGCTCGAACCGGGGGACCGCTGTGACGTGCGCCGGGCTCCCCATCAGGCGCTGATGGTGCAGCTGGAGCAGAGTCCCTCCTACTACCGCACCCTCAGCCGCAAGCTGCACTGGGCCGGCAGTCTCACCACCGCTGAACCCTCCCCTAACTGACCCCGCCATGGCCCTGGAGATTGAACGCCGTTTCCTGGTGCAGGGCGATGCCTGGCGGCCGGCGGTGCAGTGGACCCGCCAGCTGCAGCAGGGCTATCTGGCCGGCTCCGCCACCGGCCTCACCCTGCGGGTGCGCAGCGATGGTGACGCCGGCGCCTGGCTCACACTCAAATACCCGGCGGCCGGCATCGCCCGCCATGAATTCGAATACGCCATCCCGATGGCGGATGCGGCGGCATTGCTGCAGCAGAGCGACAGCCAGCTGCGTAAGCAGCGCCATGGTCTGGATCTGCCCGGTGGCGACTGGGTTCTGGATGTGTTCGAAGGCGACAACGCTCCACTGGTGATCGCGGAGGTGGAGCTGGAGCGGGCCGACCAGGAGCTGCTGGTGCCGGCCTGGTGCAGCCGGGAGATCACGGGCCTGGGCCAGTTCAGCAATGCCGCCCTGGCCCGCGAGCCCTTTGCTCGCTGGCCCACCGCTGAGCAGCAGCCCTGGCGCGCTGCACTGGGACTCAGGCGCGACGCGTCTTAGGATTGGCTTAAGGATTCAGGGGTGAGCCGTGGTCGGTCTCTACGACCAGCAAGGAGTGCTGCGGTTTGCTGGCCGCGATCACGACGATTGCCTGGCCTACGCCGAGTTGTTTGCCCTCTCTGACGGCAGCTTCAGCCTCGAATCGCTGCTGCTGGATGCCGCTGATGTCAGCGGTGTGGTTCGTCCTGGGGCAGGTTGCAGCAATTGAAGCCGTCGCGGCAGATCTTGCCGTGATCCATCGCCCAGTTGAGCAGGGCCACGCGATTCTTGGCGCCGGTCTTCGTGAACACGTTGCTGACGTGGTTGTCCACCGTGCGCTTGCTGATCATCAGCCGCTCCCCGATCTCCTGATTGGTGAGCCCCTGGGCCACCAGCTCGATGATCTCCAGTTCCCGTTCCGAGAGCTCCATCCGCTGATGGCCGAGGTCGCGCAGCTCCGACATCGATGCCCCTCGGCCGTGCGGTCACTGTAGGCAGCAACTGGCGGCTCCGACAGCGTTGTGGCCGATGATGGGCCCACTTGGTATGGGCGTTTTGAGGCTGCAGCAGGCACTGGACGTGGGCTCCCTGGCGATCACCGCCGAGGTGATGCCGCCGCGGGGCGCCGATGTCAGCCGCACGCTCGAGCACGCCCGGCTGCTCAAGGGCCTGGTGCATGCGGTGAACATCACCGATGGCAGCCGGGCGGTCATGCGCATGAGCAGCCTGGCGGTGAGCCGGCTGCTGCTGGAGGCGGGCATCGAGCCCGTCTGGCAGCTGGCCTGCCGGGATCGCAATCGCATCGCCCTCCAGGCGGATCTGCTGGGGGCCCATGCCCTGGGCATCCGCAACCTGCTCTGCCTGACGGGGGATCCGGTGCGGGCCGGGGATCAGCCGCAGGCCCGGCCTGTGAATGAGCTGGAATCGGTGCGCCTGCTCCAGCAGGTGCGGGCCTTCAACGAGGGACTGGATCCCCTCGGCGGCCCGTTGCCCGATGGCCCCACGGAGCTGTTCGCCGGTGCCGCCGCCGATCCGCAGAGCCCGAGCTGGAGCGGTCTGCAGTCGCGCATCCGCCGCAAGCAGCAGGCCGGTGCCCGCTTCCTGCAGACCCAGATGGTGATGGACGGTGAATGCCTGAAGCGGTTTGTCGGTGAGATCAGCGGACCGCTGGGCCTGCCGGTGCTGGCGGGTGTGTTTCTGCTCAAGTCGGCGAAGAACGCAGCCTTCATCAACCGGATGGTGCCCGGTGCCTGCATTCCCCAGAGCATCATCGATCGCCTGACGGCGGCGGCCGATCCGGCGGATGAAGGCATCAGCATCGCGGCGGAGCAGGTGGCCAGCTACGCCGCGATCGCCCAGGGGGTGCACCTGATGGCCGTGAAGGCCGAGGAGCGCATCCCCCTGATCCTGGAGCGGGCTGGGATCAGTTCGCGTTGCTGATCGCCAGATCCGTTCCCAGCAGCTCGGCCATCGCCTTCTGTTGGGGTGACGGAGCGCTGTGGTCCTGACGGCGGGCGTCGGTGATCAGCCAGTCGAGTGCTGCTTCCTGCAGATCGAAGTGATCGCCGTTGCGATCCACGCAGTAGCGACCGAACACCAGCTTCTCCACCAGGCGCACACCGGGGCCGATGCGCGAGTAGTCGAAGATGATCGAGTTGTCGATCGTGGCGCCTTCGCAGATGTGGCAGCTGGGGCCGATCATCGCGGGGCCGATGATCGTGGCACCGTCCTCAATGCGGCTCATCCCACCCACGTAGATGGGGCCTTCCACGTGGATCTTGTCCCAGTTGGCGGCCACATTCAGGCCGGCGTAGATGCCGGGCCGGATTTGCTTGCCCGGGATCTGCACCTGACGCACCTCACCCTGCAGCACGCTGCGGATCGCCTGCCAGTAGTCGGGCACCTTGCCGATGTCCACCCATTCGAACTCCATCGGCAGGGCGTAGAAGGGAGCCCCAGCCGCCACCAGGCGCGGGAACAGATCGGCGCCGATGTCGAAGGGCGTGCCCTCCGGCACATAGTCGAGCACTTCCGGCTCGAAGATGTAGATGCCGGTGTTGATCATGTCGCTGGCGGCCTCATCCACCGCCGGCTTCTCCTGGAAGGAGAGCACCCGCCCATCGGCGTCGGTCACCACGACGCCATAGCTGCTCACCTGATCGCGCGGCACCCGCTTGGTGATCAGGCTGGCCATGGC
>JBMSXZ010000159.1:0-3724 GCA_049426205.1 Cyanobium sp.
TCGATCGCCAGGGCGCCGTTGTGGTCGTTGATGCCCTGGGCTGCGGTGGTGAGGGCGTTCTGGTACTGGGGTTCGAGCACCACATACACCGCCTTCATCACCACCCGGCCGTCGCTGCCCTGGCCAGGCGCTGGGGTGACCCGGCGGTTGCTGGAGCGGACCTGGGTGAACATGCGGCCTGAGATTGAGCAATGTGAAGCAGCCTACGCAGGGGCGCCCGTCGATGGGAACGCTCCGGGGAAGGCGTTACAGGGGCGCCGTTGCGGCACCCGCCACCCGGCCGTGGCCCAGGCGGTTGAGCAGCGGCCCTGCCATGGCGGTGGTGACCAGGGCCATCAGCACCCCCATGGTGAACAGGTCCTGGGTGATCACCCCCAACGACAGCCCCACGTTGAGCACCACCAGCTCGGTGAGCCCGCGGGTGTTCATCAGCCAGCCCAGGGCCTGGCAGTCCCGCGGCGGAACGCCGCTGGCGCGGGCCACGGCCCAGACGCCCCCGAACTTGCCCGCCACCGCCACCACCAGCACCAGGGCGGCGGCCAGCCACAGCTCCGGCCGGTCGAGACTGCCGATGCGGGTGTTGAGGCCGCTGATCGCGAAGAACAGGGGCAGCAGCAGCCGCTGCACCACCGTGTCCAGCCGCAGGGTGAGCCAGCGTCGCAGGCTTTCGCTGCGGGGCATGGCCAGCCCCCAGAGGAAACCGCCGAAGATCACGTGCACCCCCAGCAGCTCGGTGATCACCCCACTCAGCAGGGCGCCCACCAGGATCAGGGTGTCGAGCCAGGGGGCCAGGGCTCCGAGCTGGTGCTGGCGGCGCTCCAGTCGCCGCCGCAGGGGGGCGGTGGCGACCAGCAGGACTCCGGCGTAAAGGGCCACCCCCAGCAGGATCGGCAGGGCGGCGACCATCGACCCGGAGCGGCTGAAGGCAGCCACCGCCGCCAGCAGACTCCAGCCCACCACATCGTCCACCGCGGCCGCCGTGATCGCCAGGGAACCCAGGGGCTGGTTGAGCAGCTGGCGGTCGCTGAGGATGCTCGCCAGCACCGGGAAGGCGGTGATCGCCATCGCCGTGCCCAGGAACAGCGCGCCGGCGGCGCTGTGGTCGCCGGGCAGCAGAGCTGGCAACCAGGCCTCGAGGCGATCCGCCAACCCCAGGCCGAGCAGCAGCGGCAGCACCACCCCCACCACGCTGATGCGGCTGGCCAGCGGCATGCGCCCCTGCAGCAGCCTGGGGTTGAGCTCCAGTCCCACAAGAAACATGAACAACACCAGCCCCAGCTGCCCGAGCCCATTGAGCTGCAGCCGCACCGGGGCGCTGAACAACCAGCCATAGACGCCGGGCTTCAGGGCCCCCAGCAGGCTCGGCCCCAGCAGGATGCCGCCGACGATGTCGCCGAGCACCCGGGGTTGACCGAGGCGATGGGCCAGCTCACCGAGGAGCTGGGCCAGGCCGATCACCACGGCTACGGCCAGCAGGGTGACACCGAGTGGGGAGAGGTCCAAAGGTATGCGCGCTGGCTCCGCTGGCCCCATCCTGATCGCCTGGTGCCGCCTTGGCCTGGCGCCGCTGCGGCGCCGTTCGCGTCGCCAGTGCCCCTTGCCCCTGTCAGGGGCCTGGCCGGGGGCCCGTCACCCCAGCTGGCCAGGGAGCTGCCGCCCATAGGCTCAGCGAGGGGGGCGCGGTCCTGGCGCTTCCATTGGCCCTACCAGTCCCAGACTCAGCCCGACCTGCCCGACCAGCCCGATCCCCCGACCAGGCCGCATCCTGCTGGGAAGCCTGGCCCCTCCTCCCTGCCTCCCCACTGCCGTTCCATTGCCCGCCATGACCGCCAGCCCCATCTCCGCCGCCCCGACCGCCGCCGCCCCGATCGCGGTGGTGGTGGCCGGTGCCCTCGGTCGCATGGGAGCTGAGGTGGTGCGGGCGGTCCGGGATGCGGCCGACTGCACCCTGGTGGCGGCGATCGACACCAGCCCCGGCAAGGAGGGGGCCGATGTGGGGCTGGAGCTGGGGCTCGGGGAGCTGGAGGTGGCGATCACCGCCGACTTCGAGGGCAGCCTCTGCCAGGCCAGCCAGGCGGTGCGCGCCGCCGGACCCGGGGGCGGGGCGGTGCTGGTGGATTTCACCCACCCCTCGGTGGCCTACGACCATTGCCGCGGCGCCATCGCCTATGGCGTGCACCCGGTGATCGGCACCACCGGCCTGAGCCCGGAGCAGCTGCAGGATCTGGCGGTCTTCGCCGTCAAGGCGGGGGTGGGCGGCGCCGTGATCCCCAACTTCTCGGTGGGGATGGTGCTGCTGCAGCAGGCGGCGGCGGCGGCGGCCCGCTTCTACGACTTCTGCGAGCTCACCGAGCTGCACCACAACCGCAAGGCCGATGCCCCCAGCGGCACCTGCCTGAAGACCGCCGAGCTGATCGAGGAGCTGGGCAAGACCTTCAACGCCCCCCAGGTGGAGGAGCACGAAACCCTGGCGGGCTGTCGGGGCGGCCGTCGCGACAGCGGACTGCGGCTCCATTCGGTGCGCCTGCCCGGCCTGGTGGCCCACCAGGAGGTGTTGTTCGGTGGCCCCGGCGAGACCTACACCCTCCGCCACGACACGATCGATCGCTCTGCCTACATGCCCGGCGTGCTTCACACCGTGCGGCGGGTGCGCCAGCTCGACGGTCTGGTCTATGGCCTGGAGCGCTTGCTCTGAGAGCGGAGCGCGGGACACTGGAACGATGCTGATCCCCCTGCGCCCCGGTGAGCTGGAACGGCTGATTCCAGCGGTGGCCACCGGACCCCAGTTCAACGCCTGCAGCGGCGATCCCCGCAGACTGCTGCAGCGGCTGCTGATTTCCGTGATCGGCGGTGTGATCACCCTGTTGATCAGCCAGACCCTGCTCTTCTCCAGCCGCCTGGGGCCGGTGATGCTGGTGGTGGGGGTGGTGTTCATCCTCTACATGCTCTGGGGGCCGATCGTTGAGGCGGGGCGTCGCAATGCCACCCTGCGGCGCTATCCGGCCGCGGCCCTGTTCGAAGGCCGGGTGGCCGATCTGTTCAGTAAGGAGGTGGTGGAGAGCCGCCGCGAGCAGGCCAACCGTGAGGGGCGGCTGGAGCTGGTGGAGGACCGGCGCACCTGGCTGTGCCTGGAGCTGGAGGATGAGGAGGGCTACCTGGGGCAGCTGCGCTTTCCAATGGAGAAGCGGCACCAGGCGATCCGGCGGGGGATGGTGATCCGCACCCTGGTGCTCAGCGAGCGGAAGGACTTCAGCCGGATCGGGGCCCTCAGCGACGGTTGGCTGCCCCAGATCAGGGAGTGGGTCGGGGAGTACCCCTACCTGCTGCGCCCGGCCTTCGAGGAGCTCTGCCTGCGGCGCCTGCGCTGAGACGCTTGCCAGGTTCGCAACATTGCGTTACAGTTCCCGTAACACTTCTCAAAGCAAGGACATGGCTGCTTCACCCTCCACCGCTCCCTCCGTCATCCGCGGCGCCACCGTCACCACCGAAGACGGTGGCCGGCTCAACGCCTTCGCCAGCGAGCCCCGCATGGAAGTCGTCAGCGCCGAGAGCGGCTGGGGTTTCCATGAGCGCGCCGAAAAGCTGAATGGCCGCATGGCCATGCTCGGGTTCATCGCCCTGCTCGCCACCGAATTCGCCCTCGGCGGCGAAGCCTTCACCCGCGGCCTGCTCGGCATCGGCTGATTCCGTGTTCGGGGCCTTCCGGGTCGCGCTTCCGCGGCTC
>JBMSXZ010000160.1:0-3649 GCA_049426205.1 Cyanobium sp.
CGTGCTCGCAGCCCCCGCAACCGCCCTGTAGACAGACTTTGAATCAGCCCTGGGGGTGGGGGCGCCCAGCAGATGCCTGCGGAACACGGCGCTGAGGTGCCAGAACTTCACGCCGGCTGCAACGGCAAACACCGCCCAGGGCACCAGCATCCAGAGCGGATGAGCGATCACGGCCGGCCGTTCTGCCGGGTGGGGAGGGGCAGCAGGCGCTTCATCAGGCGTTGGGCACTGACGGCACAGTAGGGAAGGTGGCGGCGGGCTGCCCTGGGGATCAGTTCCTCGATCCCGTGTGCACCAACAGTGGCCTTGAACCGGTGGGGTGTCCGGTCAAACCGCTTCCACGTAGACCCAGGCACTTTTTCCAGAAGCAAGCACTGTTTCAACACGCCTGTAGGCATCAACTTCGTAACGGTCGGCACGGTGGAGCTCCTCCTCGGTGAGCTCAAACACTGTGCCAGGAATGCGATGGTTGAATGCTCCTGTCTGCCTGGCAATTGGATGTGAGTCTTTGCCGCTGGTTTTCACCACATCTGGATTGACGATTCTAACCTGGGCGATCACATAACCCACCAAGCTATCTGGCGCCCCCGCCAGCTCTCTTCCAAACGTGCTGCGTTGAACATCTTTTTGCTGAAGCGTTCCATAGGAGAACAGATAGGGCATTTCGGTATGTCATCCATTAATTCCATTTAAGTTGTGTGTACAGCCCGAAACTGTGCCACCCGACACCGCCTGGACTGCTGGTGCGGCCTGTTTGATGGTCTCCACCGTTTGCCTGCTGAGATCTCTGCCTGCAGGGATTGGGCAACGCCATCCGCAGCCTGAAGCAAGGCGAAACGCCGGAATGGTGGCCGTTGGCAAAGAACTTAAAAAAGGCTTGCACAAGACACAAGCAGCATCCCGACAAAGATGCGAACTTAAATACAGAGATGTTCACGACGTTGGCCGGTCAGCCAAAGCCCTTGCCGCTTCTATTGGTACCAGCAGGATTATATTTGATAATCGGCTTGGCCCTGATCAACGCATCATCGTAGTCCGAATAAAAGGACTCGAAATCAAGATCATCCAAGGTGTCGTAAAAGCATTCGCAGGGATCTGCGTCGCTTTCGACCCACTGATTGACTGCCTGGACGACCAGAGCCTCTTCTTCAAGAGTTCCACCTTTCCAGTAGATCATTGGAAGCTCAAGCATGGCTGGCTGGTACTGGTGCTCGATGCCGAACTTTTCAGCAATAAAGACAACAAAACCTGAGACTTCAGGAATGTTCTTGAGTTTAAAGCCAATCACGGCATCCCGCTTTCCATCTTTGCCCTCAAACAGAGCGATAGCGGTGTAGTCGTCGAGGCTGCCGCTGCCGCCAACCGAGTAGTAGCACTCTCGTTTCTCTGGGAGTGGTGCAGGCATCGATGCACGGGGTGTCATGGACTGAGTCTATCCAGGAGGGATCAGGCATCATCAACCAGGGAATGACGCATCACTGTGGATTGAGCGCGACACTGGGGACCCGAAAGGGTCTGGCAGTGGAGCCAACAACCGCACTGGGTGGTGCCCGCGTGAAGTTCTGTGCCCTGCTTCCCCGTGCCTTGGTAGCGTCTTGAACGTCCTGGGCACTGTGGATGGATTCGTCCTCGCTGCCGCTGCTGGATGTTCTGGATCACCTCTGCCATTTGGTGCATGGCGACCCAGAGGTGGCCCATGAGTTCTATGCCGCCACAACACCTGAGCAGTTGGTTGCTTTGGCGGTGAACAGTGGGATCTTGATTGACGCCGATGACTTCCGGGCCCTGCTCAGAAGTGGATCAACGGAGTTTTGGGAAGTGCGTGGGGATACCAGCACAAATCCGATAGCCCATCTGCAACAGGTGTTCAACATCTGAGGCTAAGAACTGCTTGCTCAGTGCATCGGCAACAACTGCCTGATTCCGCTCCAGCCACCCCTGAACTCCCGCTCGCTCAGCGGACGTGCCAGGTCTCGCTGGCGGAGGGTGCTGGCGATCCACCAGACCTGCAGAGCTGCAAAGGCAAGGGAAGCCATCCCCAATGGCGGGGCTATCGCGCTCAGGTGCTCCATCGCTCAGCCCTTGGCATTTTCGGCAAGCACTTGCGGCTCAAGCAATTGCCTTGCCTTGCTATCTAATCCAGAAAGAAATAGGTTAGACGAACACCTTTGCCAACATATTCTTGCTTCACGCCGCCTTCGTAAAATGTTCTTCTGTAGAACGCGGCAATGACCTTAGGGTTTCCTGGAGGCGTAATGATCTTGGCGTTGCAGGTTTCAACTTTTTCTGAGATTTTCTTGCAAGACTCAAGATTTCTTGTGACCTCATAGACAGTATGATCAGCGAAAGTAATCATATCAAATGACTGCTTTTCGTTTGTTGCGCCTACCAGTGGAGTGATGGCGCAGTAGTCACGGCGTCCATTACGCTCGCAGTTTGGAGACAACTGGGCGTCAGCACTCGCGGCTGATAGCACAACGAATCCCAAGGCTGCCGCAGTGATTTTTGCCATGGCAATGGCAGGACCTTTCAAGATCTCAGCTCGGTTTCACTCCTAATAGCGGCGATCAGCGTTCCTCGCTTGCTGTTTTGGCAAAAGTTCAACATTCGATCGAACGACCCCAGTGCTGATCAGGCTTATGGCAGCGGGGTGGTTCAGTTTTCGATGTCGCCGCCCCATCACGAGATGGGGGCGATGGAGTGGAGGCGACCGGCGGCGCGGGGGTGCATGACGCCAAAGCCGACGTACCAGTCGATGCGGGTGCGGAAGACCGGGGCATCGGGCACTTCACCCAGGTCACGCACGGAGATGCCGTAGCGGCCCTGGAAGGGTCCCTGCAGGCCGGTGACGGCCTGGTCGCCAAAGGTGCAGCAGTAGATCGAGCTGGTGCCGCCCGCCTCGCCGTAACCCAGCACTTCGAGGCCCTGGGCGTCACGGTCGACGGTGAGGATCTGGCACTCCTGGTAGTGATGCACCATCACCCCCAGGTTGTTGGTGGAGACGTTGTAGACGCCCTGGCCGACGGTCTGGCGGGCGAGGGCATTGAGCTGGCGGCGCATCGCCTTGCTCATCACCAGGTACTTCGATCCGCCGTAGGAGTTGACCGAATCGATCAGCTCATCGAGCTTGTCGAAATCCAGCGCACCGCCGCCGTTGCTCAGCGCCATCTCGGTGCCGGGGGTGAGGCGCCGGGCCAGGCCGTCAAAGCCCCGGCCCTGGTTGGCGGTGGCATCACCGTTGATCAGGGCGGCCTCCAGAGTCAGGCGCATGGAGCGCACCTTCATCTCCACCTGCGAGGCCCGGGCTTCCGGGCCCTGCAGATCGACGATCGAGCGGTCCACATCGACGTCGCCGCCAAAGAGGTGGACGGCTTCTGACTGGGGATCAACGACGCCGTAGCTCTGCTTGTAGCCCTCGTTCACCGCCCGGAAGCCCACCGAGGGGAGCTCCTTCTCGACGGAGTAGAAGAGGCCGCCGCCGGCGATGTTCATGAACGGCAGCCGGCTGAGCAGTTCGCCCTCAGCGAAGGTCTTGATCACCGCCAGGTGCTCCAGGCGGGTCTCGTACTTGGCTGCCTCGATCAGGGTGAGGCCCATCGGTGCTGCACTCCCGGGGCCCGGCCCCAGTTGACGTCACCTCCTGTTGCCA
>JBMSXZ010000161.1:0-3621 GCA_049426205.1 Cyanobium sp.
CTGATTCCGCTTGCCTTTGGAGGTTTTCTTCTTGGGAACAGCCATCCCGCTCGCTTTTTGCCAAACCAGGATCCTCCATTGCCACCCTGCCTTTCGTCAAATCGCTAAGCTCAACCCAGCGGCAGACCCCTGTGAGCAGCAGCGATTCCCCGGGCCCGACAACCCCTGCTGCCCCATCCCCTGTCAAGCCGGTTGCGCCCGCCTCTGAAGCGTCGCCGCCCAGCGTGCGACGGGACGCTGAAGCGAAACCTTCCACCGGCCTGCTGCGCGACCTGGGGCTCGTGCGCCAGCCACCGCCGAGTTACAGCCAGCTGCTGCAACAGCTCCGCCATGGCGAGGGACCCAATCGCATCAAGGACCTGGAGCTGTCGACGGCCCAGCGCCAGGTGAGCGTCACCTACAGCGACGGCCGTCGCGTGCAGGTGCCGGTGTTCAGCAACGACCAGGTCTTGCTGCGCGCCGCCCAGGACGCCCGCGTCCCCCTCAGCGTGCGCGACGACCGTCAGGACGAGGCCACGGCCAGCCTGGTGGCCAACGGCCTGCTGCTGCTGCTGCTGTTCGGCGGCCTGGCGTTGCTGATCCGTCGCTCAGCCCAGGTGGCGAATCGGGCCATGGGCTTCGGTCGCAGTCAGGCGCGCATGGTGCAGCCCGAGGCGGCGGTGCCGGTGCGTTTTGAAGATGTGGCCGGCATTAATGAGGCCAAGGAGGAGCTACAGGAGGTCGTCACCTTCCTGAAGGAGCCGGAGCGGTTCACGGCCGTGGGCGCCAAGATCCCCAAGGGGGTGCTGCTGGTGGGCCCGCCGGGCACCGGCAAGACCCTGCTGGCCAAGGCGATTGCCGGCGAGGCCGGGGTGCCGTTCTTCTCGATGGCGGCCTCCGAGTTCGTGGAGCTGTTCGTGGGCGTGGGCGCCAGCCGGGTGCGCGATCTGTTCCGCCGCGCCAAGGAGAAGGCCCCCTGCATCGTGTTCATCGACGAGATTGATGCGGTGGGCCGTCAGCGCGGTGCCGGCATCGGTGGCGGCAACGACGAGCGCGAGCAGACCCTCAACCAGCTGCTCACGGAGATGGATGGCTTCGCCGAGAACTCCGGCGTGATCCTGCTGGCCGCCACCAACCGGCCCGATGTGCTCGATGCGGCCCTGATGCGCCCCGGGCGCTTCGATCGCCGGATCCACGTGGATCTTCCCGATCGCCGCGGCCGCGAAGCGATCCTGGCGGTCCATGCCCGCAGCCGTCCCCTCGACGGGGCGGTCTCCCTGGCGGACTGGGCCAGCCGCACTCCCGGCTTCTCCGGCGCCGATCTCTCCAACCTGCTCAATGAGGCCGCGATCCTCACGGCCCGGCGGGAGCGGCCCACCATCGATGACCAGGCCCTCACCGATGCGCTGGAGCGGATCACGATGGGCCTGAGTGCGGCCCCGCTCCAGGACAGCGCCAAGAAACGCCTGATCGCCTATCACGAGATCGGCCACGCCCTGCTCACCACGCTGGTGCCGGCCGCCGATCGCCTCGACAAGGTGACGCTGCTGCCGCGGGCTGGCGGTGTGGGGGGGTTCGCCCGGATGATGCCGGATGAGGATGTGCTCGATTCCGGCCTGATCAGCAAGGCCTACCTCCGTGCCCGGATGGTGGTGGCCATGGGCGGTCGCGCGGCCGAGCTGGTGGTGTTCGGCCCCAGTGAGGTCACCCAGGGCGCGCAGGGTGATCTGGAGCTGGTCAGTCGCATCGGCCGCGAGATGGTCACCCGCTATGGCTTCTCAAGCCTGGGTCCGGTGGCCCTGGAGGCCGATGGGGCCGAGGTGTTCCTCGGCCGCGACTGGCTGCGCTCCGAGCCCCACTACTCCCGGGAAACCGGCAACCGCATCGATGCCCAGGTGCGGCAGCTGGCCCGCCAGGCCCTCGACCAGGCCGTGGAGCTGCTCGAGCCGCGCCGTGCCCTGATGGATGAGTTGGTCACGCTGTTGATCGAGACGGAAACGATCGAAGGCCCCGCCTTCACAGCCATCGTCGAGCGCCACGAGAGCCAGGGGCTGCCCGAAGGCGCCCCTGTCCTGACCGGCTGAGCCTCAGGCGAAACGGATGTCGAGGCTGCGCAGATAGGTCTGCAGGCCGGCGTCCTGGATCGGCAGCAGCCAGGCGGTGCTGCCGCTGGCGTTCACGTGGGCATGCCAGTGGCCGGGCGGGGTGATGAAGGCCCCACCGGCCTGCCAGTCGATGCGGCGGGGATTGTGGATCGTGCCGTCGGCGTTCAGCTCGGTGCCCACCAGGGTGTAACAGCCGGGCTGGCAGTCCACGATCAGATCCAGGGCCACGGATTGGTGGCGGTGGGGGGCCTGGGTGGCGCCGGCTGGAACCATGCCGAACATCGCCCAGAGCACATGGGTGACCGTGCGGGTGGCTGGTAGGTCGCGGTTGGCCAGCAGCAGGCTCAGGCGGTTGCTGCGGGCGCTGCCCGGTTGGTCGGCCAGGGCCTGGAGCTCACGGCGCAGCCAGGGCCCCGGATAGTGGGTGGCCTCGAAGCGAGGAGCCGCCGGAACCACCCCCAGGTAGCTCAGAAGCGGAGCGTCATGAACCCAGTAGAGAACACTGGTTTCATCGGCTTCGAGCAGGGGCGTGCCGCCCGCCGGCAGCACGAACAGGTCGCCCTGCGACCAGGGGATCGTGGCCTCGGGTTGACCGGCTTCGGCCCGCTGGCGGCAGCGGCCGCTGCCGGAAAGAACGAAGAACAGCGCGCTGGTGGCCTGGGCCGCCGCGCGGATGCCTTCGCCCCCGGCGATGCGGATGAAGTGGGCCGCCAGGCCGGGGCTGGTGGCCGGACCTGCCACCCCGAGCTCAGCGCTGAGATCGAGCGGCAGGATCGCGCTGGGGCCGCTGGCATGCAGCTCCGGGCTCCAGGTGCGGTAGGGGATCGGTTCGGTCAGCCCCGTGCGCACCGGGTTGGCGGCCTGCCGGTAATCGAACAGCAGGGCCTTGGCGCTGGGTTCAGCAGGGCCGCCGGCCTGGCTGTCGCCGTGGAACGGCTGCAGCCTCTCGGGGGTCTGGGTCATGGAACCGTCCCTCTCTGCTGTTGGGGTTAAGGGTATTGAGGCGTGGGTCGTCGCTGACGACTGCCTGATTCGCTACGTCCTGGATGATGCGCCCGTTGACCGGTTGGCAGCGGAGCCTGGAGCTCAGCCGCCAGCGACCGCCGGCACGATGCTCACCTCATCGCCATCGCTGAGGGCGGTGGTCTGGTTGTCGAGGAAACGGATGTCCTCGCTGTTCACATAAACGTTCAGGAAGCGGCGCAGCTTGCCGGCCTCATCGCACAGACGACCCTTCAGGCCGGGATAGCGTCCATCGAGGGCATCGATCAGACCATCCACGCTGCTGGCCTCGAGGCTGACGCTGGCCTCGTCGTTGGTGAACTTCTGCAGGGGGGTGGGGATCAGAACCTGAACGGCCATGGTCAGAGGAGTGGCTGGGCGAGAGGGCTACAGGGGGGCGCTGGGGCTCAGGCGTTGGCCTGGGCCTGCTGCCAGGCGGCGTTGAAGCTGTCGAGCTGGGCTTCGATCGTGTAGGGCTTGCCGATGGCATCGACCACGGCTTCGGTGGTCTTGAGGCCGTTGCCGGTGATGTAGG
>JBMSXZ010000162.1:0-3543 GCA_049426205.1 Cyanobium sp.
GGGAGTTGAGCCAGGAGCTCGGCCGCACCCCCACCGTCACCGAGCTGGCCAGCTACGTGGAGCTGCCGGAGGAGGAGGTGAAGGATCTGCTCTGCCGCGCCCGCCAGCCGGTGAGCCTGGAAACCAAGGTGGGCGACGGTGACGACACCGAGCTGCTGGACCTGCTGGCCGGCGAGGGAGCCGGACCGGAGGAGATGGTGGCGGGCGAGTGCCTGCGGGGAGATCTGCGGGCGCTGCTGGAGCAGCTGCCGGAGCTGCAGGGCCGGGTGTTGCGGCTGCGCTATGGGATGGAGGGGGAGGAGCCGATGAGCCTCACCGGCATCGGCCGCATCCTCGGCATCAGCCGCGATCGGGTTCGCAACCTCGAGCGCGATGGTCTGGCTGGCCTGCGCCGGCTCAGCCCGGCCGTTCAGGCCTATGTGGCCAGCTGAGCAAGGTTGCCCATCCAGCCGCTGAACGCCCAGCCCTCAGCCTGGACCACCGGGGTCCGCGCTGAGCCGCAACTGGCTTGGAGCCCCCCGGCCCAGGGCCTTGGTCGAGCCGCTCGCTACGTTGGGATCTGACGCCCGTGCGGTCAAGGCAGGGATCCCTTGATGCCGCCACCGCCCTGGCCCGAGGGCCGATGCCCGAGACCCATGCCGACGCCACCATCCGATCGCCCGGGCGGTGATCCACAGGTTCTCGAACTGTTTCCCCGTTACCTGCTGCAGGGCCAGCTGCCAGATCCCCTGCTCCAGGAGCTGCAGGCCCTGGCGGCGGCTGTGCTGGCCGATCCCGCCTCCTGCCCCGATGCCGCCCCGAAGCTGGCCGGCCAGCTCGCCCTGCAACGGGAGCTTGGACCCGAGCACCCTGCCGCCGCCGCGCTCTGTGAGCGGGTGATCCTGCCGGCCTGCGAGCGCTGGATCCGCCATGTGATCGACCGTCAGCCGCCCCAGGGGCGCGGTCCGTGGACGCCGGGACGCTACAGCCTGCAGATGATCGATCTCTGGCTGAATGTGCAGCGGGCCGGCGATTACAACCCCGCCCACACCCATGGCGGCAGCTTCTCGGGTGTTCTCTATCTGCAGGTTCCGCCCCAGATCCGCCCCGACAGTTTCGATGGCCAGCTCTGCCTGCATGGCCCCGAGGAGTGGCACATCCAGAGCTTCCGCACCGGCATGGCCCACTACCTCTTGCCCCGACCCGGCGATTACTACGTGTTTCCGGCCTGGCAGCCCCATTCGGTGGCGCCGTTCCGCGGCGAGGGGGAGCGTTGGTCGATCGCCTTCAACGTTGTCGCCCTGCCCAAGCCGCCCTCCCCGCCGGGGTTGCCACCCCCATCGGCCCCATCCCTGAACGTTTCCCTCTCCAGCACCCGCCCCCGCCCGGGTGGGTTTGGTTGACCCTGCCATGCCGGTTGCTTCCCAGGAGCTGATCAGCCCCAGCCCCGGCGCCGATCAACGGCTCTCCGTTCCGGGGCCCACGGCTCCATCCTCCCGGATGCAGTCGCGCCCCGCCTGCTTGGCGGCATAGAGGGCCCGGTCCGCCCGTCGCACCACCTCGGCGCTGGGCTCGCCGTCGACATGCAGGGCAAGGCCGAGGCTGAGGGTCACCGCCAGCCGGTCGCCGCTCGCCATCCTGCCGGGCTGCTGTGGGACCGGTGAGGCTTCGGGCAGCGCAAAGGGGTGTGCCCTGAGCTGGCGGCGGATCCGCTCGAGCCGCTCCCGGGCCTCGCCGAGGTCGCAGCCCGGCAACAGGAGCAGAAATTCCTCACCTCCCCATCGGAACAGGGGATCGTCTTCACCCACGCTGGCCTCGATCAGCTGGCAGACGTGGCGGATCACGGCATCACCGATGGCGTGGCCGTGGTTGTCGTTGATTGCCTTGAAATGGTCGATGTCCATCAAGGCCACAGCCAGGGGCAGCCCGCGGGCCTTGGTGCTGGAGGCGTGCTTCTGAAACAGCGTTTCGAAGACGCTGCGATTGAACAGGCCACTCAGCAGGTCGGTGCGAGCCAGCCGCTCCAGCCGTTGCTGGGCACGGCCGAGGGTGAGATGGGCCAGGGTCACCAGGATCAGGCTGAGCGCCACGGCCGCCGCCAGATTCTGGGCCAGCAGATCGATGAAGGCGCTCTGCTCCGCTGTGCGCTGCTGGATCACCACCAGATGCCAGTCGGTCTCTGGGATGCGGTTGGCGCGAACGAACAGCTTGTGGCCCCGCTGGGAGATCACCTCGGTGCTGCTGCCCTTCGCCAGGAGATGGGGCAGCGCCCTGCTCAGGCCTGCGATCTGCTGCAGCCGGCCACGACTCTGATCAGAAGCCAGGGCGATCTGCCCCTCCCGGTCGACCAGCAGGATGCGGGCTCCGTAGCGCTGCTGGTAGGCGCGCAGCCGCTGTTGGAGTCCCCGCAGGTCGAGACCGAGACCGGTGGCGCCAAGAAACCGCCCATCCCGATCGCGCAGCGGCACGTTGATGAAGACGGTGGTTCGGTTCAGGTCGGCAGTGTCGCGGTCGATTTTGATCTCGATCGAGCGGCCGGATTCGCGGAAGCGGTAGTACCAACGGTCCTGGGGATCCCGGCTGGAGATCTGTTTGAGAATGCCGTTGGGGTGGTAGTAGCGAAGACTGCGGTCCGAGATCAGAAAACTGGTGATCGCCCCTGTTTGTCTCTGGATCCTGGCCAGATAATCCTGAATTAGGGCCGGCTTCGGCTCGCCGCTGAGAAGGTTGTCTGCGATGAAGTTATTGCCACCCATCAGGCCCGAGGCCAGCATCGGCTTGAGCAGCAGATGCTCCAGCTCCGAGACGATGGCGTCGGAGGCCGCGGGCAGGGTGCCGCTGGTGATCTGGCGATCCATCAGCTCGCGGGCACGCAGATAGCTGAGCAGGGAAAGGCAGGTGAAGCCCCCCAGGATCAGCGTTGCCAGAATTGGGAGAAAGCGGCTTTTGCCCGTGCTGATCAATGGGTAGGGATGCGCAGTGCACTTTTGATCTCTTCTTCATTCTGCATCCTCTCTCCCCCGCTGGCGCTCTGGCCTGGTGGCGCTGCTCCCGGGGCTTGGTGACCCCGTCAGGCTGGCCCCATTGCGGTGATGGCGTCAGAGGGGCTCCACCAGGGAGTGCTGGGCGGCCGGGTTCAGGCCCATGGCGCTGCCACCACGGCCAGGAGCGCAGAAGTCGCCATGCCCCCTTGTCTCATGGTCGTCTCGGATGGGATCTGGCGGCGGTCGGTCCAGTCGGTCCCTGTGCAGCTCGATCGCCGCTGCGCCTCAGCGGCTCAGTCCTGCCGGCATCACTGTCGTCGTGGCGGGCAGCATCCTCCAAGCTCAGCCTCTGCGATCCTGATGCAAGGATCATTTGTCCTCTTGATGGGGCCGCCAGTCCGCTGCCATCGGGTCATGGTTGGTCAGGTCAGCGGCGCCCTCCAGCTCTTTGCTCGTGCACTGGTGAGCGTGATCCCGCTGGGGCTCGTCCTGATGGTGGTCATCCATGGCGGTGACCAGCGGCTGGTCGCCTCCCCAGGCCTGTCAGATCGATGCCAAAGGCTGTGCCAACCCCCCAGGT
>JBMSXZ010000163.1:0-3496 GCA_049426205.1 Cyanobium sp.
TCAAGATCGAAGACGCCATCGGCCGGATGTGGCAGTGCTCCACCATCCAGCTCGACTTCAACCTGCCGGAGCGGTTCAACCTCGAGTACGTGGCCGCCGATGGCTCACGGCAGCGGCCGATCATGATCCACCGCGCCATCTTCGGCTCGCTGGAGCGGTTCTTCGGGATCATGACCGAGAACTACGCCGGCGATTTTCCATTCTGGCTGGCTCCGGAGCAGATCCGTCTTCTGCCGGTCAGCGATGAGGTTCGTCCCTGGGCCGAACGCCTGCAGCAGCGGCTCCGTCAGGCCGGCATCCGCTCCAGCATCGATGCCTCCGGGGAGCGCCTGGCCAAGTTGATCCGCCGGGGCGAAACGATGAAGATTCCCGTGCTGGCCGTGATCGGTGCCCGCGAGGCCGAGGCTGAGGCCGCCAACCTGCGGAGCCGCAGCCAGGGGGATCTGGGGATGGTCGCGGCCACCGACCTGGTCGAGGCGGCGGTCGCCGCCAACCGGGACCGGCTGGCCAGCCTTCCCCTGCAGTCGGCAGCGGTCGCCGCCGGCTGAGGCTTGCCCCGGACGGGGCAAGCCTCAGCCGATGCCCCAGAGCGCAGCACCGGTCCGCTGCTCCAGAGCGCCGTTCCAGACCGCAACACCAGTCCTCGGTGCCAGGCCAAGGTCGCTGGCCACGCTCCAGGTGCGCCGCTATTCAGGGAGCGGACCTTTCACCATCCCCAGCCGCGGCAGCCATGCAGTCCACGAGCCCCACGGCAACGCTCCTGGCCGGCGATATCGGCGGCACCAAGACCCTGCTCAGCCTCTACAGCGTCGGCGCCGAACGGCCCGAGCTGCTGGTGCAGGAGCGCTTCCCGTCGGCGGAGTGGAGCGATCTGGCCCCGATGCTCGACCATTTCCTGGCGACCGCGGTGGCGGGGCATCACCCCAGCCCCCAGGCCACCTGCCTGGCGGTGGCGGGCCCGGTGCAGGGCGGCAGGGCCCGGCTCACCAACCTGCCCTGGCAGCTCGATGAGCGCGTCCTGGCGCAGGGGGGCAAGCTCGGGCAGGTCGAGCTGGTCAACGATTTCGCCGTGTTGATCTACGGGCTGCCCCTGCTCGCTCCGGAGCAGCTGGCGACGGTCTGCCCTGGAGAAGCCCAGCCGGGGGAGCCCCTGCTGGTGCTGGGGGCGGGGACGGGCCTGGGCGTGGCCCTGGGGGTGCCCACCGCCAACGGTCTCCAGGCGATCGCCAGCGAGGGGGCCCATGGGGAGTTCGCCGCCCGCAATGCCGAGGAGTGGGACCTGCGCGAATGGCTCCGCCAGGATCTTGGCCTGGGGCGGCTGTCGATCGAGCGGGTGGTCAGTGGCACCGGCCTGGGGCATGTGGGCCGCTGGTTGCTGGCCCGGCGCGATCCGGACGGACGCCATCCGCTGGCACCGCTGGCCGAGCGCTGGCGGCGGGGCGATGATCCCGCTGCCGATCTGCCGGCGGCCCTGGCCGCAGCGGCCGCCAGCGACGAGCTGGCCCGCGATGCCCTGGACCTCTGGTTGGGGGCCTACGGCTCGGTGGTGGGAGATCTGGCCCTGGCCTGCCTCAGCCGGGGCGGCATCTGGCTGGCGGGGGGCACCGCCGCCAAGCTGCTTGGGGAGCTGCGCTCGGAACGGTTCCGCGAGGCGGTT
This sequence comes from Cyanobium sp., assembly GCA_049426205.1. GTDB lineage: Bacteria > Cyanobacteriota > Cyanobacteriia > PCC-6307 > Cyanobiaceae > Cyanobium. Next base: position 1,658 of record JBMSXZ010000163.1, read on the forward strand.
CTGGCCAAGGGCCGCTTGCAGCCGGCCCTTGGCCCGATCCCGATCCAGGCGATCATCGATCCGGCTGTGGGCAGTTTCAGCGCCGCCTGCCGGGCCCGGATGCTGCTCGGCTGAGCGGGCCCGGCAACCCTGCCTGCAACACTGACTGCAGAGAGAGTGCTGCAATGGTGAGGCCCCGGATCGGCCAGGGCGTGATGGTCGATGTGCCGGCGACCACCGCCAACATCGGCCCAGGCTTCGACTGCCTCGGAGCCGCCCTGAGCCTGAACAACCGCTTCGAGCTGCGGGTGATCGAGGGTGGCCCCGAGCGCTTTGATCTGATCATCGAGGGCAGCGAGGGCAGCCACCTGCGCGGTGGGCCCGACAACCTCGTCTACCGCTCCGCCCAGCGGGTCTGGCGGGAGGCGGGGCTGGAGCCTGTGGCCCTCGAAGCGCGGGTCCAGCTGGCCGTGCCCCCGGCCCGGGGCCTCGGCAGCAGCGCCACCGCGATCGTGGCGGGCCTGATCGGTGCCAACGCCCTGGTGGGAGAGCCGCTCAGCCGCGAAAAGCTTCTGGAGCTGGCGATCGACATCGAGGGCCATCCCGACAATGTGGTGCCCTCCCTGGTGGGGGGCCTGTGCCTCACCGCCAAGGCTGCCTCCCACCGCTGGCGGGTGGTGCGCTGCGAATGGGATCCAACCGTCAAAGCAGTGGTGGCGATTCCGACGATCCGGCTGAGCACCAGCGAAGCCCGCCGGGCCATGCCACGCAGCATCCCGATCCCCGATGCCGTTCTCAACCTTGGTGCCCTCACCCTGCTGCTGCAGGGTCTGCGCACGGGCAACGGCGACCTGATCGCCGATGGCCTGCACGACCGCATCCACGAGCCCTACCGCTGGGGACTGATCCAGGGGGGGCGTGCCGTGCGCGAGGCGGCCCTGGACGCTGGCGCCTGGGGCTGCGTGATCAGCGGCGCCGGGCCCACCTTGCTGGCGCTGACATCAGCATCGGTGGCGGAGTCGGTGAGCGCGGCGATGGTGGAAGCCTGGCGCCAGGAGGACGTGAGCAGCCATGGCGCTGTCCTCGATCTGCAGATGGGGGGCAGCCGCTGGGAGACCCTGCCCGCCGCCATTCCGGCCGGAGGGCGCTAGGTACTTGTACCTGTTTCGTAACTGTTAGATTCCGCTCCGCTTTCCGGCTGTCCACCCAGATCCTGGCCCGATTTCAAGCCGCTTCGTCCCGCCTCCAGCCTCCCGCCCGCCACGTCTGCCACCCACGCCATGGTTGCCGCTTTCCCCGCACTGGTTGCCTCCCTGCCGGCGGCTGAGGCGTCCTTTCCCTGGCTGAGCCTGATTGTGCTGCTGCCCTCAGCCGCGGCTCTGCTGATGCCGCTGCTCCCCGGGGACGGTGACGACCCACGGCTGCCCCGCACCCTCGCCCTGGTGGCCCTGGGCCTGGATTTCGCCCTGATGCTCTGGGTGTTCAGCCAGCACTTCGATGGCAGCTCCAGCTCCCTGCAGCTGGTCGAGCGCTTCTCCTGGGTTCCGGCCCTCGGTCTGGAGTGGTCCCTGGCCAGCGATGGCCTCTCGGCCCCCCTGGTGGTGCTCAGCGGCCTGGTGACCCTGCTGGCCACCGCCGCCAGCTGGAACGTGGCCCGCAAGACCCGGCTTTACTTCGCCCTCCTGCTGGTGCAGGCCTCGGCCCAGGCCCTGGTGTTTCTCTCCCAGGATTTCCTGCTCTTCTTCCTGGCCTGGGAACTGGAACTGGTGCCGGTGTACCTGCTGATCGCGATCTGGGGTGGCGCCCAGCGCCAGTACGCCGCCACCAAGTTCATCCTCTACACCGCCACCGCCTCCCTGC
>JBMSXZ010000164.1:0-3494 GCA_049426205.1 Cyanobium sp.
GGGCCCCGGCCAGCCGCGGCCCTGCCAGCAGGGACAATGGCCACCAGCACCCCGCAGCGGCGGCCCGATGACCAGCTTCCAGGCCCTCGATGGCACCCCCTCCCCCGCCGGCACTCCCAGCGGCGGGGGCAGCGATCCCGGAGCCGGCCCCAAGGCCACCAACATCGTCTGGCACCACTCCAGCGTGACCCGCGCCGCCCGCGCCCACCAACGGGGCCATCGCAGCGCCATCCTCTGGTTCACCGGCCTCTCCGGCGCCGGCAAGAGCACCCTGGCCAATGCCGTCAATTCGGCCCTGTTCGAGCAGGGGCTGGCCACCTATGTGCTCGATGGCGACAACGTGCGTCACGGGCTCTGCAAGGACCTGGGCTTCTCCGATGCGGACCGGGAGGAGAACATCCGCCGGATCGGAGAGGTGGCCAAGCTCTTCCTCGATGCCGGCATGGTGGTGCTCACCGCCTTTGTCTCGCCATTCCGCGCCGACCGGGACCGGGCCCGCGCCCTGGTGGACGCCGGCGATTTCATCGAGATCCACTGCGCCGCCGATCTGGGGGTCTGCGAGCAGCGCGACACCAAGGGCCTCTACGCCAAGGCCCGCACCGGCCAGATCAAGGAATTCACCGGCATCTCCAGCCCCTACGAGGAGCCCCAGACCCCCGAACTCCGCATCGAGACCGGCGGCCAGAGCCTGGAGGCCTGCGTCGAGCAGGTGCTGGCTTATCTGCAGGCAACAGGGGTGATTCCCGGGCCGGCTCAGGGCTGAACCCAGGCGGAGGCCACCGTTCAGATGGGCCCCAGCCGATCAGAACCCCCAAGGTCTTGAGCCGGCCCGCCTCCGGCTCACTCCTCCGCCATCGTGACCATCGGCTCGCCGGCCCGCAGCCGCACCGCCCAGGCATCCAGAAACGTCTTGCTGCAGCTGGCCAGCGGCACCGCCAGCAGCAGCCCCAGCAGCTCCCCCAACCCCAGCAGGCTGCCCAACCGGGCGCCGATCGGCAGGCTGATCAGCAGCCAGGCCGGTTGCAGACCCACGATGCTGCCCATCAGCCGCGGCTGGATCACCTGATCCACCACCTGGCCCACGGTGATCGCCGCCGCCAGCACCTCCAGGCCCTGACGCGGCTCCTGCAGGGCCAGCAACAGGGAGATCAGCACGATCGTCAGGGCGCTGGCATAGGGCACCAGGGTGGTGAAGCCGATCGCCACCGCGAACAGCACGCCATAGGGGATGCCCAGCAGGGTGAACACCACCATCTGCAGGGCGCTGAGGATCAGGGCCAGCACCACCTGGCCGCCGAAATAGCCGCGGAAGGTGCGGAACAGGGTGCCGGTCACCAGCTGCCGCACCCCCGGCGGCAACCATTCGGCCAAACCCGCCGCAATCCGTTCGCCGCCCACCAGCAGAAACACGGTGAGCACCAGCACGATCACGGTGTTGACCGTCAGGCCCACCGTGGCGCCCAGCAGGCTGAGCAGCTGCTGACTGACCTGACTGGCGAGCTTGCTGGTGCGGGTGATCAGCTCACTGCTGAGGTCGCCGAAATCGGTGGGCAGGCCCTTGGCCTGGGCCCAGCGCTGCAGCTCCCCCAGCAGGGTCTCCCCCTGGGCCAGCCAGCCGGGCAGGGCGGTGATCAGGTCATCGAGCTGGGTCAGCAGCCGCGGCAGCAACCACAGGGCCGCCAGGATCACGCCGCCAAAAGCCACTCCCAGCACCAGCAGCAGGGCCAGGGGACGGGGCAGCCGTTGCTCCACCAGCCAGCGGGTGGGCAGATCCAGCAGAAAGGCCAACAGGGCCGCCGTCAGGAACAGGGCGGGGAAGGGAGCCAGGGGCAGCAGCAACTGCCTCAGCACCCAGAGGTTGAGCACCAGCAGGGGCAGGGCCAGGCTGAACCGCAGCCAGGGTGGCAGCACCAGCCGCTCGAGCATGATGGTCGTGGCTTGGCAGAAGCTCAGCGTAGGAGCCACCGCGAAAGGCGGGAAGGCGAGCCGGGCGGCAAGCGGATCGGAGAGGCGGTCGTAGAGCCGGTTGGAGAGCCGGTTGAAGAGCGGTGAGCAGGCGCAGGCTGGCAAAGCCTGTCACGCCAGTGGCTGAGATTGGCGTGTTGGTTGACAGGGCAGAAATGATCTGGGGGCAACTGCAACTTCAAAGAGAAGGGCCAGGGGAGCAGGCAGCGGCCAACCCCTGGCCTGCCCAGCGATCCGATCACCCAACAAGATCAGACACGACGAATAAACCGCCCCTTGGCAGAGCAGTCAGCTGCTGGCAGGGCGATGATGGGGGAGAAAGTCGAAGCCATCAAAGCGAGCAGGTGAGATACCAACCCAGGGAGCCGCTAGGCATCCAACGGGGCAGCCAATTTTTGTTGGAATAAAGCTCCTGCTTACCCAATGTATCATAAGGGTTGCCACCACCAGGATAACCTCCGCCGACAAGATCGCAGCTTCCGTAGGGATCATTCATCCAAAAACCAGTGCTGTTGTAGCCGATCACCACGGTCCAGTGGCCGCCGCCACTAGGGGCCGTGACCGGACCGTGATGGAGCCAACCCACGGCAACGGGTCGACCAGCATCAATTTCAGCCTTGAGAGATTCGGGGGTGCCATTGGTTCGGAATTCCGCTTTCAAACCAAGGCTGCGCAAAGCCAGCAACTGGGCGTTGCTATCGGTCGAGTCACCATACTTCTGTCGAATATGATTATACGTATTACCATCGCCCGCCAGCTTTCCCCAGTAATGGGCCAGCATGGCACAACTGGCGGAGAAGCAATCTCGCCAACCCTGACCATCATCCATCAACATCTGGTCGAAATATTTAACAACCAAAGGGTTAGGATGGTTGCCCGTGGACGCGATGACGGCTTCAGGAGCCTTGCTGACAGCCCCCTGAGCCGACGACGCTCCGGCGGCAATCGGGCGGGAAGGGGCTCCAGCGTCAGCGGCCATGGAGGGGGTCGCCATCCCCTGGCGCCAAAGGTCGGCCTCGGCGTTGCGCCGACGCAACAGGCCTTGATGGACAGCTGTCCCAGGCATGCAATAGAGCAAGAGGGCATCAGGAACCTTGCCCCAGTCCTTCTCACGCAGACATCGGCTGATGGTTTGAAAATCGGATTCATTCCCATAAAAGTCCTGACCGAGATTCCAGGCGAATGAGATCAACGAAGACTGCTGCCTGCCGCTCATCTCTCGCCAGTAAGGGATGGTCGAGGAAAGGTGATTGGAACAAGCAACGACCATGGAGCTCAAAGCCTGATCCGCCTCCGCGCGAGTCAGGCGCTGCCCTGGAGCAATAGCGCGGCCATTGAGGCGAGTGAAGCCATAGCCAATTGTCCAGGGTTCTGCATTGGTGGCTGGATCGGGATAGGCCGTATCTCGAAACCCCTCAAAATCGCGGATCAGCTTCAGGGCATCACCATGGCCATTGAGACTCGGGCTTGGCGGTGCAGCCAGGGGAGCGGCTGAAGCCGCGGGTGCCGGCGCGGGGCTGGGGGGAGGC
>JBMSXZ010000165.1:0-3438 GCA_049426205.1 Cyanobium sp.
CTGCTCACGGTGATTCCGATGCAGCTGCTGAGCTATCACATCGCCGCCCACCGTGGCCTCGACGTGGATCAGCCCCGCAATCTCGCCAAGAGTGTCACGGTCGAGTGAGGGGTCGGGGCGGCCTGCTCAGGCCAGCGGTCGCCCCAGCACCGCTCAGGACACGGCCAGGATGTCGCTGCGGCCGTAGCGATCCTCGAAGCGCACGATGTCATCTTCGCCCAGGTAAGGACCGCTCTGCACCTCGATCAGCTCAACCGGAATCTTGCCGGGATTGCGCAGGCGGTGCCGCGAGCCCAGGGGGATGTAGGTGCTCTGGTTCTCGCCCACCAGCTCCTCCACGCCGTCCTTCTCAACCACGGCGGTCCCCTTCACCACCACCCAGTGCTCGGCTCGGTGGTGGTGCATCTGCAGGGAGAGGCTGGCGCCGGGCTTGACCGCGATCTTCTTGACCTGCCAGCGCTCTCCTTCGACGACGCCGTCGTAGTGGCCCCAGGGCCGGTAGATGCGCCGGTGGGCCTTGCTTTCAGGAGCTCCCTCCCGCTCCAGCCGGCCGACGATCGCCTTGACATCCTGGGCTCGGTCGCGATGGGCGACCAGCACCACGTCGTCGGTCTCGACGACCACCAGATCCTCCACGCCCAGGCCCACCACCAGGCGGTGCTCGCTGCGCAGATAGCAGTTGCGCGAGTCCTCAGTGATCACCCGGCCGCGCAGCACATTGCCCTGGCTGTCCTGCTGGCCGGTCTCCCAGAGGGCGCTCCAGCTGCCGACATCGCTCCACTCGGCGTCGAGGGGCAGCACGGCTCCCCGGGTGGTCTGCTCCATCACGGCCACATCCAGGGCCACATTCGGGCAGTTGAGGAACGACTCCCTTTCCAGCCGCAGGAATTCGAGATCGGAGCTGTCCTGGGCCAGGGCGGTGCGGCAGCAGCTCACCACCTCGGGCGCCAGGCGTTCGAGCTCCGCCAGGATGGCGCTGGCCCGGAACAGGAACATGCCGCTGTTCCAGGTGAAGCGTCCGGTGGCCAGGAAGGCTTCGGCGGTGCTCAGGTCGGGCTTCTCGACAAAGCGGGCGATCGGCACGGGCTCGGCCGTGTTGAGGGGGCCGGCGGCTTCGATGTAGCCGTAGCCGGTCTCCGGGGCCGTGGGCACGATGCCGAAGGTGATCAGACGGCCCGCTTCCGCGGCAGCGATGCCCGCCGTGACGGTGGCGCGGAAGCGCCCGGGCTGGTTGATCACGTGGTCGGCCGCCAGCACCAGCAGCAGTGGGTCATCGCCGCTCGCGGTGGCCTGCAGGGCTGCGACCGCCACGGCCGGGGCGGTGTTGCGTCCCATCGGTTCGAGCAGGATGCCGGCGGGCTCGACCCCGATCTGGCGCATCTGTTCGGCCACGATGAAGCGGTGCTCCTCGTTGCAGATCAGCAGGGGTGGCGCCAGATTGGGCAGCCCTTCAAGGCGCTGGTGGGTGAGCTGCAGCAGGGTTTCCTCGCCGCTGCCGGCCAGCGCCCAGTACTGCTTGGGATAGGAGGCTCGGGAGAGGGGCCAGAGGCGGGTTCCGGTGCCGCCGCAGAGGATCACGGGGACCAGAGGTGTCGGGGCCATGGTTGCCGTGGGAATGCGCTGTTAAGCCAGGCCGCCATTCAATCCCGCCGCAATCGTTTTGCGTCGCCGCCTCGGGCACGTTTTCGCACCGGAACGGGGCTGCCCGGGGCACCGCAGCTGCCCAGCCCCGATGCCGCCACCCGCCGGGAGTGCTCAGAGATCGAGCAAGCCAGGCGGAGGGGTCAACCCGATCCAGCCCTCCTCCAGTTGCACCACCGGCACGATCGCCGCCACGAAGGGCACGTACACCCGACGACCCGGGCTTTGCTGCTCCGCCGCCACCAGCTCCACCTCGAGCAGGTCGTTGCCGGCGTGGACCAGGTCCCGCACCGTGCCGATCGGTGCCGCAGCGGCATCGTCCAGGAGGCGCACCTCCAGGCCCACCAGATCGAGCAGGTGGAATTCGCCGGGCGCCAGGCTGGGGCGCTCCGAGGCGGGCACCAGCAGGTCGTGCCCGACCAGGGCCTCCGCGGCGCCCCGGTCGTCGATGCCGGCCAGCCGCACCACGAACAGCTCCCGGCCCGGCAGCTGGCGGCCGCGGCGCAGGGTCACGGCAACGGCGGGCTGCCCCTTCCCCTGCAGCCAGCGCGGACCAGGGCGGGTGAAGCGCTCGGGAAAGTCGGAGAGGGGGAGCACCCGCAGCTCCCCCGCCAGCCCTTGGGCGGCCACCAGGCGGCCCACCACCAGCAGGTCCGGCGGGGGGGCTGGGCCGGGGGCCGATGGGGAGGGCGGCTCAGAGCTCATGGCAGCGGCAGGCAGTCAGGGGGAGGGGCCGGGCCACGGCGGGAGCGGACGTGCGCCGCTGACGCTACGTCGCCTGTGGCTCTCAACCCGTGAACGCGGCCCCCATGGCCCGGCGGGTGGCGGGCTCCCCCAATCCGCTGCCGTTGGTGGTGGCGAGGACGCCCCTGTCGCCGCCGCGGCGCGCCCAGAGTTCCGATAATGGCCGCATCAATGATTCCGGAACGATTCCGGCATTCCCACCATGGCCACCGCCCCCGCCGCCCTGATCCTGCCGGGCTCCACGGTGGTGGTGCGCGATCCCACGTCGATCTACAACGGCTACCGCGGCTTCGTGCAGCGGATCAGCGATCGCCGGGCGGCGGTGCTGTTCGAGGGCGGCAACTGGGACAAGCTGATCACCGTGCCCCTGGCGACCCTGGAGCTGCTCTGAGCTGCGCCAAGGCGGCGCGGGCCGCCTGCTGCTCGGCCTCCCGGCGCGAGCCCCCCCAGCCCTCGGCGCTCCCCCCAGGCGCCTCCTCGCTGCCCGCTTCCCTGGCCGCCTCCCCCCAGCTCACCCGGGCCTGGAAGCGCCTGGGATCGCCGTGGCGGCGGCTCACCTCCTCGGTGTCGTAACGGGGCAGGCCGAGCCCCTGGCCCTGGGTTTTCTCCTGGAGGGCCGTCTTCCAGTTGTGGCGTTCAGGATCGGCGAGCAGCTCGGCGCTGGCCTGCTCCCAGGCCGGAGCCAGCCAGAGCAATACCGCCTCGATGCCACCGGAAGGCCCGCCCCAGGCTTGGTAGATGGCGCCCACCAGGGCCTCGCAGCATTCGGCGAGCACGGTGGCGCGGCCACTGGCATCACCCAGGGCCATCGGCCCAAGGTGGAGCAGGGGCGCCAGGTCCAGCACTTCGGCCTGCTCCGCCAGCCAGCGGTCACTGACCAGCTGGGCCCGCAGGGCGGAGCGTCGCCCCACCGCCAGGGCGGGATGGCGGCGGTCCAGAAATTCGGTGGCCGCCAGACGCAGCACCGCATCCCCGAGGAATTCCAGCTGTTCGTGGTGGCGGGGGCGGCCGGCCGAGGCGTGGGTGAGGGCCTCCTCGATCGGGGCCAGGGCG
>JBMSXZ010000166.1:0-3427 GCA_049426205.1 Cyanobium sp.
GCGAGACCCGCGCCGATGGACTCGAGTGCCGCCTGCGGGAGGTGCTTCATGGCCTGACGGCTGCCCATGACGAGGTCCTGGACCAATCGCTTTGTCGCTCCGGCCTGCCGATTCGGCTGGCACTTCACCCCTTCAAGGTCACCCCATGAAGCCCCGTTCTGCCCCCTTGGCCTGCCTGGTGGCGCTGGTCAGTCTTGGCGCCTGCTCCCTGGGCGGCCTCTTGTCGCCCCCGATCAACAGCTTCGAGAGCGCCCTGGAGCACCTGGAGCGCGATCTGCTGCCCACGATCAAGGTCGCGAACCCGGACTCCACCCTCGGCAGCGGTCGGCAGCGGGCCCTGCCTCCCCTGGCCGAATCTCTCCCCAGCGCCGAGGCCTTCCCGCTCAGTGGTGCCGATCCCCAGCGCCCCGCCAGCGCTGAGCTGTTGCGGCTTGAGATTGTCAGCTCCGCCGAGAAGGCCGATCCCCATCGGCCAGATCGCCGCTGGCTGGTGCTGGTGGCCGAGCATTTCAACCAGCGCCAGGAGCGGCTGGCCAGCGGCCGCCGGATCGAGGTGGTGATCCGCACCATCCCCTCCGGTCTGGCGGCCCAGATGCTGGCGGCCGGCAAGCTGCGCCCCGCCGGCTATTCCCCCGCCAGTGAGCAGTGGCTGGCTCTGCTCCAGCAGCAGGGTCTGCGCACTGATCGCATCCACCAGGGACTGGTGGCCAACACCACCGTGATCGCTCTCCAGCCCAAGGTGCTGCGCGATCAAGGACTGAGCGCTGCCCCCGACTTCGCCGCAGTCGTGGACCAGGCCCTGGCTGGCCGGCTGCGCATCGGCTACAGCAACCCCTACACCAGCTCGGCCGGCCTTGATTTTCTGCACACCCTGCTCTGGCTGAGTGCTGGCCATGGCCGCGACCTGCGGCCGCTGACCCTGTCCGAGCTCCAGAGCGGCGCCGTCCAGGGCAGCTTCGGCGTGTTTCAGCAGCAGATCGCGACCACCGCACCCACCTACATCGAGCTGGCCGAGGCCTGGAAGCGCAACCCGGACCGATTCGACGCCGTGGTGATGGCCCATCAGAGCTATGTGAGGCTGCAGCGTGAGCCCGGCTTCGCCGATCTCGTGGCGGTCCCCTTCGGCAGCCCCCAGGATTCTCCCCTGGCCGCCTTCGCCTGGACCACCCCCGAGCAGCGCCAGGCTCTGACACGTTTTGCCGCCTTCGCCAGTTCGCCCCCGATGCAGGCTCTGGCCCGCCAGTGGGGCTATGGCGCCTCCCCTCCGGTGCCGCCCCAGGCGCGGCCACCCCGGGCCGTTGGCGAGGTGCTCAGTCAGGCCCAACGCCAATGGAAGCGCCGCAAGGACGGCGGTCGCACGGTCTACCTGCAGATGGTGATCGACAGCAGTGGATCGATGAACGAGGAGCGGCGGCTGGAGCAGGTCAAGCAAGCCGTCGCCCAGGCTGCCACCGCCATCAATCCCGGCAACCATGTCGGTCTGATCAGCTTCAGCGACCGGCCGATCCGCCATCTGCCTCTCCAGCCCTTCGATGGGCCGGGGCACCAACGGTTGCTGGCGGCGGTGGATGGGCTGCGGGCCGACGGTCCCACCGCCCTGTTCGACGGCCTGGCGGTGGCCATGGCTGATCTGATGCAGGCGCGCCGCACCGATCCCGATGGCCGGTTCGTGCTGCTGCTGCTCAGCGACGGCCAATGCACCACCGGCCTGGAGCTGGCGGAGCTGGAGCCGGTGATTCGCCACAGCGGCATCAGCCTGATCCCGATCGCCTATGGGGATCCGGAGCTGGGGGATCTCAAGGCCCTGGCCGCCATCCGTGAGACCACGGTCCAGAAGGGCAAACCCCAGCTCATCCAACCCCTGATCCATGACCTCCTTCAGACCAACCTCTGAGGCCTCCCTGCGGTTTGTGGCCGCGGCTTGGCTGGCCCAGCTGCTGCTTGCCGGGGTTCTGTCGCTCCTCGATCCCATTCCCCGCCAGCCCCTGCTGGTGGAGCGGCGGGCCTGTGGAGCAGGCCCCTGGGCCGCCCTGGGGGAGCGCTACAGGCTGCTCCACCGCCAGCACCTGTTGCGCCAGCGGCAGTTCAGCCCGGTCGTGGAGGTCAGCGTCTTTGGCGCGGTGACCAGTGCCGAACCGCCGCCGCCGGAGCGGGTGATCAGGGCGGCGGCGGTGGGGGGGCTGGGTGGGGCGCGGCGGGCGGACCTGCGCCGCCGCTTTCCCACGGCCCTGGTGCTCCGCTGCGATCAGGTTGAACCGCTCTGATCAGCGCGGAAATTGCTCCATCAGCCGCCGCACCTCTCCGGCGTGGTAGCTGCTGCGCGTCAGGGGGCTGCTGACCACCTGCAGGAATCCCAGGCTCTGCTCGCCGTGGCGGCGCAGGGCCTCAAAGTCTTCCGGGCTGACGAACCGTTCCACCGCCAGGTGCTTCGGTCCGGGGGACAGGTATTGGCCGATGGTCACGATGTCGACGCCCTGGCGGCGCAGGTCGGCCATCACCTCCCGCACCTCGGCGTCGCTCTCACCCAGACCCAGCATCAGACCAGACTTGGTGTAGGTGCGCGGCCAGCCCTGCCCGACCCGTCGCAGCAGCTCCAGGGAGCGCCCGTAGTCGGCCTGGGGCCTGGCCCGCCGGTAGAGCCGCGGCACGGTTTCGATGTTGTGGTTGAGAACCTCCGGCGCCCCCTCCATCAGGGCCGCCAGGGCATCCCAATCACCGCAGAGATCCGGGATCAGCAGCTCGATCGTGGTGCCGGGACTGCGGCGGCGCACCTGGGCGATGCAGGCCACGAACTGGGCGGCGCCACCATCGGCCAGGTCGTCGCGGTTCACCGAGGTGATCACCACATGGCTGAGGCCCAGCCGCGCCACCGCCTCACCCAGCCGCTCCGGTTCCGTGGGGTCGAGGGCCCGCACGCTCTTGTCGAAGTCGATGTCGCAATAGGGGCAGGCCCGGGTGCATCCCGGCCCCATGATCAGGAAGGTGGCGGTGCCGCCGGCGAAGCACTCGCCGATGTTGGGGCAGCTTGCCTCCTGGCAGACGGTGTTCAGCTTCAGATCAAGCAGCAGATCGGCCACGGCACCGATCCGTTCCCGCTGGGGGGCCTTGACCCTCAGCCAGTCGGGCTTGGGGCCTGGGGCCACGCTGGAGGTCGTTGCTGTCAGGGTTGCCGGGGATCCGCTGGCTGGTTCTGTGGGGCGGCTGGCGGCTGGAACGGCCGGCTCGCCGGGCTGGAGATCTCGGACGGCCACGGCGGCGCAGGCGGGATGCCACCGCGGCAGCGGCAGCGCTGGAAGGTTCAGTTTAGGAAGCGCCGCGTCGGGGCTTGTTCGGGCCCGGGAGGCCGCGGGTGATCCCTTACAGTCGCCATAGCGGGATGTAGCGCAGCTTGGTAGCGCACTTCGTTCGGGACGAAGGGGCCGCAGGT
>JBMSXZ010000167.1:0-3390 GCA_049426205.1 Cyanobium sp.
CGGACTTGTCGTCATCGTCGCGACCGTCATCGTCGACCACGGACAGCGGCGCAGGGGGGAGGAGGGTTGCCGGCAGGGCGGGCCCTGAAACTGGCATCGCGGTGGACCCGAGGGATTGCATCCTAGAAACGGGCCACCGCCCCAGGGTCGTGACCCACCCCGACGGGTTGCCGCCACCCCAGCGATCCCGCCGCATCCACCGCTCCCGATCCCCCCAGCTCCGATCCGATGGATCCGCGTCACCCTTCCGCCGCCGCCAGCGTCGATGCCCAGGAGCCTGGGGATCGCGACGAGCCGCTGGCCCGTCGCCTGCGGGGCCTGAACATCTATCTGGTGGGAATGATGGGGGCAGGGAAGAGCGCGGTCGGCAGGCCCCTGGCCGCGGCCCTCAGCTACGGCTTTCTTGATGCCGACACGGCCCTGGAGCACGTGGCCGGCCAGACCATTCCCAGCCTGTTCGCCGAGGCTGGGGAGGAGGGCTTCCGCGAGCTCGAAACGGCCGTGCTGGGGCAGATCGCCGCCTTCCACTCCCAGGTGGTGGCCACCGGTGGCGGCGTGGTGTGCCGGCCGGTGAACTGGGGCCATCTGCAGCAGGGGGTGGTGGTGTGGCTGGATGCGCCGGCGGAGCTGCTGCTGGAGCGGCTGCGCCGCGATCCCACACCCCGACCCCTGCTCCAGGCCCCGGACCCTGCCGCCCGCCTGGCTGAGCTGCTGGCGCAACGCCAACCGCTTTACGCCCAGGCCGATCTGCGGATCGTCCAGGAGGGCGACTCCCCGGATCTGGTGGCTCGGCAGGTGCTGGCGGCGCTGCCGACGATCCTGCGCGATTCGCAGCCAACCGAGGCCCCAGCGCCGCTCCATCTGGTGAACAGCAACGGTCAGCCGGTCGACTCCCTCAACACCGTGACCCAGCCTGGCCCAGCGGCAGGCCAGCCCTGATCCCCCATCCGGCCTCGTGGGCAGGGCTCGACCAAGCCGCTGCCCACGAGGCCGGCATCAGCCCGCCATCCCGGGCGGTTCGAGGCGCACGGCGAACCAGCTGATCCTGCAGCCTGGCTCCAGCTCAAGGTCACAGGCCGTCTCCAGCAGCCGCACCGCCCACTCCCGCGGCGCCCCCAGGCCCCGCAGATCGGCCGGGGGATCCGAGAGCTCCGCCAGCCGGATCTCCAGCCAGGCCAGCGTCTCCTCGCGGCTGAGGATCCGCTCGGCGGCCCCAGGCTCCAGCACCACGTAGTGGTCGAGTTCCCGCAGCAGCGGATCGGACATGGGGACCTCCAGCGGCCTCCATCCTGACCGGCCGTCCTGGGGCCGGGGGCCCGGGGCCCGGGGCCTGCGGCTGCAAGCTCCGAGCGGCTTGAAGCGGGCTACGGAGCTCAGGGCCGATGGACCTCGGCCAGGATGCGGTCACGCCAGCGGAACAGGGGGTCGTACAGCGGGTTGTCCGCCACGCCCTCCACCCCGCGACCCGCCAGCGGCGCACCGGCGGAGGCCGGGAAGAGCAGCAGCGACAGCTGGGCCACCACCGCCAGGTCGGCCAGGGAGAGGCGATCCCCCACCAGATAGGGCTGCTCGCTGACCAGCCTGGTCAGCTGCTCCAGATTGCGGCGCAACTGGCGAGCCTCACTGGGGGCGATCAGATCCCCCACCGCCTCGCTCACCGGCGCCATCCAACCGCCGGGCAGGGCGCTGACCAGGCGGCGCAGGGGATCGGGGGTGGCCTCCGGCAACAGGGCACCGCGCAGCACCGGATCGGCCGCGGCAGCCTGGAGCAGGGCCTGGCGGGCCCCGGCCGCCAGGGCGGTGTCGGCCCAGTCCTCAAGCAGCAGCACCCGGGCCCGCGCCAGGGGGTCGGAGGGGAGCAGGGGTGGGGTGGGGTGGCGCTCTTCGAGGTGGAGGGCGATGGCGGTGGAGTCGCTGATCACCTCGCCGCCATCGACCAGCACCGGAACCTGGCGCTGGCCGGAGAGGCGAAACAGGGCCACCTGGCCCACACCGGGGGTGACCTCCACGAAGGTGGCGTCGAGCCCCTTGACCGCCAGCACAAGACGCACCTTCTCGCAGAAGGCGGAATGGCGGAACTGGTGCAGATCCATCGGGGTCCGGCGTGGGGAAGGGCGGGCGGGCGACGGCGATGCGCCTCCCCGGGCGGCAGAGTAGCCAGCGCTCCATGGATCGGGTCGCTGGGCTGATGAGGGACTTCCTGGTGAACGTGACGCGCTACCCGCGCTATCTGGTGGCGTTCAGCCTCGGGGTGCTGAACTCGGTGTTCGAGCCCCTGGCCCGGCGCCGCAGCAATCCCGTCACCGCCGTGGCCCTGGTGGGCGCGCTGGTCAGCGGTCTGCTGACCATCGCCCTGGTGCTTCGTGCCATGGTGAGTGGGACGGCGATGGCCTAGGCATGGCGCAGGGACGGCGGGTGGAGAGGCTGGCGGCCCTGATCCGGCGCGAGATCAGCGAACTGCTGCGCAACGGCATCAAGGATCAGCGGGTGCAGCAGGGGCTGGTCAGCATCACCGAGGTGGAAGTGGCCGGAGATCTGCAGCACTGCCGCGTCTTCGTCAGCGTGCTCGGCAGCGAGGCCGAGCGCAACGAAGCCATGGCCGGGCTGCGCTCGGCTGCGCCCTTCATCAAGGGTGAGCTGGCCCGTCGTCTGCAGTTGCGGCGCACCCCGGAGGTGGTCTTCCAGCTTGATCGCGCCCTGGAACGGGGCAGCTCGGTGCTGGGGCTGCTGCAGCGCCTGGAGCAGGAACGCAGCATCGGCGGTGCTGACGCCGCTGAAGCGGGCGGGGAGGCGGAGGGGGAGGCGGGCTGAACCGCAGCTGCTGCGCTTCGATGGAGCCCGCCCCCGCCCCGACCGCCATCCCCATGGCCCCCGCCGATCCATCCGCCAGCGCCGCGACCTCCCCAGAAGCGCTGCGGCGCCTGGTGGCCAGCCTGCTGGTGGTGCGCGGAAGCGGCCATCTCAGCGATGGCCAGCGCCGCTACCCCCGCTGGGAGCTCGCCAACGCCGACCTGCAGCGCCTGCTGGCGGCGGGGGTGGGCGGCGTGATCCTGCTGGGGGGCAGCGCCGCCGAGCTGCGGCTGCGGACCCGCCAGCTGCTGGCCTGGGCCGGCGCCGACCTGCTGCTCTGCGCCGATGTGGAAGAGGGGGTGGGACAGCGGTTCGAGGGCGCCAGCTGGCTGGTGCCGCCCCTGGCCCTCGGCCGACTCCACCGCGACGATGCCGGCGCCGCCCTGGCCCTGGCGGAGCGCTACGGCCGCTGCACGGGCCGGGAGGCCGCGGCCCTCGGGCTGAACTGGGTGCTGGGCCCGGTCTGCGACGTGAACAACAACCCGGCCAACCCGGTGATCAATGTGCGGGCCTGGGGGGAGGATCCCGCCAGCGCCGGCG
>JBMSXZ010000168.1:0-3371 GCA_049426205.1 Cyanobium sp.
CGTCTTACCCGTACCCGGGGGTCCGTGCAGGAGCACACCGCGGGGGGCGCCCGCAGCGATCTCAGCCCGGAAGAGGTCACCGACCGAGCAGTGGAGCGCCCCGGTCTCCACGGCGAGCCGACGGCCCTGGGTCCCCTTCCCGGCGCCAGGAGCGCCGAGGAGCAGGAGGAGGGTCTTGCGCGCGGTGTCGATGTGGGCCATGAAGTCACCCTCGGCCGCGAGGGCCGCGGGGTCAAGGACGCGCTGGCGCGTGTCCTGGGTCGAAGATCCGTTCGGCGAGCAGCTCCGCTCCTGCATAGAGCGCCCACTCGACGCTTTCGCCGTGGCGCTGTTCTGACTCGATGAGCCGGTAGGTGAGCCGGTCGGCCCGGGCGACGAGCGAACGGTCGAAGCGGGGGCCCGTCGGATCCTCGCACGCGATGTGGAAGAAGAGGTTTTCGCCGAGTGCCGACCGGACGTAGTTACTCTGTGGCATCGGACTCAGCCGATCGTGCAGTGATGGCTCTTCCCGGGCCAATCAATCACTTCGACGTTGTGCTCGGCAGTGAACTCTTCCTCGCCGTTGTCGAAGCGGACGCGGACGCGCATCCCGTAGTCGGACTGGCCGCGCCAGGTGACCTGCCCCTCGAGCCCCTGGGGGATCTTCCGCCCGGCGACGATGCGGACGATCGCGCCGCGCTCCGGGGTGTGCCAGGCGTTCTCCATCTCGATGCGGGCCCGCTCGGCCTGCTGTGCCTCGAGTGTCGCCTGGCGCCGCGCGGCGAGCTTCGCGCGCAGGTGGTCGGGGGCATCGACGACGGCGCGGCACCAGCCTTCGATCTCCCGGCCACGGCCGTGGTCGCAGCGCGAGCAGTAGGTACTGCAGTAGGCGATCGAGTCAAAATCGTCGGTCGCGGCGTTGTAGACGAGGGCGAAGAAGGTGCTATCGCCGTCACCCATGTAGGAGGAGCCGAGCTCGACGACGAGTCCCTCGTGGGAGCGGTGCATCGGGCGCCCCTGCTCCTCGTGGGTCGCCGGAGCGCTGCCGTGAGCCTGGATCGTGATCGCCATGGACCGAGCTCGGGGGAGGGGAGGGGTCCGGTCAAGGCGGCGGCGTGCAGAAGGCACATGTTCCAAATCGTTGAGGTTTAGGAGGGGTGAAACCCCACTATGTGGAACATCTGGCAGAAGGACGCGTTGACAGGGCCACTTTTCGCTCGATTGTCCCGCCTCACCCTTCGCTCGAGGGGTCCATGGAGGAGGGGCTATGGCGAAGCAGAGCACCCAGACGATCAAGCGCTATCTCGAGCGCCACCGGCAGCACGTCGCTCCGGTCGAGCGCGACGAGATCTTTGGGCTCGACCCGGCCCTCGACGTCATCGACGGGGTGGTCGAACGGCTGATCGGCGGGGTCGGGCTCGCCGACCGGGGGCTGCTCTTCTCTGGCCTCCCGGGGACCGGGAAGACGCTGAGCGCGCGCTATCTCGCCACTCGCCGTGGCCGGCGGGCCGAGCCGGCGGTCCGCCAGCCCCAGGCGCTTGAGGGGCTTCCCGGCAACCCTCCCTAGGATCCGGCCACAGGCCCGCCTGAACCGCCCCCGTGAGCACCCCCCACAACGTCTCCATCGTGCTGGGCACGCGCCCGGAGGCGATCAAGCTGGCGCCGGTGATTCAGGCCTTCCGGGCGGCCGACGACATCCAAACCCGTGTGGTGCTCACCGGCCAGCACCGCGAGATGGTGACCCAGGTGATGGACCTGTTCGGCCTTCAGGCCGACCACGACCTGGCCCTGATGGCCCCCAAGCAGACCCTCACCCACATCACCTGCGGAGCCCTGCAGGGGCTGCAGGAGGAGTTTGAGCGCCACCGGCCCGACCTGGTGCTGGTGCAGGGCGACACCACCACCGCCTTTGCCTCTGCCCTGGCGGCCTTTTACGGGCAGATTCCCGTGGGCCATGTGGAGGCGGGGCTGCGCACCGACGACATCTTTGATCCCTACCCGGAGGAGGCCAACCGCCGCCTGATCTCGCAGCTGGCGTTGCTGCACTTCGCCCCCACGGAGGTGTCGGCCCGCAACCTGGCGGCCTCCGGGGTGGTGGGTGAAACCCTCACCACGGGCAACACCGTGATCGATGCCCTGCTGCTGATGGCCCAGCAGGCACCACCCCTGCAGATCCCGGGGCTGGATGTGGCGCGTCAGCGGCTGATCCTGGCCACGGTGCACCGCCGCGAAAACTGGGGGGATCGCCTGCAGGACATTGGCCGCGGCTTTCTGGAGGTGCTGGAGCGCTTCCCCGACACGGCCCTGCTGCTGCCGTTGCACCGCAACCCCACCGTGCGCGAACCGCTGCAGGCGCTGCTGGGGGACCACCCGCGGGCCTTCCTCACCGAACCGCTCGACTACGACCAGCTGGTGGCGGCGATGCGCGCGGCGACGCTGCTGCTCACCGACTCCGGTGGTCTGCAGGAGGAGGCCCCGGCCCTGGGCAAACCGGTGCTGGTGCTGCGCCGCACCACCGAACGCCCCGAAGCGGTGGATGCCGGCACCGCCAAGCTGATTGGCACCGACAGCGCCGACATCCTGCGGGAAACGGCCCTGCTGCTGGAGAACAGCGCGGCCTACGAGGCCATGGCTCGGGCCCACAACCCCTTTGGCGATGGCCAGGCCAGCGCCCGCATCCTGGAGTGCTGCCGCCGCTTCATGAACGGCCGCCGCGCGGCGGCGGGTTGAGCCTCAGCTGCCGGCGCGGCGTTTTTTGGCCCAGGGGGGCAGATCCACAAACACGCGGCTGCCGGGCTTGAGGCCGCTGAGGATCTGGGTGTCGCGGCCGCTGCTGGCCCCCAGGCTCACCGCCTGGAAGCGGGGCTGATTGCCGGGGCCCACCAGCAGCACCCCGGGGCGGCCCTCTTCGGTGACCACCGCCACCGTGGGCACCAGGGTGCGGGGGGCCAGCACACCGGTGTTGAAGTCGATGTCGGCGGTCATGCCGATGCGCAGCTCCGGCGGCGGTTGCAGCATCTGCAGCTTCACCTCAAAGGAGGTGACGTTGTTGAGCTTTTCGGCCCGTGGTGCGATCTGCCGCACCCGGGCGGCGAAACGGCGATCGGGGAAGCTGTCCACCCGCACCGAGGCGTTTTGGCCCAGGCGGATGCGGCCGATGTCGCTCTCCGGCACCTTGGCCACCGCTTCCAGGCCTTCGGCCAGCTCCACGATCGAGGAGCTGCTGGCGCCGGCGCTGGCGGAGGCGGAGGTGGTGGGGGTCACGAAGGCGCCGGGGTCGGCGAAGCGGCGTGTCACCACACCGGCAAATGGGGCGCGCACGGTGAGGTAGGCCCGTTCCTTGAGGCGTTGCTCCAGCCGTTGTTGGGCGGCCGCCAGCCCGGCGCGATCGA
>JBMSXZ010000169.1:0-3364 GCA_049426205.1 Cyanobium sp.
GCCCGCAGGCAGGCGGCGGTGCTGAGCGGATCCTCCGCCGGCAGCAGGCCCTCGATCCTGGTTTCGCCTTCGGCGATGGCGCCGAACAGCAGGGCCCGGTGTGAGATCGACTTATCGCCCGGCACCCGCACCGTTCCCGCCAGGCTGCCGCCGCCGGGCAGGGCGAGGGGCGCGGCGGGGGCGGCGGCGGCCATGGGGGCTGGGGCTGGGGGAGCGGCGATCCTATGGAGGGGGGTGGTCGGTCAGCCAGGGCGGGCCCAGGCTGACCGGTCGCCATGGGAACTGCCAGCCTTCAGCGGCTGCACTGGTCAAAGGGAACCCGGACGAAAGAAAGAGCATCCCTTGCCTGTAGCTGCATGCCTCCCCGATTGAAGGTCCCCCAGCGTGTACCATATTTTTTGGAATTTGATGCTCTCTGGATGGCCACAGTCAAGTTATTGCGGAGCTCGTTGTAACATCCTTCAAGATCCGTCAGGGTTAAATCGATGCTCGGGATCTCAAAGGCTGAGGCGGACTTGTTGACCGCAAAGAAGCCTTCGGCCCCACGTTGCATCAGCAACACGGTTTGATTGTCCGGGATGCGCAGATTGACCTCCTGCACGTTGAGACCTTGCCCGCCGCGCTGCTTGATGAATTGGCGCAACTGAACGCCAAACGGAATGGAGGGACACAATGGTCTGGCCCCAAGCCAAACGCGGTTCCCGATTGACGAGCCAGCCCACAGGCCATGGCCAGATGTAGACACGCTTTGGTGCAGGGTTGGAGGCCCTTGGCCCTCAGGCCGCTACCATCAAGTGATCACTGCTACCCATTCCTTGCCATCCCTGTCCCGCCTGTTCGTCGTTCCGGCCATGGCGCTGGCCCTGTTGTCCTTGTTGCCGATCGAAGCTGCGCTGGCGGAACCGCCCAGCGCCCCAGCGAGCCGTTGCAGCGTGGCCACCCTGAAGGGCACCTATCTTTATAGCTCGATCGGCATGCTCGATGGCAAGCCCTACGCCGAAAGTGGTCGCGAAGTGTATGACGGCAAGGGCGGGGTCGAGCTGACCTACAGCGGCACTGGCGGCGCCGCCGGAACGATGCGCACCACCTACACCGTCAGCGCCGATTGCATCGGCAAGGCTGTCTACCCCTACGGGCAGACCATCCAGAGCTTCATCAGCCCCGACGGCAGCCGTTTCAGCTATACGATCACCCGTGGTCCTGATGATCGATCAACCGCCCTTTCTGGCTGGGAGATCCGCGTCGCTCCTTGATCCGGCCTTCCCCTTGCAGCCAGGCTGAAGCGACTGCTCTGTTCCGGAACGGGGTCTGAGCTGGCCTCAGCCCTCACCCCACCATCACCCCCGCCGCCCGCAACGCCGCCGACAGCGACCACACCTCCACCACCAACTGATGCCAGGGGGCGATGGTGGCCATCTCCAGGGCCATCGGTGCCGGGGTGGCCTGGCGCAGCAGCCGGGCCGCCGCCAGGCCCGCCAGACCCTCCTCCAGCCGGGTCCGCAGGGCCTGGCGGGCGGAGGTCTGCAGCACCCGGTCGGGGCAGTGGTCGAGCAGCACCAGGCCGCGCTCGAAGCTCTCCTGGAAATCCCGCAGCAGCGGCGCCAACACCTGCTCCAGCAGCTCGGCGGCGGAATCGGGAGGGGGCGTGGCCGGATTCATGTCCAGACCCTAAGGGGGCCGTCGCAGGCCACAGCGGCGCTGCCGGGGGCGGTTCTCCGTCGGCGGCTGGCCGTCAGCCCAACAGCAGTCCGCCCTCCTCGCTCAGGGCGGCGCGGGCGCTGCGCAGATCGAACAGCAGCTCCGCCAGGGTGCAGCGGGCCAGTTCCCGGGCCAGGGCATCCCGCAGCCTTGATTCCAGCAGCGCCGTGACCCGATCCAGCGCCGCCGGGTCGGAGCCATCCGCCGCGGTGCCTGCGGGGTCTGTGGTCTGCGGCTCTTGGGCCTCTGGGCCCCTGGCCTTCGGGGGCCGGTCAGCCAGGTCGTGATTCAGGGCCTCCAGCACCGCCGCCAGGGGGATGGCGGCGGCGGGGCGGGCCAGCCGGTAGCCGCCGCTGCGACCGCGCCGGGCCTCCAGCACGCCGGCCCGCCGCAGCTGCAGCAGCAGCTGCTCCAGCATCGGTTCCGGCAGGTCCTGGCTGGCCGCCAGATCCCTGACTGAACGCCAGCGTTCCGGTTCCCCCGCCAGCTCCAGCAGGGCCTTGAGGGCATGGATCAGCTGGCGGCCGAGCATCGGGCGGGCGGGCCCTTCAGCGGCGGCTGGTCTGGACCGCCGCCAGCCGCTCCAGCACCTGCTCGAACGCGTAGCCGAACAGGGCCGGATCGGGATCGCCCTGGCCCAGGTCCCCCAGGCCCAGCTCCGCCCAGCGTTGGTCGAGCCGCGCCTCCAGCTCCGGACTGCGCGCCAGCGGTTCGCCCCAGTCATGGCGCCGCTCCGGGCCGATCTTGGTGGTGGCATCGATGGCCAGGCGGCCCCCCAGGCCCAGCCGTTCACTGGCGAAATCGAGGCTGTCGAAGGGGGTGTCCTCCAGCACGAACAGATCCCGCTGCGGATCCACCAGGGCACTGATCGCCCAGATCACCTGGCGCGGATCGCGGATGCGGATCGTTTTATCCACCACCACCACAAACTTGGTGTAGGTGAACTGGGGCAGGGCGCTCCAGAAGGCCATCGCCGCCCGCCGCGCCTGACCCGGATAGGCCTTGTCGATGGCGATCACCGCCAGCTTGTAGCTGAGTCCCTCCATCGGCAGGAAGAAATCAACGATTTCCGGAATCTGCTGGCGCAGGATCGGCGCATAGATGCGGTTCAGGGCGATCGCCAGCATCGCGTCCTCCTTCGGCGGTCGGCCGCTGAAGGTGGTGAAATACACGGGATTGCGGCGCTGGGTGACGCAGTGGAAGCGCACCAGCGGCGATGGTTCGACGCCGCCGTAGAAGCCCATGTGATCGCCGAAAGGGCCATCGGCCAGCTCTTCGCCGGGCGTGATCGTGCCCTCCAGCACCACCTCGCTGTGGCTGGGCACCTCCAGGTTGAGCGTCTTGCACTTGGCCAGCCGCACCCCCTGGCCCCCATACAGCCCGGCGAACAACCATTCGCTCAGCTGCACCGGAATCGGCGTTGCCGCCGCCATCACCAGCAACGGATGAACCCCGATCGCAATCGCGATCTCCAGCTTTTTGCCGAGGGCCGCCGCCTTGCGCAGGTGGCGGGCGCCGCCGCGCACGCTCAACCAGTGCACGGTCATCGTGTTGATCGACTGCTGCTGCAGCCGGTACACGCCCACGTTCGGGGTGCCGGTTTCAGGGTCTTTGGTGATCACCAGGCCCAGGGTGAGGATGCGGCCGCCATCGCCCGGCCAGGGGC
>JBMSXZ010000170.1:0-3329 GCA_049426205.1 Cyanobium sp.
ATTCAGGGGTGTCTGTGGAGAGGCTGGGCGGAATCTATGCGCAACAGGCTCCTAGCGACGCTTTCTCGAGTCGATCTGCAACAGATCACGAACCTGCTGAACCTGGCGGGCCGTGATTGGATCGGAGCTGAGCTTTTTCTCCACCTGTTCAATCGCGTACATCACTGTCGAGTGGTCCTTGCCACCGAAGGCCTCGCCGATTCGGGGCAGCGACAGGCCGGTGCTCTGGCGCATCAAAAACATTCCCACCTGGCGGGCCTGGCTGACATTGCGCCGGCGGCTGGGGCTCTTCATCTCCTCAATCGGCACCCCGAACACCTCCGACACTTTTTCCAGCACCTGTTTTGGGGTGACTTCGACATCGTGCCCAACCGGATCGAGCATCGGTGCCACCGATTCGACCGTCATCGGCAGACCGGTGATTGAGGCAAAGGCAACGGCGCGGGTGAGGGCCCCCTCCAGCTCACGGATGTTGGAGGTGAAGCGGCCGGCAATGTACTGGATCAGTTCCCGCGGCAGGCTCATCTCCTCGGTTTCTGCCTTTTTTTGCAGGATCGCCATGCGCGTCTCCAGGTCCGGGACCTGGATGTCGGCGATCAGGCCCATCGAGAACCGCGAGATCAGCCGCTCCTGCAGCCTCGGGATCTGGCTGGGGGGGCGATCCGAGGCGATCACGATCTGGCGCCCGGCCTCATGCAAGGCATTAAAGGTATGGAAGAACTCCTCCTGCGTGTATTCCTTGCCCTCGATGAATTGGATGTCGTCCACGAGGATCAGGTCGGCGGCGCGGTAGCGATCGCGGAAGGCCTGCATGCCATCTTTACGGATCGCCTGGATCAGGTCATTGGTGAAGGTTTCGGTGCTCACATAGAACACCCGCGCCTGCGGATCGATCTCCAGCCGGTAATGGCCCACCGCCTGCATCAGGTGTGTCTTGCCCAGACCGACGCCGCCACAGATGAACAGGGGGTTGAACTCCCGCCCCGGCGCCTCGGCCACCGCCAGGGCGGCGGCGTGGGCCATGCGGCTGTTGGGACCGACCACAAAACGGCTGAAGCTGTAGCGGGGATTGAGGCCGGCCGGTGGCGGACCGGTTGGCCCGATGCGGCCAGGGGGTGGAACCAGCTCCGGGTCGATGGCGTCCCCATCGAGCGCCTGGGGCGCCGCACTCCACGGGGATCCGGCCGTGCGCAGATCAGGGCTGGCGGGGGCCTGGTCGGAGCCGCTGAGCGCCGGTTCGCTGCCACCACCGGCGGCGGCCACCACCTCCACCGCCACATTCCGCCCAACCAGAGCGCTGGCGACCGTGGCGATCTGGCTTTGGTAGTTCTTGCGCAGCCAGCCGCAGGTGAAGGCATTGGGGGCCTCCAGCCGCAGGGTGCCGTCGGCGAAGGCGAGGAACCGAGCCGGGCGGATCCAGGTCTCGAAGGTGGGCTTGCTGAGGTTGGGCTGCAGGGCCTGCTGCACCTGCTGCCAGAGCTCCTCCCCATCCCGACCCTGGGGGTCTGCCCCCCGACCCAGCGGGTCTGCCCCTGGCTGCACCCTTATCCCTCGCCCGTGGCTCGTGATCATAGGCAGCGTCTGGGCTGCGCCCGGTCTTTAATGAAACCGCTCACCGCCCCCCCCTCACGATGGCCCCGCGGGCGCTTGCCTGGATCGGCAGCCTCTCCCTTCCCCTGCTGCTGACGAGCGGCTGCAGCTTCAGCCTCAGGCCCCCGGGAAGCACCGCTCCGGCGGAGAAGGCTCGCATCAGCGATGCCCCCCAGCCGGTGCCGTTCAAGCCTGCCGGCAACGTGATCGTGCAGTCGGTCGAGAAGGTGGGACCTGCGGTGGTGCGGATCGACACCCTCAAGCGGATGGTCAACCCGCTGGGGGGCATGTTGGGCACCGGGCCGGCGATCCAGCAGCAGCAGGGCCAGGGATCGGGCTTCATCACCCGCTCCGATGGGGTGGTGCTGACCAACGCCCATGTGGTCGAGGGCTCCAGCGAGGTGCGGGTGACCCTGCCCGATGGCCGCAGCTTCAGCGGCAAGGTGCTCGGCGGCGATCCCCTCACCGATGTGGCGGTGGTGAAGGTGGTGGCCTCCCGTCTGCCGGTGGCGCCGCTGGGCGATTCCAGCAAGGTGCGTCCTGGTGAGTGGGCGATTGCGATCGGCAATCCCCTCGGTCTGGACAACACCGTCACGGCCGGAATCATCAGCGCGATTCAGCGCACCAACGCCCTCGGCGAGGGACAGCGGGTGCCCTATCTCCAGACTGATGCGGCCGTCAATCCAGGAAACAGCGGCGGCCCCCTGATCAACGACCGCGGCGAGGTGATCGGCATCAACACCGCCATCCGCCAGGCCCCAGGGGCTGGCCTGAGCTTCGCGATCCCGATCAACACCGCCCGTCAGATCGCTGCCCAGATCCTCGATCGTGGCTACGCCAGCCATCCCTACATCGGTGTCCGCCTCCAGGCGCTCACCCCCCAGCTGGCGCGGGAGATCAACGGCGCCACCGACACCTGTCAGCTGCCGGAAGTGAATGGGGTGGTTGTGGTGGAGGTGATGGAGGGAAGTCCGGCGGCCAAGGGCGGTCTGAAGGCCTGCGACCTGATCGAGAAGGTGTCGGGTGCCAGAGTCTCCAACCCTTCGGAGGTCCAGCTCGCCGTCGACCGGGGGCGGGTGGGCAACCCCCTCAGCCTGTCGGTGCGGCGCGGTGAGCAACGCCTGGAGCTGACGGTGCGCCCCGCCGAGCTGCCCCGAGAACGTTGAACCGCCGGCCGGGGTCAGCGGGGCAGCGGCTGGTGATCATGGCCCGCTGGCCAGCGCCGGGGCGCTGCAAGCGTCGTCTGGCTGGCGAGATCGGCCCGCGGCGGGCGGCGGCGGTCCAGCGCCGGCTCACCGTCCATGGCGTGGCGACAGCCCGACGGGCCTGCGGCTCCGGCATTGAGCTGCTCCTGGCCGGGACGGGGCTCGGTCCGGGCGGCCTGGCCCGTTGGGGCGCTGCCCTCGGCGTGGCGCGGGTGGTGGATCAGGGCCCGGGCTCCCTGGGGCTGCGCTTGAGGCGCCAGGTGGTGCGGGCCCGGCGGGAGGGCATCGCCCAGCTGGTGCTGATCGGCAGTGACCTGCCCGAGCTGGAGGCGGACGATCTGCTGGCCGCCTTCTCGGCACTGGAGGCCGGCGCACCGCTGGTGCTGGGCCCGGCGGTGGATGGGGGCTACTGGCTGCTTGGCCTGAATCTGGTGGCGGCGCTGGCGGCCCGGATCGGGTCGTGGTCAGGGGCGGAATCTGCGCGACGTTCGGGGTTGGGCGCCGCTGTGCCGGCGCCCCCCCGGTTAGCCCGGG
>JBMSXZ010000171.1:0-3305 GCA_049426205.1 Cyanobium sp.
AGGCGGCGGCGGGGGGGCCGCGCCGGGGGCAGCGGCGACGGCCCCGCGGGGGCGGCCGCCGCCACGGCCCCCTATCACCCGGTGCTGGCCCTGCAGGAGCACGGGGAGCCGCGGCTCTGGCGGCGGCTGCGCACCCTGCTGGCCCGCTACCCCGACTGGCCCGTGCTCCACTACGGCGAAACCGAGGCGGTGGGCCTGCTGCGGCTGGCGGAACGGCAGGGAGCGGAGGACGCGGAGCGCAGCCAGCTGCGGCGGCGATTGATCGATGTGCACCAGCGCCTGCGGCGCCACTGGCTGCTGCCGGTGAACAGCTATGGGCTCAAGGCGGTGGCCGGCTGGCAGGGCTTCCACTGGCAACAGGACGGGGTGGATGGGGCCCGCTGCCTGCTCTGGTGGCGCCAGTGGCGTCTCGACCGCGGCCGCCCCGCCGTGCCGCCACGGCTGGCGGGGCGGCCCCTGGAGCGGATCTTCCGCTACAACCACGACGACGCCCTGGCCACCTGGGCGGTGGTGCGCTGGATGCTCGACCAGGAGGCCGCCCCGGGGGACGCCCCGGGCGAGCCTCCGCCGAGGTCCCGGCAAGGCGAATCCAACGGCTGAGGCCCCTCAGGCGAGACGACCGCCCCCCGCTGCCACCCCCTGGCCCCCGGCGCCGACCGGTGGCTCCTCGAACAGCTCCGGCCGCGACAGCTCGAACCGCCAGCCGCTCGGAGCGCAGGCGTCGTCGGCCCCGTCCTGCCCATCGCCGCTCCAGAGCCGGGTCTCAGCCAGGGCAGCGCGGCGCACCAGGGCCAGGCCCACCCAGCCGGCCCCCTCCGGCAGGGCCAGGCAGGAGCTGACCACCCCGGCGCGCTCACCGGCGGCGCTGCGCAGGGGGGTGCCGGGTTCCGGTGCGGCCGGCCCATGGGCCGCAGCCGCCGCGACCGGCACATGCCAGCGCCGCAACTGCCGCTTGACGCCGTCGTAGGTGGCGAGTCTGGCCAGGGTTTCCTGGCCCACATAACACCCCTTGCTCAGGCTCACCCGGCCGGCGAGGCCCAATTCGAACGGATTGGTGTCGTCGTTGAGCTCGCCGGGGGCCGCCGGCAGGCCCAGCCGGAGGCGGCGGAACTCCGCCTGCCAGGGATCCAGGGCTGGCAGAGCGGCCAGAGCGGCCGGCAGCGGCGCCCCGGCCGGCTGCACCAGGGCAGCCCCCAGCCACCAGCCCCCGCCGGGCTCGGAGCGCCAGCCACCGCCAGCGGGGCCGGCCGCCGTGGCCTCCTTCGCCTGATTCGCCTCTGTCGCCTCCATCCCCACAGGCTCCAGCCACACCCCCTCCAGCAGCGGCCCCAGCCCCACCGCATCGGCGGGGAAAAGCACCCGGTCGAAGGCCTGGCGCACCGCCGCACCATCACCGGCGCGGATCACCAGCAGGGCCCCGTTCTCCTCCACCAGCACCTCGGCCACGGCCCGCATCCGGGCGGTGGGGGTGATGCAGCAGGTGGACAGCCAGGCGCCGGGGCGGGCCAGGGCCAGGTCCTGGCTGCTCTGGCCGTGCAGGAAGCGCAGGGTGTCCGGACCCCTCAGGGACAACAGCTGCACGGGCTGACGGAGCAGGCGCGGCGCCTCCCCCTCGGGCATTGACCAGATCGAGGCCAGCGTCATCGCTCAGCGCGCTCCGGGGAGCGGGGAGGCGCTGGCAGCGCCCTCAACGGCCGCCAGCTGCTCCAACAGGAAGAGGCTGGCCAACTCCAGACCGGCGGCGGCCATCGCCTCGGCCCCTCCCTCCTGGCGATCCACGATCGCCACCACCCGCTCCACCAGGAAGCCCACCTCCCGGAGCTGGGTCACCGCCTTGAGGGCCGAACCGCCGGTCGTGACCACATCCTCCAGCACCGTGATCCGACTGCCCCGGGGCGGCAGGGGACCCTCCAACCAGGCCCCGGTGCCATGGCCCTTGGCCTCCTTGCGCACGATCAGGGCATCCAGGGGCCGGCCCTCCAGGGCGGCCTGCAGGGCCACGGCGCTGACGAGGGGATCGGCCCCCAGGGTCAGCCCGGCCACCGCAGCGGCCGTGGGTTCGACCAGCCCCAGCAGCTGCCGGCCGAGCAGGGCCAGGCCGACGCCGCTGAGGCTGACCGGCTTGCAGTTGACGTAGTGATCGCTGTGGCGCCCCGAAGCCAGCGTGAAGGAGCCGCGGCGGTAGGCGCGCTCCGCCAGCAGCCGCAGCAGCAGGGCACGGGCCTCGGCCGCGGAGGTGGGAGGGGGGAGCATGGGGATTCGGGACGGCAGGGGAGTGGGGCGACGGGTCGGCACCTGCAGGCCATGCTGCTGCAGGTCCTGACAGCGGCGTTAACGTCAGTCGCAGCACCAGTCTCTCCAGCGCCTGCCCTGCGCCGCTCCAGCGCCGCCATCGGAGCGCTGTCTGAAGCAGCCGCCCAGTCACCACACGACCCACCGCGCTCAGCACCGCCCGTGACCGCCACCCCTGAACCCCGCGCCCCAGGTTCCCGCAGGACAGCAGCCCTGGCCGTCGTGCTGTGGCCCGCCGCCTGGCTGCTGGTGGCGGCCCCGGTGGCCGCCCAGGCCGGGCCGGTGGTCTGCACCACCACCCTGGAGGCCCCCCAAGCCGACGCCGCCGCGGTCACCGTCAGTCGCTGCGGGCCCGTTCAAACCGTGCCTGAACTGGTGCAACGCCGCTTTTACACCCACACAGCACCGTTTGAAGAGCGGGTGACGCTCGGCCACCAGATCACCGATCTTCTCGGGATCAGCCTGCCCGGCCGTGGCGATCAGGGCCGGATCGGCCTCGGCTTCCCCGATCAGACGATCGTCTACGACGGCGTCGCCCTGCAGAACACCGCTGCCTTTCTGCTGGAGGCCCAGAGCAGCCCCCTGCCCCTGCGCACCCCGGATCTGAACAGCTGCTTCCGCACCAGCCTGATCGGCACCCCATGCGGCAGCGCACCGCGCTGATCACGCCCTACTCTCACAACCGCCGACAGACCATGGCCCCGCGGGCCCTGGGGGTCTAGCAATCTGGTGAATGCAGCGGACTCATAATCCGCCTTAGGTGGGTTCGATCCCCACGACCCCCATCCCAGAAAACCCTGTCTCACCAAGGGTTTTCCAGAAATCAGCCGGCCACCACTCCGGGTCAGCCAGGCACGGATTAGGCAGAGATAAGCCCCTTGCGGGCGAGAGCAGGCACGCTTTTAGGCACGCCTCCAGGGCCCCCAGGGCCCCCGACCTGGCACGCATCAACCGGGCTCTGCGGGACCTTGGCTCCAGC
Source organism: Cyanobium sp. (assembly GCA_049426205.1). Classification (GTDB taxonomy): domain Bacteria; phylum Cyanobacteriota; class Cyanobacteriia; order PCC-6307; family Cyanobiaceae; genus Cyanobium. Next base: position 3,272 of record JBMSXZ010000171.1, read on the forward strand.
GTCAGCCTGGAGATCTCTCCGTCCGGCGGCCGGC
>JBMSXZ010000172.1:0-3286 GCA_049426205.1 Cyanobium sp.
CCAACCAGTACCCGATCACCCTGGTGAACTCGGTGAACCCCTACCGGCTGCAGGGTCAGAAGACGGCCGCCTTCGAGGTGGTGGATGCCCTCGGTGAGGCACCCGACTGGCTCTGCATTCCCGTCGGCAACGCCGGCAACATCACCGCCTACTGGATGGGCTTCAACGAATACAAGGCTGCCGGTCACAGCCGCCGTCTGCCGCGGATGATGGGCTTCCAGGCCGCCGGCTCGGCGCCGCTGGTGCTCGGCCACACGGTGGAGCAGCCGGACACGATCGCCACCGCGATCCGCATCGGCAACCCGGTGAACCGCGACAACGCCCTGAAGGTGCGCAGCGAGAGCGGTGGCGATTTCATGGCCGTGACCGACGCCGAGATCATCGAGGCCTACAAGCTGCTGGGCAGCGGTGAGGGTGTGTTCTGCGAGCCCGCCAGCGCCGCCTCGGTGGCGGGCCTGCTCAAACGGCGCGAGGAGGTGCCCGCCGGCGCCACGGTGGTCTGTGTGCTCACCGGCAATGGCCTCAAGGACCCCACCACGGCCATCGAGCACAACGATTCCAAGTTCCACACCGGCCTGGAACCCGATACGGCCACGGTGGCCCGCGTGATGGGGTTCTGAGCGACAGCCAACACCCGTCCGTCCGTCCCCAGGGCCCCCACCGCCTCCCACGAGGCGGTTTTTTTGTGCTCCGGCAGACCCGCTCAAGGCCAACCAATCCAGAAAGCGTCTGCCCACAACCGGTGGAAAACGGGCCCCGCGGCCGGGAAAACACAGGGCCAGATCCGCCCGCCGGTCAGACCCCGTTCTCCCCAGGCGCGGGAATCTCGGGAAAACGCCGTCCGCGGCCAAAACCCGCAGCCACTTTCCCCAGGGGTGCGGATTGAAAACCCTTGTGCCAGAAAGGGTTCTTGGGAGATCCCGGCAGTTTCCCCGGCCCCTACGACGGCTGTTTGGGTTTTGTTTTTCTCTGATCCTTAAACCGTTTAGACGTCGATGTGGGGAGATCGGACCGCTGGGGGTCATGGGTCGGCTCCACCCCGTTGCGCAACGGGACGCCCTGTGGAAGCGTGGGGGCCCCTTCCGCCTCGCCATGAAGCTGGTCTGCTCCCAGGCCGAACTCAACGCCAGCCTTCAGCTGGTGAGTCGGGCCGTGGCGGGCCGTCCCACGCACCCGGTGCTGGCCAACGTGCTGCTCACCGCCGATGCCGGCACCGGGCGCCTCAGCCTCACCGGCTTCGATCTGAGCCTCGGCATTCAAACCAGCCTGGCCGCCTCCGTGCAGAGCAGCGGGGCCATCACCTTGCCGGCGCGGCTGTTTGGCGAAATCGTGGCCCGCATGCCCTCCGATTCGCCGATCAGCCTCAGCTGCGAAGAGGGCGGTGAGCAGGTGGAGCTCAGCAGCGCCTCGGGCAGTTACCAGATGCGGGGCATGCCGGCCGACGATTTCCCCGAGCTCCCCCTGGCCCAGAGCAGTACGCCGATCCGCCTCGATCCCGACGTGCTGGTCAAAGGCTTGCGCGCCACGCTGTTCGCCAGCAGCAGCGATGAAGCCAAGCAGCTGCTCACCGGCGTGCACCTCGGGCTCGATGCCCAGGGTCTGGAATGCGCCGCCACCGATGGTCACCGCCTGGCGGTGCTGCGGCTGGAGAACAGCGCTGAGGGCCCGATCACCGATGAACCCGCCGACGTCCTGGACGTGACCGTGCCGGCCCGCTCCCTGCGCGAGCTGGAGCGGCTGCTCTCCGGCCGCGGCGGCGCCGAAGCGGTGAGCCTGTTCTGCGACCGCGGCCAGGTGGTGTTCCAGTGGGCCGATCAGCTGCTCACCAGCCGCAGCCTCGATGGCACCTATCCCAACTACCGGCAGCTGATCCCCGAGAGCTTCGCCCGCAGCCTCAGCCTCGATCGCCGCAGCCTGGTGGCCGCCCTCGAGCGGGTGGCGGTGCTGGCCGATCAGCACAACAACGTGGTGAAGCTCAGCACCGATCCCGCCGCCGGCCAGCTGGCGATCAGTGCCGACGCCCAGGATGTGGGCAGTGGTTCCGAGTCGCTGGCGGCCGATGTGAGCGGTGAGGCGATTCAGATCGCCTTCAACGTTCGCTATGTGCTTGAGGGCCTCAAAGCCATGGGCTCGGAGCGGGTGGAGCTGCGCTGCAACGCCCCCACCACGCCGGTGGTGCTCGCCCCCCATGACGACCCCGCCTTCACCTATCTGGTGATGCCGGTGCAGATCCGCCAGTGAGGGCCGGCGGCAGACTGGGCCGGTGAGCCTTCCCGAACAGCTTCTTCTCAGCGATCTGTTGCGCCGGCGTGTGCGCTGTGAGCAGGGCCTCGACCACGGCCCTGGCAGTGAGGCCTGGATGCATCCGCCCGTGCACCGGTTGCTGGGCTGGATCAGCCGCCCCTCGGCCTTTGGCGATCGCCGCCGGGCCTGGCGCCTGGATCAGCTGCGCGGCCTGGCGGAGCAGGAGCTGTTCGTGCAGGGGGTCGGGGCCGACACCGATCAGGCCACCGTGGATCGCCTGCCCACCCTGATCGGCGCTTCCCTGATCGGTCGCCACGGTGAGCCGGTGGGCCGCCTGGTGGATGCCGCCGTGGAGCTCGGCAGCGGCCGCATCGTCCACTACCTGGTGGCCCGCAGCGATCCGCGCCTGCCCGGCAGCAGCCGCTGGCGCCTCAGCCCGGATCGCATCGTGGATCAGCAGCCCGGCCAGGTGAGCAGTGCGATCGAGGGCCTCGATGATCTGCCCCTGGCCCGCGCCAGCGTTCGCCAGGAGTTCCTGCGCCGCTCCCGCCGCTGGCGCGACCAGATGCAGGAGGAAACCTCCCGCCTGCGCGACCAGTTCCAGCAGGCCGGCGACCGCTTCGAGGAGCGCCTGGAGGGGTGGCTGGAGGAGCCCCCCTGGGATCCGTCGGCTGAGCAGCGCGACGGCGGCCCCGCTGCACCGCCCTGGCAGCAGGACGACGGCCCGGACGCCTGGGACGACTGGCTCGATGGGGAGCAGGGGGCGGGGCGGCAGGACCCTGCCCAGCGGGAGATCCGTGGATATCCATCGGCAGAGGCCGCTCCCAACCGCCCCCGCCCCAGCCGCCGTCGCTCCGCCGCCACCGATCCGGACGAGGACCCCTGGTTCTGAGCGCGGAGCCCCCCGGCGAGTCGCTCGGCAAGATTGGTGACATCCCGCCTGCCTGAGAGCCCGTGGTCGCCGCTCCTGAGTACTCCGTTCCCGAAGCCCTCAAGAAGGAGAACCTCAGCCAGGCCGACTACGACGAGATCTGCCGCCGCC
>JBMSXZ010000173.1:0-3261 GCA_049426205.1 Cyanobium sp.
CTTGGGGCGCCGGCCGGCCGGGCTGGCACATCGAATGCTCAGCGATGGTGCGCGAAGAGCTGGGCGACACGATCGACATCCACCTCGGTGGCGCCGATCTGATCTTTCCCCACCACGAAAACGAAATCGCCCAGTCGGAGGCGGCCACGGGTCAGCCCCTGGCCCGCTGGTGGCTGCACAACGGCATGGTCAATGTGGAGGGGGAGAAGATGAGCAAGTCCCTCGGCAACTTCACCACCATCCGTGCCCTGCTCGACTCGGGCGTCAGCCCGATGACCCTGCGGCTGTTCGTGCTCCAGGCCCATTACCGCAAGCCCCTCGATTTCAGCGCCGACGCCCTGCGGGCCGCCGCAGCGGGCTGGGAGGGTCTGCGGGCCGCCCTGGATGTGGGGGATCGCCTGGGCTGGAGCACGGCAGCGGCCGCCTCTGAGGGCAAGCGAGCCGAGCTGGCGGCGGAGCTGCAGGCCCTGCGCTCACGGTTCGTGGCCGCCATGGATGATGATCTCAACAGCTCAGCCGCCCTGGCGGAGCTGTTTGAGCTCGCCCGCCCCCTGCGCGGATTGGCCGGGAGATTGCGCAGTGGGGAGGGCATGGAGGGCATCGACAGTGCCCGGGCCACCGAGCTCCAGAACCGCTGGCAGCTGCTGGTTGAGCTCAGCGAGCAGGTGCTCGGGCTGCGCCGCAGCGGCGATTCCACCCTGGAGGGGGCAGGATCGGCAGCCCGATCGGAGGGCCAACCAGCCCCGAGCGGAGCCGGGTCGAGCCCGCCGACCGATGGCGACGCCGACCGGCAGATCGCCGAAGCTGTCTACGAGCTGCTGCGCCGCCGAGCCCAGGCCAAAGCCGAAAAAAACTATTCCTTGGCGGATCAACTGCGCCAGGACCTGATTGGCAGATTCAAGGTCGAGCTCTACGACAAGCCCGGGGGCGTGACCATCGCCAATGGTGGCGATCTTCGTGAGGCTGTCAGCTTCGATCCGGCCAGCCAGCCCGGATCCACGCCCTAACGATCCTCTTGGCCAACAGGGGGTTGGGCCTGTTGCATCGCCGCCTCAATGCGACGGATGCGCACCAGCGTCTGCTGCCACACCTCCCGCCGGAGGCTGGCCGCCCCCGGATCTGCCCCGGCCTCCTGGTCGGTGGAGGCCACCAGGGCCTCCAGGTCCTCGCCGCGTTCGAAGGCGTCCCAGAGCTCCCGCTCCAGCCGGGCCCGTTCGATGAAGTTCCAGCGTTGCAGGAATCGGGGCAGGGCAACCATCGCGGCACGATCAACGGTCCGTTCAGTTAAGGGGATCCGCCCCTGGATCGGCGCGGGGCCTGCGAAAGCGCAGCGGCCGTCCTGTCACCGGATGCCGCAGCCGCAGGCCAACGGCCTGCAGCTGCAGCTGCGGAACCACCGCCGCTCCTGCCTCCAGCTCGGCATAGAGGGGATCGCCGATCAGCGGATGGCCAAGCCAGGCCAGATGCACCCGCAGCTGATGGGAGCGCCCGGTGAGCGGTTGCAACAGCAGCGGGCAACAGGTGGGGGGCGACGGTGTGGAGTGGGCGGCTGGATCCGCCAGCCTTCGCCAGCGGGTGAGGGAGCGCCGACCGCCGCGGTCGACGGGCACCACCCCATAGAGGGGTGGACGGGTGGCGATGCGAGCGATCGGCTGATCGATCAGGCCCCCCCGGGCCGCGGGCACCCCCTGCACCCGGGCCAGATAGGTCTTGCGCACGCGGCGCTCCGCGAAGGCCGCGCTCAGGCGGCGGTGGGTCTCGGCGTCACGGGCCAGCAGGACCAGACCGGAGGTATCGCGATCCAGCCGGTGAACCAGCCGCGCCTCAGGCCAGCGTCGCTGAGCACGGCTGATCAGGGAATCGGCCAGATCGGGACCGAGCCCGGGCTGGCTCAGCAGGCCGGCCGGTTTGTCCACAACCAGCAGCCATGGATCGGCATGGATCAGCCGGGGCATCGCGCGAGGGCCGGCGGAGGGACAGCAGGGTTCCATCCTGCCCAGCGGTCCTGACAGGCTCCAATGGGAGACTGGCCCTCCCTCCGATCAGGTCGGGCATGAAAGCCCTCAGCGTTCTCGGTTCCACCGGCTCGATCGGCACCCAGACCCTCCAGATCGTTGAGGAGTTCCCCGAGCGCTTTCGCGTCGTCGCCCTCACCGCCGCCTCCAACCTCGATCGCCTGCTCCAGCAGATCCTCCGACACCGCCCTGAGGTCGTCGCCCTCGCCGATCCCGCCCTGCTGCCCCTGCTCCAGCAACGCCTCGACGCCCTCCAGCCCCGCCTCGATCCCGCCCACACACCCCAGCTCCTCGCCGGCAGCGATGGCCTCTGCGCCGCCGCCGCCTGGGCCAGCGCCGATCTCGTCGTCACCGGCATCGTCGGCTGCGCTGGACTCCTCCCCACCCTCGCCGCGATCCGCGCCGGCAAGGACATCGCCCTGGCCAACAAGGAAACCCTGATCGCCGCCGGGCCCGTCGTTCTCCCCGAACTCGAAGCCAGCGGCTCACGCCTCCTCCCGGCCGATTCCGAGCATTCCGCCCTGTTCCAGTGCCTCCAGGGCACCCCCTGGGCCGACACCGCACGCCTCTCCACCGGCGTTCCCACCCCTGGCCTGCGCCGCATCCTGCTCACCGCCAGCGGCGGCGCCTTCCGCGACTGGCCCGCCGCCGATCTGGCCAAGGCCACCGTCGCCGCTGCCACCAGCCATCCCAACTGGAGCATGGGCCGCAAGATCACCGTCGATTCGGCCACCTTGATGAACAAGGGTCTGGAGGTGATCGAAGCCCACTATCTCTTTGGCATTGATTACGACCACATCGACATCGTCATCCATCCCCAGTCGATCATTCATTCGATGGTGGAGCTCGCCGATTCCTCCGTCCTCGCCCAGCTCGGCTGGCCCGACATGAAGCTGCCGATCCTCTACTGCCTCAGCTGGCCAGAGCGCCTCGAAACCCCCTGGCCGCGCCTCGATCTCGCCGCCATCGGCCAGCTCAGCTTCCGCGCCCCGGACCAGCTCAAATACCCCTGCATGGCCCTCGCCTACGCCGCCGGCAGGGCCGGTGGCACCATGCCCGCCGCCATGAATGCCGCCAACGAGCAGGCCGTCGCCCTCTTCCTCGAGGAGCGCATCCACTTCCTCGACATCCCCCGCCTGATCGAGCGCACCTGCGACCGCCACCGCGTCGATCTCACCGCCAACCCCTCCCTCGCCGATGTCCTCGCCACCGACGCCTGGGCACGACAGGTCGTCCGCGAGGAGGC
>JBMSXZ010000174.1:0-3184 GCA_049426205.1 Cyanobium sp.
GCACGCCCGGCACGGCCACCGGCGGAGTGGCCCGCGGCGGCGTGATCATCGCAGTGGCGCCGCTGGGGGGCCGGGGCTTCCTGCCTCTGGGGGGCGGTGGCATGGACGGCGGGGGCGGGCTCGACCATGGGACGACGACGGATCCATCCATTGTGGGGGAGGGAGCAGAGAACTGAGCAGCAGAGATAACCAAAGCTGCTGTGGCGCGGGGGGATGGGCAGGATGGGCAGGATGGGCAGGCATGACATTTGATGCTTCGAAGTCCACCCCCTTGCACGGGCGTCGCCATGATTCGATCGAGGCGAGCGCTTGATCGGCACCCTGCCGGCTCAGCTGCCACAACCCAGCCGCCATACGGCGTCCCGTTACAGCCCAGCCGCCGTGAGCAGCGTGACCCTATGGCGCAGGGCCTGGACCAGATCGGGGACGTCATTGACGATTGACGCTGAATCCTTGCGCCTGGCTGAACCGAAGCGTCGGTGGGCAGAGAGCAACGCCAGCCATGCTGCGCAGGGGCGGCCGCCGCGGTTCGGTGAGCCGCTCGGTGGCGTCGTCGCGGCTGTAGAGCGCCCTGGCGGGATGGGGCCGGTAGGGAGGCGATCCTGCAACGGCTGGACTTCCGCGGCCAAGGCAACATCTTCGCTGCTTGGCTCAGCCAGGAAGGGAGAGCGAAGGGTCGGCGCAGCGCTGCCACCAGGTATTGCACGAGCCTGCTGCTGCTGGTGCGGTCCACGGCGGTGGTGGCGAGCAGCAACTCGCCCATGAAGGCGTGCCAGTTCAGGGGACAGCGCTCCGGTGCCTCGGCCAGCAGGGCGGCCAGCCATTGCAGATGGGCCAGGCGGGGCTGACGGGGGTCTTGCCACCAGCTCCAAAGGGTGGTGGTGAGCAACAACGGACCTTGCGGCTGCCCCAGCAGATCATGAGAGTCGCTGGAGGTGGCGCTGATGCCAAAACGGAAGTAAAAGGGGTTCTGGCTGCTGCAGGCTGTGCTGGAACCTGGAGCGTTTGCCACTCTCTCTTCAGTAGCCCTGTAGACGAAATCGGCCAGAGACCATAGCGGCAGCGACTGGATGGAGCTGATTCGATCTGCTTAGGCTTGCAGTTGAATTGTCACGCCATCACAGCGCTGTTGACGATGGCAAGGCGACAACCGGGATCCTAGTCTTTCCAAATGGGCTACCCAGGCCTTAAACTTGGTGACACCATCTCCAACCAGGCATGGAAGGGTGGAAAGGTCGGCACCATAGGCTTCAAACTGAAGCGGTGAAGCCACCCAAAACAAGTGTCGAATTAGAACGTTCGACACATGATCCCCAATCCAACCGCCCCACTGATATCGGCATGCTATGGCGCGCGTCTTCATCTCCCACTCCAGCCGCGACGCCGAAGCCGCTCGCTGGGTTGCCGATTGGTTGCAGACGCTCAATTTTGATGCGCCTTTTCTTGATTTCGACAAGCATTCTGGCATCCCCCCTGGCGCCGATTGGGAGCGCACGCTCTATCGCGAAATCGCCACCTCCCAGGCCCTGTTAATCGTCCAGAGTACCCATTGGAATGCCTCCAAATGGTGTTTTGCCGAGTTCACCCAGGCCCGAGCACTTGGCAAACCCATCTTTCAATTGGTGGGGGTTCCTGGAACAGGCGCATGCGACGACCCGTCCGCCCAGGCCCCCATCTGCAGCGATCAGCAGCAGCTCAATCTCCACCACGACCGCGAAGCGGGCCTCGCAGCCCTCGCCCGCGAACTCACCGCCCTCGCCCTTGGCGATCGAGGCGGTTTTCCCTGGGATCCGTCCCGCCCTCCCTATCCCGGTCTGCTGAACTTTGACCAAGACGACGCCGCGATCTTCTTCGGCCGCGATCGGGAGATTCGCGAACTGATTGAGCAGCTGCAGGTGTTGCGCGTCCATGGCAGCGGCAGGCTGGTGGTGGTGCTCGGCGCTTCGGGATCGGGGAAGTCATCCCTGCTGCGGGCCGGGGTGCTGCCGCGACTGGCGCGCAGTGGCCGGCACTGGATTCTGGTGCCCCCCTTCCGCCCCCAGAAGACCCCCACGGAGGCCCTGGCCCAGGCCCTCACCCTGGCCTTCCAGGACGATCGCGACTGGCGGCACCTGCATCGCCAACTCTGTCAAGCAGACGCCAGCGGATCGCTCGTCAAGGTCCTCAACGCGATGGCGACCGATCTGCGCATGGCGCATCAGGCGCCCGAGGCCCAGATCCTGATCAGCGTCGATCAGGCGGAAGAGCTCTTTGCGGAGGCTGATCGGGAGGATGGCCGCCGCTTCTTCAACATCCTCAGCACCGCCTTGCTGAGCGGCGCCAGCTTTCAGGTGGTGATGACCCTGCGCTCCGATTTTCTCGGCTCCCTTCAGGCCGCCGAGGGGCTTTCCGTTTCCCTGCGGGAAGTGTCGCTGCCGCCGCTGCCGCGGGAACGCATGGCCGACATCATCAAAGGCCCTGCCCAGGTGGCTGGCTTCAGCGTGGAGGAGGCGTTTGTGCAGGCGGCTATCCGCGACGCTGACACCGATGACGCCCTGCCCCTGCTCGCCTTCGCCCTCCGCGAAATTTACGATCTGGGCGGGGCCGACAGGGCGCTGAGTCTTTCCGACTACCAGGCGCTGGGGGATCCGGAGGCCCACCTCTCCCCCCTGGAGAATTCCGTGCGGCGGGCCGCCGATGGCGTGCTCGACCTCTGTCGCCCTTCGCAAGAGGAGAAACTGGCCCTGCGAGATGCCTTCGTGCCCGCCCTGGTTCGCGTCAATGACCAGGACACCTACACGCGCCGGCCAGCTCGCTGGGGGGAACTGCCGGATAAGTCCTGGCCACTGCTCACCCATCTGGTGCAGGCCCGTCTGCTCACGGTGGAGCAGCGGGGTGAGGAGCGCTGGGTGGAGGTGGCCCATGAGGCCCTGCTGCGCAAATGGCCCCTCCTGCGCGGATGGCTGGATGAGGCCCGGGAGTTCCTTGTCGGCACGCAACAGCTTGAGGAGGAGTTGCGGTACTGGCAGATGGCGGACAAGGCAAACCAGGCCTCCTATCTGCTCACAGGCTTGAAGCTCACCCGGGCCCAGACCTGGGTTCAGGAGCGACCCCAGCAGATCCCATCAGAACTCGGCCACTTCATTCATGAGGGCACCTCGAAAAATAAGCGCTTTGGACCAATACAGCAGATATGAAAATGCCA
>JBMSXZ010000175.1:0-3156 GCA_049426205.1 Cyanobium sp.
TCTCGTTCTCGATCTGCTGTTGCTTTTGCAGCTCGCGCAAGATTTCGATCTCGATCAGCTTCGTGCGCTGCTCGATCTCGCGAACGGGTCGCCAGTTGAGCATCGATAAAAATGACCGCCACCGAGGCAAGGATGCAGGGGATGCCCCACTGCTGCTGGATGGCGATGCGGTAGCCGGCGAGGGTGAGGTGGTCATAGGAGGAAAAGAGGGCGATCAGACCCAGCACCAGGCCGCCCGTGGCCTGGAGGACGGCCAGGCGATCCAGCCCCGGCCAGGGGCGCGGCGGAGGAGGAAAGTCTGGCGGAAGCGGAGAGTTTTCGCTGTCGCGGGCTGGGTTGGCTGGTGTGGCGGGAGGTGGCGGATCGGCGGGATTGGCTGGTGGCACGGTGCAGCGCTGAATGCGGGCCGGGAGCCGCAAGGGGGCCCCCCAGATCAGTGCCACCCACTGGCATGGTTGCTGCGGCAGCAGGTACGAGCTGTCGGCGGGATGGGGCGGCCAGCGAGGAGCCTGCCCCCGAGCGCCAGGTGGCGCCCAGGCGCCGCCGGCCCTGGAGCGACGGCCTGGGTTCAGCCGCGGCTGCCATGCCGATCACGGCCCTCGCTGCCTGGGGGAGGCCCTTTGATGGCGAGGGTCATGGCGAGGGCCAACGACCGTCCACGAGAAACTGCTCATGGCTGAACTGGGCCGAGAGGCCACCACCAAAGCAAACGGCCGTCACCCCCTCGGCGCCGATCTCCAGGGTCCAATCCTGGAGATCGAAAGGCGTGCTGCAGAAGGCGTAGGGAGTCAGCACCCCCACGACGGCAGCGGTCTGGGGCGAGCGGGCCGAAGCGGTCTCGAAGGCCTGCACCCGGCGATCGCGCATGGCGTCGCCGCAGCGTTGGCTGGCGCCATAACTGGAGGGATCGCGGATCTCGGCCAGCGCCTCAGGGCTGAGGTGCTGTTGCAGCACAAGGCCCCGTTCGGTGCCGATCTCCACCGCAAAGGCAGTCTGCTGGCGCTGTAGCCTGGCCCCCGAAGGCAATGGTGAGCCTTCCAGCTGCCGCAGTGCCTGGAAGGCCCGTTCGGCCAGGGCGGTGTCCAGGGAACGTGCGCCATAAAAGAGGTGGCGCTGATGCACCCGCCCGAAGCGCGAGCCACTCTGCAGGGGCGGATAGCGAAACGGGGTGAGCAGCAGGCGTTGGGAGGGCAGGGGTCGCCCCTCCGCCGCCTCCGGCCCGTCGCTGGGCATGGGCGGCTTGACGGCTTCGATCAACTGCTCCAGCCGCGCCTGTTCCCGCAGACCGTCCACCAGGTCGGCGGTACCGCTCTGGCCCTGGCGGTCGGTGATTCGATGGACAGCTCCGCTCAAGGGGGTCAACGGAACCGCGCCGCAATCAGCCGCGGAGGGCATCGAGGTGGTTGGCAACGCGGTTGAGGCCTTCGATGCGTGCCAGCAGCAACCGCGGCGGTTGCTCGCCGAGGTGGTGGTTGGGCTGGGCGATCCAGTGGCGCATCAGGCTTTGATCCCCGCCATAGAGGGCATGAAGGCTGCGGTACATACGCAGCAACAACAGCGCCAGCTCGCCTTCCAGTGCAGATGCTCGGATCACGGCCTGGATTGTGCAGTTGCGCAAGGTGCCCGTGGTCTGCGGGGCCAGGGCTCGGCCTTGAATCGGCTGGGCTCCGGCCTGTCGGGCTTGGCTGCCTGCCGCGGCGATGGCTGCCCGCCTGCCTGCCTGCCGCGGCGCTGCCACAATGCGCTGCGACGAGACGGCAACAACGCGGCGTGTCCCAGCCTGCTCCCGAGCGCCGGCATGTGTTCATCAGCTACAGCCATGTCGATCGCCTCTGGGTGGAGCGGCTGCAGCGGATGATGGCGCCGCTGCTGCGCGCCACGGGCCAGGAGTTGCGGCTCTGGGACGACAGCCAGATCACAGCCGGCAGCCAGTGGCGCCCCGCGATCAAAGCGGCACTGGCCGAGGCGAAGGTGGCGCTGCTGCTGGTCAGCGATGCGTTCCTGGCCTCGGAGTTTGTGATCAACGAGGAGTTGCCCGCCCTGCTGGCGGCGGCGGAAGCGGAGGGGGTGCCGATCCTGTGGGCGAGTGTGGGCCCGTGCCATGTGGAGGTCACGGAGATCTACCACTACCAGGCGGTGCTCTCGCCCAGCCGCCACCTCAAGGCGATGGACGAGGTGGAGTGGGCGGAGGCGCTGAAAACGATCAGCCTGGCGATTCGCAAGGCGGCCCTGGCTGGGGTGAAGCCGGGACCGGGGGATGTGGTGGCGCCGCCAGGGCCGGGACGACCCCAGGGGCCCTCAGCAGCGGAGGCCTCCGCAGCGACCGAGGCCGCTGCGGAGGCCGTTCCCCCTCTGCGAGCTGCGCCGGGGGAGCCAGCCGCGCCTGGGACCTCGGCGGCCCCGCCGGTGGCTTCCGCTGCGGCGCCAGCCACCACCCCGCCTGGCCCGGCGGAGCGGAATCCGGGGGCCCGGCAGCCCCTGGCTGGGCGGAGGGTGGAGAGCGCCCGGTTGGTGCGCAGCGGCGGCGGCTGGCAGGTGGAACGGCGGGAGGTGGAGGTGCGTGGCTGCCTGGTGGAGCTGGGAGATGGGGTGAGCCTGCCCTTGATTGAGGTGCCGGCGGGTGAGCTGGTGATGGGGTCACCGGAGGATGAACCGCTGCGAGGCAGTGATGAAGGCCCGATGCATCGGGTGCGGCTGGAGGGCTTTCTGATCGGGCAGACGCCGATCACCCAGGCCCAGTGGCGGGCGGTGGCGCGGCAGGTGCCGCCGCTGGGACAGCGCTGGGAGCGTGAGCTGGCGTTGAACCCTTCCTATTTCACGGGCCAGGCGGACAGCGATCAGCGGCCGGTGGAGCGTGTGAGCTGGGACGACGCGATGGAGTTCTGCAGGCGCCTGAGGGCCCTGAGCGGCGATGCCTACAAGCTGCCGAGCGAAGCCCAGTGGGAGTACGCCTGCCGGGCCGGGAGCACCACTCCGTTTGCGTTTGGGGAGACGATCACCACGGAGCTGGCCAATTACGACGGGAATTACAGCTATGCCAATGGCCCCAAGGGCGAGTTTCGGCAGCAGACCACCCCGGTGGGGATGTTTGCCGCCAATGGCTGGGGCCTGCAGGACATGCACGGCAATGTGTGGGAATGGTGCCTGGATCATTGG
>JBMSXZ010000176.1:0-3143 GCA_049426205.1 Cyanobium sp.
ATGGCGTCATCCCAGCTCACCCGCTCCACCGGGCGATCGTCTGTGCTGGTTTCGCCCGCCAGCAACTGAAACCGCTCGGTTCTGGCCGTGCCGCCCTTGCGCGCCGGGCCGTACTGGCGGGACACCACGAAGGCTGAGGGGTCCTGATCCAATCGCCGCTCCACAGGCCCCCAGCCGGCCACCTCCCGCCACTGGGCCTGGGTGATCGGGGCCTGCCCCATGAAAAACCCCTGCAACTGCACCAGATGCTGGGGACCCTCGCTGTCAGCTCGCTCGGGTTCAGCGGCCGGCGATCCCATCCAGAAGCGCCCCGGCGGAATCCAGACCATGGTGAGGGCGAGGTCGTCGAGCCCTCCGCCACCAGGATTTGATCCATCGCCCCACTTGGAGCCATCCGACCAAGACTGAGCCGACCAACCCTTACCCACAACCAACACCTCCCGATAGCCCTGCACCTGGCGCGGCTGGCGCAGGAGAAAGCTCACCCGGGGAGCGCTGGTGGTCATGGCTGGAGCGAAAAGAAGGGCGCGGATCCGGCGTCGATGGCGAAGCCATGGGCGGGCGGGGCGCCCTGCGGCGCTGTGCGGATCAGCGGGCGTGGCCGGCTGATCACAGGAGCGGGTCTGGACCCTTCCAGTGCGCCCGCGGGAATCCCTTCCCACGGTTCTGACGGCGAAGGGTGCTGGGGGAGGCAGACCACACGAAAACCGACGTTGTTGTTGGCATTGTCGGGCTGGTTGTGGTTGCGGTAGGCCGAGCGGCAGTTCCTGGGGTTGTTGTTCCAGGAGCCGCCGCGCAGCAGCTGCGCGACCCGCCCGGTTTCAGGGTAGGTCCGCCGCGTAGGGAAGGGCAGCAAACAACCGCTGCCGCAGCCGCCAGGTGTGGCCATGGGCCAGGTGGGCATTCCAGCTCAGCAGGCTGGAACGGGCCGCCTCCAGGGGCAACACCCCGGCGGCCACCGCCCGGTGCTGCTGCCGCAGCCGCTGCCGACCCCGGCGGAGGTTGTGGTTGCGCACCCGCAGCCGACCTGGCCGCACCACAAAACCCACGAAGCTGGCGCCATCGCGGCAGCGACGGATCTGGGTCTTGACCGGATGGGCCCTCAGGCGCAACGCCGCCAGCTCACCATCCAGGCGGCTGCGGGCCCGCTGCAACGGCTCGGGATGGTCGGCGAACAACGCCAGATCATCGACGTAGCGGAGGTAGGCACGAACACCGGGCAGCGCGCTGAGGGTGTGGTCGAGGGCGTTGAGGTGCAGGTTGGCGAGAAACTGGCTGGTGAGGTTGCCGATCGGCAGGCCGCGAGGCCGCTGCAGGGGGGTGAGCAGGGTGTCGCCGGGGAAGGCATCGAGGGCTGGACCGATCGTGGCGCCATTGGCCAGGAGCTGATCCAGCAGCCAGAGCGTGCCGGGGCAGGCGATCGCAGCCGCCAGCTGGGCCCGCAGGATCGTCAGATCGATGCTCGGGAAGTAGAGGCGGATGTCGGCCTGCAACAGCCAGCCATGGCGGGCCGCTGCCGCGGTGAAGCGGCGCAGGGCCCGATGGCTGCCGTAACCCAGCCGGTTGGCATGGCTGCCGGGATGGAAGCTGCGCTCCAGCGGCGAGACGATCGCAGCGCAGAGGGCGTGGTGGACCACCCGGTCGCGGAAGGGGGCGGCGCTGATCAGCCGGGGCTTGGGGTCGCGGATGCGGAACTGGCGGTAGCTGCCGGGCTGGTACGTGAAGCTGCGCAGCTCGGCCTGCAGCCGCAGCAGTTCGACCTCGAGGTTGGCATTGAAAGCGAGCACCGCCGGCCGGTAGCGCTTGCCCCGCTGGGCGCGGCGGGCGGCGGCCAGCAGGCTGGCGAAGCTGGTGAGGCGGGGATAGAGGTTGGTGAGAGCCATCAGGCGGGGCGGCGCTGCTGAGCCAGCCAGGCGCTGTGCTGGCGGCCGATGGCACTGATCAGGCGGCTGGCGTGTTCATAGCGGCGCAGATCGATCAGCTGGAAGTCGTGGAGCAGCCGGGTCTGGAGCTGGATCAGCTGAATCCGGCCGCCGAGGGGCTCCAGGATCTCCCGCCGCTGCCGCTGAAAGCGGGCCAGGGCCAGCTGCTCCAGCAGCTCGTAGAGATTGGCCACCAGCCGATCGCCAAGGCCGTGGCGGTGCTGACGGGGCAGGCGGTGGAGGATCGGAATGAACCAGCGCACCAGATCGAGGGTGGCTTCCTGAATCGGCAGCTCGGCGTTGGATGGGGCGGACATGGGGAAAAAGGGGCGATGCATCGAGGCGCCTACGGCGCCGGGGGGGCAAAACCAACAGCCCATCAAACCAAGCCCAACAGCCTGCCCAAACCCCGAACAGCCGCAAGCCAACAGCCAGTGTTAAGAAACAGCCAAGTGTTAAGGGATTAAGGGATTAAGGGTTAAGGGAAGGGCCCTGGGGGAGGCAGACCACACGAAAACCGATGAAGTAGTTGGCAAGGCCGGGCTGGTTGCGGCCGCGGTAGGCCGAGCGGCAGTTCCCGGGGATGAGGAACCAGGAGCCGCCGCGCAGCAGCCTGTCTTTCTCACTGTCTTCTGCTGCAGATGGCCCTTCATCATCCAGCCAGGCGCTGCCATCAACGGGGGCTCCCTCATAGGTCCCATGCCAGTGGTCCAGGCACCATTCCCACACATTGCCGTGCATGTCCTGCAGGCCCCAAGCATTCGCTGGAAACATCCCCACAGGAGTGGTCTGCTGGCGATACTCGCCCTTGGGGCCATTGGCATAGCTGGTGTTCCCATCGTAATTAGCAAGCTCCGGCGTCATCGTTTCCCCAAAATGAAAGGGCGTGCTGGTCCCGGCCCGGCAGGCATATTCCCACTGGGCTTCGCTCGGCAAGGTGTAGGTCCGGCCGGTGCGTTGGCTCAGGCGGTTGCAGAACTCCATGGCCTCCTCCCAGCTCACCTGCTCCACCGGGCGATCGTCCGTGCTGGTTTCGTCCGCCAGCAAGCGGGCCTTCCCCTGGCCATCTTGGCTCTGAAACGAGGAGGGATTCGGCTCCAATTCGCGCCCCCAGCTCTCCCCGGGCCGCTCCTGCCACCCCGCCACCTCCCGCCACTGGGCCTGGCTGATCGGCGTCTGGCTGATCAAGAAGCTCTCCAGCTCCACCTCATGCTGCGGACC
>JBMSXZ010000177.1:0-3130 GCA_049426205.1 Cyanobium sp.
CGCGGCCTGATCCGCCTGCATCAGTTCAACAAGGTGGAGCTCTACTGGTTCTGCCGCCCCGAAGACTCGGACGCGGCCCACGAACAGCTGACCCGCGACGCCGAGGGGGTGCTGGAGGCCCTGGAGCTGCCGTACCGGCGGATCGAGCTCTGCAGCGGTGACCTGGGGTTCTCCGCCGCCCGCACCTACGACCTGGAGGTGTGGCTGGCCGGCGCCGGCACCTACCGCGAGATCTCCAGCTGCAGCACCTGCGGTGACTTCCAGGCCCGGCGCGCTGCGATCCGCTGCCGCGAGGGCAAGAAAACGCGCCTGCTGCACACCCTCAACGGCAGCGGCCTGGCGATCGGCCGCACCATGGCCGCCCTGCTCGAACACGGCCAGCAGTCCGATGGCAGCGTGCTCCTGCCGGCGGCCCTGGTGCCCTATTTCGGCAGCGACCGGTTGGTGGCTCAGGACTGAGGCCCGGCCCGGCACCGGCCGCGCCTGGCCGCCGGCGCCGGCCTTCACGGCCCGCTGGCGATGCCGGAGCGGCGGCTGCAGCGGACATCCGCCGCCGGCCAACCGGTGCCGGTGGGTGGCCGCTGCCCCCAGAATGGCCCGATTGCTGTCCCGGCCTGATGGGCGTTCTCACCGCACTGGCGATCCTGGCCGGCCTGATCGTGGTTCATGAAGCCGGCCACTTCCTGGCGGCCCGCTGGCAGGGAATCCGGGTGAGCGGTTTTTCGGTGGGCTTCGGGCCGGCCCTGCTGCAGCGCCGCCGCCGCGGCGTGCTCTACGCGCTGCGGGCCATTCCCCTGGGGGGGTATGTGTCGTTCCCCGACGACGAGGAGGAGAGCGGCATCCCCGCCGATGACCCCGACCTGCTGCGCAACCGGCCCCTGGGCCAGAGGGCCCTGGTGATCGCCGCCGGCGTGATCGCCAACCTGCTGCTGGCCTGGGCGGTGCTGCTGGCCCAGGGGGTGCTGGTTGGAATCCCCGCCGGCTTCAGCACCACCCCCGGCGTTCTGGTGACCGGGGTTCAGGGGGGGCAACCGGCCGCCAGCGCCGGCCTTCAGGCCGGAGACCGGATCGTCAGCCTGGCGGGCCAACCCCTGCAGGGGGGGCAGCAGGCGGTGGCCGATCTGGTGGCCACGATCCGCTCCTCCCCCGCCATCCCCCTGCAGCTGCAGGCCGAGCGCGGCGGCCAGCGCCTGACGATCCAGCTCACCCCCAGCGACCAGGGCGGCATCGGCCGGATCGGCGCCCAGTTGCAACCGAACGGCACCGAGGTCTTCCGGCGCCCCCGCGGCCCCCTCGAACCCCTGCGCCAGGCCAATGCCGATCTGCTCACCCTGACCCGCCGCACGGTGTCGGGGTTCGGCAGCCTGGTCACCCATTTCGGCGAGACCGCGGCGCAAGTGTCGGGGCCGGTGAAGATCGTCGAGATGGGAGCCTCCCTCGCCCGTCAGGGCGGGGCCAGCCTGTTTCTCTTCACCGCGCTGATCTCGATCAACCTGGCCGTGCTCAACGCCCTGCCGCTGCCGATGCTCGACGGCGGCCAGCTGGCCCTGCTGCTGCTGGAGGGTCTGCGGGGGCGGCCCCTGCCGGAGCGGTTTCAGATGGCCTTCATGCAGTCTGGCCTGGTGTTCCTGATGGGGCTGAGCCTGCTTCTGGTCGTCAAGGACACCAGCCAGCTGCCGGCGATCCAGCAGTGGCTCGCCCGTTAAGCTCCGGTTCCCTTCCTGCCGGGGCGGAGGCGGCGGCCGGCAGGGTACGATGCACGCTCCGACGCAATGAGTACCCGCCCGCATGGCGAAGAAGTCGATGATCGCGCGCGATGCCAAGCGCCGCAAACTCGTGGAGCGCTTCGCCGCCAAGCGCGCCGCCCTCAAGGCGGCCTTCACCGCCGCTGGCGATCCGATGGAGCGCCTGGAGATCCACCGCAAGATCCAGGATCTGCCCCGCAACAGCGCCCCGTCCCGTCGGCGCAACCGCTGCTGGGCCACCGGCAAGCCCCGCGGTGTTTACCGCGATTTCGGCCTGTGCCGCAACCAGCTCCGCGAGCGTGCCCACAAAGGCGAACTCCCTGGCGTGGTCAAGTCGAGCTGGTGATGCGCCGGCCCTGACCGTTCAAGCCGCTCCCTCAACCCTCTCGTCCTCCCTGCACCCCTGGCCCTCAGGCAGCCCACCACCGCTGCCTCGCCAGGGGTTTTGCTTGGGTGTGGGCGGGGCTCAGGCCCTGGGGCCAGGGCTACGCCTGGTGGGCGGCTCTCAACCCCCGTGGCGGCCGCTGCAGAAGGCCGGATGCGAGAATGGTCGAGACAACAAAAGGACATAACGCCCAGTGCAAGGACAGACGCAGTCGATCTCCTTCGATGGTCGGGAGATCCGGCTGACCACGGGTCGCTTCGCCCCCCAGGCCGGCGGCTCGGTGATGGTCGAATGTGGGGACACCGCCGTTCTGGTGACGGCAACCCGCTCCGGTGGCCGCGAAGGCATTGATTTCCTCCCCCTGATCTGCGACTACGAGGAGCGCCTCTACGCCGCCGGTCGCATCCCCGGCAGCTTCATGCGCCGCGAAGCGCGCCCGCCCGAGCGGGCCACCCTGATCGCCCGCCTGATCGACCGGCCCATGCGGCCCCTGTTCCCCGGCTGGATGCGCGACGACCTGCAGGTGGTGGCCACCTGCCTCTCCCTCGATGAACGGGTGCCGCCCGATGTGCTCGCCGTGACCGGCGCGTCGATGGCCACTCTCCTGGCCAAGATTCCCTTCCACGGCCCCATGGCGGCCGTGCGGGTGGGTCTGCTGGGCGACGACTTCGTGCTCAACCCCAGCTACCGCGAGATTGAGCGCTCCGACCTCGACCTGGTGGTGGCCGGCACCCCCGAGGGCGTGATCATGGTGGAGGCGGGCGCCAACCAGCTGCCCGAACAGGATGTGATCGAAGCCATCGACTTCGGCTACGAAGCGGTGTGCGAACTGATCAAGGCCCAGCAGGCCCTGCTCAAGGAGCTCGGCATCGAGCAGGTGATCCCCGAGCCGCAGGCAACCGACGACACCCTGCCCAAGTTCCTCGAGAAGGAGTGCGCCAAGGGCATCGGCGAGGTGCTCAAGCAGTTCAGCCAGACCAAAACCGAGCGCGACGAGAAG
>JBMSXZ010000178.1:0-3117 GCA_049426205.1 Cyanobium sp.
TGCAGTACCAGATCGATCGGGTTGAACACCAGGTCGCCGACGACCGCTCCCAGACGGGTGTGTTCGTCATCGGTCCCCTTGAGCGGGGCCAGGCCATCACCCTCGGCAATGCCCTGCGCCGCGTGCTGATGGGTGCCCTTGAGGGCAGTGCCATCACCGCCGTGCGCATCGCCGGTGTGAACCACGAGTACGCCACGGTGCCGGGCGTGCGCGAGGACGTGCTCGACATCCTGCTGAACTGCAAGGACGTCACGGTCAGCAGCCGCAGCCGTGAGCTGGAGATCGGTCGCCTGGTGGTGAGCGGTCCCGCCACCGTCACCGCCGCTGACCTGCAGTTCTCCTCGCAGGTGAGCGTGATCGACGGCGACCGCCCGATTGCCACCGTGGCCGACGGCCACAGCCTCGAGCTCGAGGTGCACGTCGAGCGTGGTGTGGGCTACCGCCCGGTGGATCGCCGCGCAGAGGACACCGCCGCCATCGATCTGCTGCAGATCGATGCCGTGTTCATGCCCGTGCGTCGCGTCAACTACTCCGTTGACGAGACCGCTGTCGGCGAGGGTGGTTCCGCCCGTGAGCGCCTGCGCCTCGAGATCCAGACCGATGGCTCCGTCACCCCCGACGACGCCATGGCGCAGGCCGCCAACCAGCTGATCGCCCTGTTCCAGCCACTGGCCAGCCTGACCATGGCCGATGAGCCCGGCCTGGAGCCCGAGCCCTCCGCTGAAGCGCAGATTCCTTTGGAGGAGCTGAACCTTTCGGTTCGCGCCTACAACTGCCTGAAGCGTGCCCAGGTCAACTCCGTGTCCGATCTGATGGGCTTCAGCTACGAAGATCTCCTGGAGATCAAGAACTTCGGCTCCAAGTCCGCCGATGAGGTGATCGAGGCCCTCGAGCGCATCGGCATCTCCCTGCCCCAGAGCCGCACCAGCGCCTGATCCAGGGCGACCCCGCGAGCGATTTCACCCCCGAACCCACCCCCTGACCCGCCATGCGCCACCAGTGCCGAGTCCCCCTGCTGGGACGCCCCGCCGACCAACGCAAAGCGATGCTGCGCGCACTCACCACGCAGCTGATCCGCGAAGGTCGCCTCACCACCACCAAGGCCCGCGCCAAGGCGCTCCGCGATGAAGCCGAGCGGATGATCTCCCTGGCCAAGGACGGCAGTCTTGCCGCCCGTCGCCGCGCCATCGGCTACATCTACGACAAGCAGCTGGTGCATGCCCTGTTCGACAAGGCCCAGGAGCGCTACGGCGATCGCAACGGTGGTTACACCCGCATCATCCGCACCGTGCCCCGCCGTGGCGACAACGCCGAGATGGCGATCATCGAGCTGGTCTGAACCCCGGTCCACCGGCTTGTTGTCTCTGGTTCCGTCTTCTGCCGCCCCGGGTTCCCCACCTGGAGCGGCTTTTTGCTGCGTGCCTCGCCGCCATCACCCGCGCCGGTGCCCCCGCACCGCTGTCAGCGCGCTTCCGTCCCCGCGTTGATGACCCGTTCCGTGTCCGCGTCCGCCCCCCTGCGGCGCATCGCCCTCTGCCTGCAGTACGACGGCAGCGCCTACTGCGGCTGGCAGCGTCAGCCCCGCGATCCGAGCGTGCAGGAAACGCTGGAGGCGGCCCTGGCCCAGCTGGATCCCCAGCGACCGGCGGCGGTGGTGGCGGCCGGTCGCACCGACAGCGGTGTGCACGCCGCCGGGCAGGTGGTGCATTTCGATGCCGCCGGTCCAATCCCCCCCCATCGCTGGCCGGCCGCCCTCAATGGCCGCCTGCCCGCCAGCATCCGCGTGCGTGCCGCCGCCGCCGTGCCGCCCACCTGGCATGCCTGCTTTTCCGCCTGTTACCGCCGCTACCGCTACACCCTCTACAACGGGCGCACCCCCAACCTGTTTCTCGCTCCCTGGAGCTGGCACCGCTATCAGGTGCGTCTCGATGAGCAGGTGATGCGCCACGCCCTGGAGGGCATGCTCGGCCGCCATGACTTCGCCGCGTTCGAGCGGGCCGGCAGCAGCCGCTCCCACTCGGTCACCACCCTGCAGGAGGTGAGTGTGGTGCGGCGCGGTGACCTGATCGAGGTGGAGCTGCAGGCCTCCGGCTTTCTGTACGGCATGGTGCGGCTGGTGATGGGGCAGCTGGTGGCCCTGGCGGAGGGTCGCCTCGATCTGGCGACCTTTGAGCGCCGCTGGCGCCAGGCGGCCCGCGAGGAGGTGAAGGAGGCGGCTCCGCCCCAGGGGCTCTGCCTGCTGCGGGTGGGCTACCCGCACGAGGTGTTCCCCAGGGGCGCCTGGTATGATTGCCAACCGCGGTATTTGCTGGAGTGTTCTGACGCTCCGCCGCCTGGCCCGATCAGCTGAGAAGCCGATCCCGCCGGCGGCGTCTGTCAGATCACACTGCCGGTGCCGGCCTGGGCTCGCCCCATCGGCCGCACGGCAGCCAGTGAGAAGGTGAGGCCCCTCGGGGCCTGCCAGGTCTGTCCCCAGCTGGGGGCTTGCCCGCTTCGATGCGCCCGCTCCTCTCTCTTGCGCAGGTCATCCCCAGGGATGCCGGCAGGCGAAGCGGTAGGGTCGCTCCACGAGCTTCAGTCACCCGGTTCCGGGTGGTCCCGCCGTTCCCTGTCCAGACCCTGTCCAGCTCCGTTCGAGCACCAAGCCGTCGTCAGCTCTGACGCCAGGCCGGTGCCCCGGACGAGCGCTATCCGATCCGGCCCGCCGGTGCGATGAACAAGACCCTCGTCCCTCCCCAGGATTCCTCCGCACGCCAGTGGTATCTGGTTGATGCGGAGAATCAGACCCTCGGCCGCCTCGCCAGCGAAGTGGCATCGGTGCTGCGGGGCAAGAACAGCCCCAACTTCGCCCCCCACATCGACGCCGGCGACTTCGTCGTCGTGATCAACGCCGAGAAGGTGAAGGTGAGCGGCAACAAGTCCACCGAGAAGGTCTACCGCCGTCACTCCGGTCGCCCGGGTGGCATGAAGACCGAGACCTTCGCTCACCTGCAGGCCCGCCTGCCCGAGCGGATCATCGAAAAGGCCGTCAAGGGCATGCTCCCCCACAACGCCCTTGGTCGCCAGCTGTTCCGCAAGCTGAAGGTCTACAAGGGTGCTGAGCACCCCCATGCCGCC
>JBMSXZ010000179.1:0-3091 GCA_049426205.1 Cyanobium sp.
ACGACCCCGAGGACGACGAGGACAGTGGCCTGCAGGCCCGCGGCAAGGCCCACGACGAGCTGGAGGTGGGTCATTTCGTGCCCGCCAGCCAGCTGGGCAACTACAAGCGCGAGGAGATCGTGCCCAACGCCGAGGCCACCGGCCCGAAGATGTATGAGAAGGGATCCTTCATCTACCGGCTGGCGGGTCGCGACCGGATCAAGAGCGCCAGCTACTACACGCCTGAATCGCTCACCCGCTGCCAGATCAAATACACGCTCAAGGAGCTGCTGCCGGGCAAGACGGCCGCCGACATCCTGACGTTCAAGCTGCTGGAGATGGCGCTGGGCTCCGCGGCCTACCTGAATGAACTGATCAACCAGCTGGCCCTGAAGTACCTGGAGCTGCGTCAGCAGGAGCTGGGGCAGACCATCCCCCATGCCGACTTCGAGCAGGAGCTGCAGAAGGTGAAGATGCGGCTGGCCGATCGCAACGTCTTCGGGGTGGACCTCAACCCGGTGGCGATCGAGCTGGCGGAGGTGAGCCTGTGGCTCAACAGCATCTACCAGCCGGAGCAGGGTCGGGCCTTTGTGCCCTGGTTTGGCCAGCAGCTGCTCTGCGGCAACTCCCTGGTGGGTTGCCGGCGGCAGATCTACCGGTTGCACCAGCTGCCCCAGGAAGGCAAGAAGGGCAAACCAGCGCTGGCTTGGCATGAACAGGCGCCTGAAGAGCTGGCCTGGGATCAGGAGCTGCAAAACGACGCCATCTTCCACTTCCTGCTGCCCGATCCCGGCATGGCGATCAAGGCCAATGCGGTGATCAAGGAGCTGCTGCCAGAGCAGGTGAAGACGATCAGCAACTGGAAGAAGACCTTCGCCGCCAAGCCGTTCAGCGGGCCGGAGATCAGGCGCTTGCAGCGGCTGAGCCGCATCGCCGATGGCCTGATGCAGGAGTGGGCCGACCAGCTCGCCCAGATCCGCGAGCGCACCACCGACCCGCTGCCGGTGTGGGGCGATCCCGAGGCCGATACAGGGCTGGCCTGGAAGCCGCTCAGCCTCAAGGACCGGATCCAGAGCCAGGAGGTGGCAGGCGAAGGGATCGCCAATGCCAACGCCCGGCTACGGCTGAAGCTGGCGATGGACTACTGGTGTGCCCTGTGGTTCTGGCCGCTGGAGCAGGCCCACCAGCTGCCCAGCCGCGAGGAATGGCTGAACGACCTGAGCTGCGTGCTGGGCGACATCGAATCGGTGCTGGATGAGGAGGAGGGGCAACTGCAGCTGCTGCCAGACACCCAGCCCAAACAACAAGCGATCGATTTCCAGGATCGCCGCGGGATTGTGAACAAGGCTCGGCTGCTGGAAGACATCGAGCGGCTTCGGTTGGCTGAGCAGGTCGCCGAGCGCGTACGGCCGTTGCACTGGGATCTGGAGTTTGCCGATCTGCTCGAGGCTGGTGGGTTTGACGTGATCGTGGGGAATCCACCCTGGTTGAAGGTGGAGTGGGAAGAGAAGGGGGTGATCGGGGATGCTGACCCTATGGTGTTGATCAGGAAAGTCAGCGCCAGCGAGTTGGCGAAGCGTCGCAGCGAGGCCTTCAGCCAAAATCCCAACCTGCGGGCGGCCTATCTCGAGGAATTCGAAGCCCAGAACGGCAGCCAGACGTTTCTGAATGCCCTGCAGAACTATCCGCTGCTGAAGGGCAGCCAGACGAATCTGTACAAATGCTTTATGCCACAGGCCTGGAGGGTTGCCTCAGGGCAAGGGGTGCAAGGCTTTCTTCATCCTGAAGGCGTCTATGACGACCCAAGAGGCGGACCTCTTCGGGAAGAAATTTATGGACGACTCTTGGACCACTTCCAGTTCCAGAACGAGCTCCCTCTATTCGCAGAAGTCGATCACCATGCAAAGTTCAGCATAAACTTGTATGGCCATCCACACGCGATTAGCTTTATTCATGCTGCCAACCTCTATCATCCTAAAACAATTGACGCCTGTTTTGAGCACGACGGAAGTGGATTGGTTGGCGGAATCAAGACCAATAACAACGAGTGGGACACTAGTGGCCATCGGCAGCGCTTAATTCACGCACAGGAGCAGAGCCTTGGCCTTTTCGCTAAGCTATACGACGAAGCAGGGACGCCAGCCTGTAGAGCAAGGCTGCCAGCGCTTCATTCTCAACAGCTTTTGAGCGTAGTGGAGAAGCTTGCGACAACCCCTCAGCGACTCGGCGACCTAAGAGATGATTACATGATTCTTGAGATGTGGCATGAAACCAATGCACAGAAAGAAGGAATCATCCGCAGGGAGACCAAGTTCCCCATGGATCCAGAAGAACTAATTCTCTCAGGTCCCCACTTTTTCGTGGGTTCACCTCTCCAGAAGACACCGAGAGCGATTTGCAACCAACGCGATCAGTATAACTGCATCGATTTGACGCTCATACCTGATAACTACCTGCCCCGCACCAATTACATCCCGGCCCCGAGAAGCGGCGAGTACCGCTCGAGGATTGCCATCGCACCATGGAGTTCGAGTGAGCTTGCCACCGACTTCCCTCGGATTGCAAGCCGAGAGATGTGCGTTCCCTCTAACGAGAGAACATTTATTCCAATTCTGATTCCCAAGAAGGCCGGACACATAAATACTTGCATATCCAGTATTTTTCGGCGCCCGGAATCCGCCATTGACTTTCTTTCCATGGGCATCAGTATTCCCATCGACTTCTTTGTGAAGTCAACCGGGATGCGACATGCAAATAAAAATGTCCTTAGACAGATTCCTCTCCCACCAATTGAGCCTTGCCAACGTTCCAAGATGCGCTCACGCACCCTCGCCCTCAACTGCCTCACCACCCACTACGCCGATCTCTGGAGCGAGTGCTGGGATGACGCCTTCCAACAGCAACGCTGGGCCAAAGACGATCCCCGCCTGCCCAACAGCTTCTTCAGCAACCTCACCCCCACCTGGCAGCGCGATTGCGCCCTGCGCACCGACTACGCCCGCCGCCAGGCCCTGGTGGAGATCGATGTGCTGGTGGCCCAGGCCCTCGGGCTCACCCTCGATGAACTGATCACCATCTACCGCGTGCAGTTCCCGGTGATGCAGCAATACGA
>JBMSXZ010000180.1:0-3068 GCA_049426205.1 Cyanobium sp.
CTGCATGCCCACGATGTGATCTCCATGCCGGATGCCTGGGAGTACCCCTACTTCTGTCAGTGGGATCTGATGTTCCACGCCGTGGCATTTGCGGTGTTCGATCCCGCCACGGCCAAGCAGCAGTGCATGCTGCTGCGCTCACCCCATTACACGGCCCCCAACGCCCAGACCCCCGCCTACGAGTGGGCGCTCTCCGATCCGAATCCACCGATCGGCGCCTGGGCGGCCCTGCGCATCTTCCAGATCGATCGCAAGGCCACCGAAGAGCCCGACCTTGGCTTCCTGCGGGCGGCCCTGCGCAAGTTGATCCTGGAGTACGGCTGGTGGGCTAACCGCAACGACCGCTCCGGCGACAACGTGTTCGAGGGGGGATTCCTTGGCCTCGACAACATCGCTGTGTTTGATCGTCGTTATCCCCTCAGCGATGGCAGCCACATCGAGCAATGTGATGGCACGGCCTGGATGGCCTCCCTCAGCCTCAACCTGCTGAACATCAGTGTGGAGCTCAGTCGCGAGGAGCCTGAGTATGCCGATATCTGTGAGCGCTTCATCTACGACTTTGTGCAACTGGCACTCACCCTGAATCTGCCTGGAAACCGCGGTTATCTCAACTGGGATGAGGAGGATGGCTTCTACTACGACGTGATCAAGCGTCCGGACGGCAGCACGGATTATCTGCGCAGCCGTTCTGTGTCCGGTCTGGTGCCGCTGCTGGCGGTGGCCAGCTTTGATGTGGACACCGTGAAGCGTCTGCCGATCCTCGATGTGCAGCGGAGCTTGCAGTGGTTCCTGCATGAGCGCACCAGACCCCAGTGGCTGATCGAGAACTTCGGCCAGTGGCGCAATGACCGTCTGCTGTTTGCCCTCGTTCCTGAACAGCGGCTCAAGCGCATCTGTCAGCGCCTGTTTGATGAGAATGAGTTCCTCTCGCCCTATGGCATCCGTGCCCTCTCTAAGGTGTATGGCGAACATCCCTACAGCTTCACAGAGGGCCGCGACAGCCAGACCCTGGCCTACAGCCCCGCTGATAGCCCGGTGGCGATGTTCGGCGGCAATTCCAACTGGCGCGGTCCGGTGTGGATGCCGATCAACTTTTTGCTGATCGAGGCCTTGCAGAAGTTCGGCCATTACTATGGCGATAGCTTCCAGGTGGAGTTTCCCACCGGCTCAGGCCACTGGATGACGCTCTGGGACGCGTCGCTGCAGCTGGAGCACCGCCTGGTCAATCTGTTCCGCCGCGATGGCGAGGGTCGTCGTCCGTTCAATGGCGATGTGGGGCTGTTTCAGAACGACCCGCACTGGCGTGATCTGATCCTGTTCAATGAGTACTTCCATGGCGATAACGGCCGTGGTGTGGGTGCCAGTCATCAGACCGGTTGGACAGCGATGGTGTGCAAGATGATCCATCAGCTCAGTCGTTATCCCGTGAGCTGATGCATTGCAGGCTCGATGATCATGGCCTGGCCGATGAGCAGGCTTTCCACCCATTGTCACAGTGGGCAGACAACCAGCCCAGGTGTTTCTAGCTTGTGGGAATCGATGGCGACTCCTGTGAACATGCTGCCCTCCCTGGCCCAGCTGCAGAAGCCCGAGCAGCAGCATTTTGACCTGATCATCATCGGCAGTGGTGCCGGCGGCGGCACCCTGGCCCGTGTGCTGGCACCCACGGGGTTGCGCATCCTGATCCTGGAACGGGGCGACTGGTTGCCACAGGAGCCGCAGAACTGGGACGCCGAGGAGGTGTTCCAGAAGAACCGCTACATCTCACGCGATATCTGGTACGACGGCAAGGGGAATCCGTTTCAGCCCGGCACCCATTACTTCGTGGGTGGTGCCACCAAGATGTATGGCGCCCACCACTTCCGTCTGCGCCAGCGTGATTTCGAGCAGCTGGAGCATCACGACGGCATCTCGCCGGCCTGGCCGCTGCGCTACAGCGACTTTGAGCCCTGGTATCAGCAGGCCGAGGCGATGTACCACGTGCATGGCCTGCGCGGCGAAGATCCCACCGATCCCCCCAGCTCGGCGCCCTACCCCCATCCACCGATTTCCCACGAGCCGCGCATCCAGAAGCTGGCCGATGATCTGCGCAGTGCCGGCCTGCATCCGTTCCATGCCCCCAGTGGTGTGATGCTCGATGAGAGCAACATGCCCTACAGCCGCTGCCGGCGCTGTAACAACTGCGATGGCTTCCCCTGCCTGATGCATGCCAAGGGAGATGCGGAGGTTTGCGGGGTGCGACCGGCGCTGGCCACCGGCACCCACGTGTCGCTGCTGACCCGCGCCGATGTGAAGCGGCTGCACACCGATGCCACCGGCCGCACGGTGACCGGCGTGGAGCTGGTGCGCGATGGCGAGGAGCTTCACTATTCGGCAGACATCGTGGTGGTGAGTTGCGGTGCGGCCAACAGTGCCCGCCTGCTGTTGTTGTCGGCCAACGATCGGCACCCGCGGGGCCTGGCCAACGGCTCCGATCAGGTTGGGCGCAACTACATGTTCCACAACAGCAAAGCGGCTGTGGCGCTCTCCCATGAGCCCAATCCCACCATTTTCCAGAAAACGATCTCGATCAACGACTGGTACTTCGGCGATGCCGATTACGACTACCCCATGGGCAACATCCAGATGACCGGCAAGACCCGTGGGGCCATCATGAAGGGCTATGCACCCCTGGAAACCTTCCTGATGCCCAACTGGGGCATGGATGAGATCGCGGCCCATGCTCTGGATTTCTGGCTCACCACCGAGGATCTGCCCGATCCCAACAATCGGGTGACCATCGATTCAGCCGGCCACATCCACCTCAACTACGCGTCCAACAACAACACGTCTGCTGCGCGTCTGTGGAGCCGTCTGCAGGGGGTGCTGGATCGTCTTTATCTGAAAAAGCACCTGGTGGAGCGTCAGGTCTACGTGAAGAACCCGATGGGCATCGCGGCGGTGGGGCACCAGGCCGGTACCTGCCGCTTCGGCACCGATCCGGCCACTTCGGTGTTGGATGTGAACTGCAAGGCCCACGAGCTCGACAACCTCTACGTGGTGGATACGAGCTTCTTCCCCAGCATCGG
>JBMSXZ010000181.1:0-3024 GCA_049426205.1 Cyanobium sp.
CAAAGAGTCGCCCGCCCCCGGTCGTAGCTGGCCAGGCCGCAGCGCTTGGCTGCCTGCTGCCAGGCCTGATCGAAGGCCGACCAGCGGAAGCTGCGCGGATCGCGGCGGCTGTGGCTGCGGTCCACCGACTCGTGGGTGGTGACACGGCTGATCGGGATGCCATGGGCCGCCTGCCAGAGCAGCACCTGGGCCGCTGCCACCCGGTATTGCTCGGCCGTGTAACCGGAATGGGCGTCACCATCGCCGCGGCCATCGGCTGGGCTCTCCAGGCTCAGATGCAGGGCCACGTTGTTCAGCGAACCCACTGACGTGGGTCGGATTCGTACCGTGAAATCACCGAAGGCGGCCATCGCCGCCCCATAGGCCCGCCCCCCATCCGGCACGATCCGCAGCCGCTGGCCTTCGCGATCCACCAGCAGGTGATAACTGGCCTGGTCGTCATCGCGGGGATGGGGCGTGGCAAACCGCCGCACCGTATCGGCCGCGCTGATCACGGTTTCATGGAGCACGATCAGCTGCGGCTGATGCGGCACCTCCCGACCAAAAGCATCGCGGCGCTGGCGTTCGCCGTAGTTGGTGGCATGGGCGGGACGGGCCAGCTCCGGCGGCAGCCCCAGCCGCGCCGCACAGACCCGCAGCGCCGCGGCAGGCAACGGCTTCAGGCCCGAATCGGCAAGGGTCTGCACCGGAAACGGCGGCCGCGGTCCGCAACCGGCCAGGGGCAGCAGCAGCAGCAGCAGCCCCACGCCCAGCCGCACCCGGGCGGCTCGGCCAGCCCAGGCATCCCGGGCGCCTTGATGAGCCTCCGATCGATGGACGCGAACCAGCGGAGCCACGGGGCAGGCGGGCGGGCCCTCCAGGCTGATGGCCGAATGCCGCCAGTGCGAACCGCCGCCGACCGCTCCCGCAGCCGACCGCCCCGGCCGCTCCCTCAGATCAGCCGATAGCCGAACCAGTCCGGGATCTGCGGCTGCTGGCGTCGATCGGGGATCAGGTGCAGCGCCAGGGGCTGCCGCTCCCCACCGGCCCCCTCTCCAGGGGCGGCAAGGCTGAGCTGCACATCCAGGCAACCATCCACCCCATCCCCCAGGGCCTGGTCCACCCCGTGCAGGTCGTCCTTATGGCGCTGCTCCAACCCCGGCAGCAGGCGGCGGCGGGCTGCGGCCTTCGCCGCCTGGGGGCTGCTGGCCACGAACAACCCGAAGGCGTGCTGCTCCGCCAGCTGGGCCGGGTCGTAGCCGCCCATGTTCACGAACCACAGCCGCTGCGGCCCGGCAAACGGCTCCGGCCGCAGCGCCACCCGGTAGCCATCCACGAACCGCACCGCCATCCAGCTGTCCAGATGCAGCCCCCTGCGGCTGCCGAACCACTGGCGCCGCAGGGCCGGCAGGGTGTCGTCGATGGTCTGGCCCACCACGAAGCGCACATCATGCAGCTCCAGATGGGCAGTCGCGACCCGGCCCCCCAGCACCACCAGGAACAGGCTGGGGCCATTCTCCCCCTCGGGGCCTGTCCCAGCTGCAGACCTCTGCTCCGGCTGGCCGGTGGGGGTTGCCTCGGCGGCCCGTCGCGATGGCGGCATTGGTCCCGGCGGCAGCCCAGGGGCGGCACCATCCTGGGCCGTCCCCGCCCGCCCTGGCCGCCGCCGGGGGACGATGGAGCAGCCCGCCCCTGCGCCCGTGCTCAACCCCAGTCGGATCCGGGTGATCGCGGTGGGCAAGGTGCGCAAGCGCTGGATCCAGGAGGGCCTGGCCGTTTACCTCAAACGCCTGCCGGGGTTGGTCGTGAGTGAGCTGCGCGATGGCGACCCCGCCCGGGAGGCCCTGGCGATCCAGGCGGAACTCAGGCCCGAGGAGCGGCTGGTGGTGCTCTGCGAAGAGGGGGAACGGCTGGGATCGGCAGCCCTGGCCGAACGGCTCCGCGGCTCGGGTTCCGAACGGCTGGCCTTCGTGATCGGCGGCGCCGATGGCCTCGATCCGGCCCTCAAGGCCCGCGCCAGCTGGCGGCTCAGCCTCTCACCGCTCACCTTCCCCCACGAACTGGCCCGCCTGCTGCTGCTCGAACAGCTCTACCGCGCCCTCTCGATTCAGCAGGGCGGCGCCTACCACCGCAGCTGAACGCCGCCCGCTCAGCTGTGCTCCCGCAGAAAGCCGATCGTGCCCTCCAGCTCCTCAGCGAAACGGTCGATCTCCGCTTCGGTGGTGGTGAAGCCCAGGCTGGCCCGGGCCGTGCCGCTCAGCCCGTAGTGGCGATGCAGGGGCTGGGTGCAGTGGTGGCCGCTGCGGATGCAGATGCCCGAAGAATCGAGCAGGGCGGCGATGTCGTTGGCGTGCAACCCCTCCACATGGAAGGCCGCCAGGGCGGCGCGATCCGGCTGCTGCTCCGGGGTGGGGCCGAGGATGCGCAGCCCCTCGATCGCCTGCAGCCGCGCAAACAGGCGGCGGGTGAGCCGCTGCTCCCAGGCATGGATCCGATCCATGCCGATCGCCTGCAGATAGTCGATCGCGGCGCCCATGCCGATCGCCTCGCCGATCGCCGGTGTGCCCGCCTCAAACTTATGGGGCAGATCGGCCCAGGTGCTGGTGTCGAGCTCCACGTCCTGGATCATCTCGCCGCCACCCAGGAATGGGGGCATCGCCTCCAGCAACGCCTCCCGGGCCCAGAGGAAACCCATGCCGGTCGGGCCGCAGAACTTATGGGAGGAGCCCACCAGGAAATCACAGCCCAGCTCGGCCACGTTCACGCGCTGGTGGGGCAGGCTCTGGCAGGCATCCACCAGCAGCAGGGCACCGGCGGCATGGGCCAGGGGGGCCAGCGCCGCGATCGGGTTGAGGCAACCCAGGGTGTTGCTCACCTGCACCAGGCTCACCAGCCGGGTGCGCTCGCTGAGCTTGCTGCGCCAATCCTCCAGGTCCAGTTCGCCGCTGGGGGTGAGGCCGGCATGGCGCAGCACGCAGCCGGTGCGGGCCGCCAGCAGCTGCCAGGGCACCAGGTTGCTGTGGTGCTCCATCACCGTGAGCAGCA
>JBMSXZ010000182.1:0-3008 GCA_049426205.1 Cyanobium sp.
GGGCCAGATGCACCGCGTACTCGCCCGTGCCCTGCAGGAAATCCTTGGTGCCATCCAGGGGATCGAGGATCCACAGCCACTCGGCCGCCAGGGGCTGGCCAGGGGTGAGCTGCTCCTTGGCCGTCTCCTCGCTCAGCAGGGTCCAGGGGGCATCGGGGAAGGCCGCCGCCAGGCCCTCGAGCAACCACTGGTTCACCGCCAGATCCGCGGCGCTCACCGGGCCCTCGCCACCCTCCTCCACGCTCAGGGCCGGCGGGAAGCCGTAGGGGGGCTGCTCACCGCGGCCATAGGCCAGCAGGATGTCGGCCGCACCCCAGCTGAGCCGGCGCAGCTCGCCCAGCAGGGCCTGCTCCTCGATGCCGGCAGGCAAGCAGGCGGCGGCGGGCATCATGGATCGGGCAAAGGGGCATTGTGATGCAGGGCGCCGAACCGGCCGCAGGCGTGCTCTATCTGGTGGGAACCCCCATCGGCAACGTGGGCGACCTCTCCCCCCGCGCCCGGCACGTGCTCGGCGCCGTGGATCGCATCGCCTGCGAGGACACCCGCCGCAGCGGTCTGCTGCTGCACAACCTCGGCCTGCGCAGCCGCGAGCAGGGCCCGAGGCTGCTGAGCTTCCATGAGCACAACCAGACCAGTCGCATTCCGGAGCTGCTGGAGGCCCTGGCCGCCGGCGAGGCGATCGCCGTGATCAGCGACGCCGGCCTGCCCGGCATCTCCGACCCCGGTGAGGCCCTGGTGGCAGCGGCCCGGGCCGAAGGCCGCACGGTGATCTGCATCCCCGGCCCCTCGGCGGTGACCACCGCCCTGGTGAGCAGCGGCCTGCCCACCGGTCGCTTCTGCTTCGAGGGGTTCCTGCCGCCCAAGGCCAACCAGCGGCGGGCACGGCTGCGGGAGCTGGCGGGGGAGCCGCGCACATTGGTGCTGTTTGAGGCCCCGCATCGGCTGCTGGCGCTGCTGGAGGACCTGCTGGCGGAACTGGGCGACCGGCCGATTGCCGTGACCCGCGAGCTCACCAAGCGCCATGAACAGCAGGTGGGGCCCAGCGTGGCGGCGGCCCTGGCGCACTTCCGCACCACGCCCCCCCAGGGGGAATTCACCCTGGTGCTCGGCGGGGCGCCGGCCAACGCCGGCCCATTGCCCCTGGGACAGCTCGCGGACGACGAGACAGCGGACAGCACCACACGGGAGGCGCTCCGCCATGCGCTCGAGGCCCTGATCAGCGCAGGCCACAGCCGCAGCGATGCGGCACGCCAGCTGGCGCGCGACACCGGCCGATCCCGGCGTGAGCTCTACGCTCTGCTGCACACCGCCGAGGAGCCGGGCTGATGCTGCTGCGCCTGCGCCTGTTGCTGGCGAGCCTGGGGGGCGGTGCCCTGCTGCTGCTGCTCTGCCTCGGCGCCCAGAACCTGGATCAGCGCACCAGCCTGAATCTGGGTTTCGGCCGCACGGCCCAGCTGCCCACCGGGTTTCTGGTGGGTGTGGCCCTGGTGATCGGTGTGATCAGCGGCGGCACCGCCACCGCCCTGCTACTGCCGGATCGTGATCCGGAGCGCCGCCGCAACAAGGGGGGCTGAGCGTTGCTCAGCCGCCGGGGATCGCGAACAGATCGCCGCCCTCAAGCACCAGCCGGGTGATGCCCTGGGCCACGAGGTAGCGGGAGGTGCGCTCGAGGATGCCGCTGTCGGGCACCTTGATCACCCGCTGGCTGCGGCCACACTGGCGCTTGGCCTGACGGGGATTGGCGTAGAGCATCAGGGCCTGGCGCTCCTGCTCCTCCGCCGGCAGCACCCCCAGCTCGGGAAACTCGCGCAGGGGGCGGGCCTCCAGCTCCACGGTCTTGTCCACCAGCAGGTACACGCTGGCCGGAAGGGCCGCGCCGGAGAGGGGGCGGGGCGCCACAGCCGCCCGAGGTGTGAGCGGAACGGTCACGAAGGCTTCTCCGAGATCGCCGTCGTCGTCGGCCTCGTCGAGATCGTCGTCCGCGAAGTCGTCGGCATCGTCGATCGCCAGAACGCCGGCCTCCGTGGCTTCGGCGGGATCCGCAGGATCCGCGGATTTCACTTCCGGGGCCGGTTCTGCGTCGGCGGGATCGGCGGAGGCGGCGGGCTCAGCGACGGCCGGCGGCAGGTCCGGCTCGGCGGCAGCGGCCATACGGCTGCGGGGCTGCTTCTTGAGCGCAGCCATCTCGGCCGGATCCAACGCCGCCTTGAGCACACGGCTCACGGTGTTCGGGCTGCAGCCATAGGCCAGTGCGAGGGCCTGGGCCGTTTCCCCCTGGCGGTAGCGATCCACCAGCTCCTGCTTCTGGCCATCAGTGAGCCGGCTGGCCGCCATGGAAGACACGTGCACGCAGCCCAACACTGTAAAGCGCTTGATCCGCCCCGGTGGCTCAGATCTGCAAGCTGGAGCAAGGCACGGCCTCGGTCCAGGTCTGGCCCATGTACCCGGCCAGGAAGGTCTGAGCCGGCCGGGGGCCGCCAACGAACAGCACCCCGATGAAGGTGGTGTGACTGAGGGCCGTGCTCCAACGCAGATCCACCTCCAGCAGATGGCGCTCGTGCGACATCGGATCGTGCAGGTACAGCTGCCCCCGGGCCGGCAGCCTCACCTGGCGGGCACCGGGAAGGGCGATGCAGCCACCCTTGGTACTCACATCCCAGAGCAGGCCAACCATCGGCGGGCCCGTCAGGACCTGAATCAGCTCCAGCCTCGCCATGACTTGAGCCATCGCCGACGGCAAGGCGTAGCGCCGAACGGAGCGAGGCGATTCAGACGAGCCGGGCCCCGAACGCATGAACCGCGCCAGCAGAGTGGGAGGCTCCTAATGCAAGCCTCCAGATCCAGACGCAGCAACATTCGGTACAAATAACGTTGCCGACTCCAGGAAGAGCCCAGCCTCTGGGCCGGGTCCTTCAGGAACGGCTGCCACAATGAGCTATGGCTGTTGTGGCCACCCGCTCCCTTAGCTCAGCTGGATAGAGCAGCTGCCTTCTAAGCAGCCGGTCGTT
>JBMSXZ010000183.1:0-2991 GCA_049426205.1 Cyanobium sp.
TGAACAGCTCGAAGCGCTCCACCAGACCGGGCTTGCTGCGGTGGGCCCGGGCCAGCGGTGAATTCTCCACCGGGTAATCGAGCACGAAGGTGGGCTGGATCAAGGTGGCCTCAACCGCCTGCTCAAAGGCCTCCACCAACAGCCGGCCGAGGCAATCGGCCGCATCGGGCACCTGCAGCCCCGCCTCGGCCATGGCGGCAGCGGCGCGGTCCCGGCTCTGGAGCGGATCGGGTCCGTCGAAGGCCGCAAAATCAAGCCCCGTGGCCTCTCTGACGAGATCGTGCATGGTGGCCCGGCGCCAGGGCGGGGTCAGATCGACCTCGGTGCCCTGATAGCTGATCCGCGTGCCGCCGCAGACCTCGCCAGCCGCCGCCACGATCAGCTGCTCGGTGAGCTCCATCATGCCGTGGTAATCGGCATAGGCCTGGTAAATCTCCACCGAGGTGAACTCGGGGTTGTGGCGGGTGCTCACCCCCTCGTTGCGGAAGATCCGGCCCAGCTCGTAGACCCGCTCGAAGCCTCCGACCACCAGCCGCTTGAGGTGGAGTTCGGTGGCGATGCGCAGGGTGAGGGGCAGATCGAGGGCGTTGTGATGGGTCTCGAACGGCCGGGCGTCGGCGCCGCCGGCCTCGGTCTGCAGCACCGGCGTCTCGATCTCAAGGAAGCCGCGATCATCGAGCCAGCGCCGCAGGGTGCTGACGATGCGGGCGCGGCGGCGGAAGGTCTCGCGGGTGTGGGGGGAGACCACCAGATCGAGGTAGCGCTGGCGGTAGCGCTTCTCGACATCGGCCAGCCCGTGCCACTTGTCCGGCAGGGGCTGCAGCGCCTTGCTGAGCATCGTCCAGTCGGCCACCTTCACCGACAGCTCGCCGCGGTCGGTGCGGCGCAGGCTGCCGGTCACACCGATCCAGTCGCCCGCATCAACCAGCGAGGTGAGCTGGGCGAAGACCTCGGGATTGTCGGGGTGGGCCGCCTGCAGGGCGGCTTTCTCGATGTAGAGCTGGATCGGGCCGCTCTCATCGGCCAGGGTGAAGAAGGCCAGCTTGCCCAGCACACGTCGGGTCATCACCCGGCCGGCCACCGCCACCGCCACCTGGCGCTCCTCACCGTTGGCCAGGTCGGCGTGGGCCTGCTGGAGCTCGGCGGTGCGGTGGCTGGGCTGGAAGGCGAGGGCGTAGGGGGGCCTGCCGAGGGCCGCGAGGCTGCGGGCCTTGTCCAGGCGGGTCTCGCGCAGATCCGACAAGGGAGGGCGGGGTGGGGGACAGCTGGGCCATCCTGCAGGAGCGTCGCCCCCGGTGAACCGTGCCCAGAATTCAGGCCGCACAGGCCATGGCAGCAGAACATCGCGCCAACAACGTGAGTGACCTCGAACAATGTCGACCCAAAATATCGATTACCT
Source organism: Cyanobium sp. (assembly GCA_049426205.1). Taxonomy (GTDB): domain Bacteria; phylum Cyanobacteriota; class Cyanobacteriia; order PCC-6307; family Cyanobiaceae; genus Cyanobium. Next base: position 1,400 of record JBMSXZ010000183.1, read on the forward strand.
TGGTGCAGCCACAGGCAGGATCCCCCTTCAGAAATTCATCATGAATCAACTCAATATCGACGGAACCGACCATGACGCATGCGAGATTCCATTCAAATTCAGAGATCGTTCCAGCACGCTTCGCATGGAGCGATGTTCAGGCCGCGATCAGGTCGTGCGCCAAATCGAAGAGACGGGATGGCAGAGCTACGAAGCCCCTCTGCCAAACGTCATCTGCGAGCTGATCGCCTCACGAAACAGCACTTTCCTTGACATAGGAGCAAACAGCGGCTTCTATAGCCTGATCGCAGCATCAGGAGGCTGCAAGGACGTCAGAGCTTTTGAGCCCGTTCCATTCATAGCAGAACTGCTGAGGAGAAATATTAAACATTCGCGCACACCCGATACTGCACGAATCAAAATTTTCCAGGAGGCACTTTCAGACAGACAAGGTCCTGCCGAAATTTACATACCCGACCAGCAGCACGGCCTGATTGAGACATCAGCCTCATTAAACCGCGAATTCCGAAGCAAGCACTCTGACAAGTTTATCGTCAAGACAACGACCATTGACGATCACGTTCAAAACCATCCGTTGAACAAGAATTGCAGGCTCGTGATCAAGATTGATGTCGAGAGCCTTGAGGAGACCGTGATCAAAGGATCTTTAAAGACCATTCAGAACTACAGGCCTGCGATCCTTGTTGAAGTGCTTCCTGGAGCCAACCTAGATTTTTACAAGACATTTATGGACACGCACGAATACACACACTATCCATTACTCCATTACATCAATCGTTTAGTTGCCTCCCCGGAGATCCATCCAAGCCATCATCAGCGCGATCATCTGCTGATGCCTGCCGAACAACGCCCCCCAGCAATCTTGGACAAGACCATGGCGCGATGGTACGGACGGATTCTGTGGCTCAGGGACAGCGTGAAGAGAACGCTATCGAGATGAACAATCAGCCCGCCGCCGCCAGGGGGCTCTCGCCCATGCGCTGGGAGGCATAGCCGGTGCCGCGCACGGTGAGGATCAGCTCAGGATTGCGGGGGTCGGGTTCGAGCTTGCCCCGCAGGCGGGCCACATACACATCCACCACCCGCAGGTCAGCGGCGCGGCGCGGCGGATAGCCCCAGAGCTGCTCCAGGATTTCGGCCCGCGGCACCACCCGGCCGGGCTCGCGGAAGAGAAGTTCGAGCAGGCTGAACTCGGTGTAGGTCAGGGCGATCCGCGCCCCATCGCGGGTCACCTGGCGTCGGTTGGTGTCCACCACCAGATCGCCCACCCGCATCACGCCGCTGCCGCTGGGTTGTTCGCGGGGCTCGGCCGTGGCCGAACCGCGGCCGACCCGGCGCAGGATCGTGGCGATGCGGGCCTCCAGCTCCTTGGGGCTGAACGGCTTGGGAAGGTAGTCGTCGGCGCCGAGGTCGAGACCGGCCACCCGCTCACTGATCGCATCGAGGGCGGAGAGGAAGATGATCGGCACACAGGATTCAGCCCGCAGGCGACGACAGACAGCAAAGCCATCGAGCTTGGGCAGCATCACGTCGAGCACCACCAGATCGGGTTGCTCCTGATGGAACAGGGCCAGGGCCTGCTCGCCATCCTC
>JBMSXZ010000184.1:0-2970 GCA_049426205.1 Cyanobium sp.
CGCCCAGCTCCAGGGCCGTGCTGATCCAGGCCTGCAGCACCGCAAGGGCGCCCGGCCCAGCGGCCTGACGTTGCAGACACTGCTGCGCCGCTTCCTGATGCGCGGGTTTCAGAGTGATGCCCTCAAGCGCGCGGCGGTGCTCGGCACCACGGATGACACGGCCAAGCTGATCGTGCTGGCCCGCTTGAGCCTCTATGGCCATGGGGCAGCACGGCTGCACGATGAAGTGCTGGCGGTGGTCGCCGAGTGGGATCCGGCGAATCCGAGCCGACGCCTGCGCATGCTCAGTGAGGAGAAGAGCCGCCGGGCTCTGGAGGATCTGAAGGTGTCGCTGCAGCAGCGGCTGGAGGCGCCGGAGGGGATCACGGCCACGTTGAAGGCCCACCTGGCGGCGGATGTGGCGCAGTTGCGCGAGCCCCTCGATCGCGTGGTGGAGCAACGCCGTGAGGAGGCCGCTGAGAAGCTCGGCAAGCGTCCCTGGCCTGGCTGGAGCAGCAGAAGCAGCCCCAGATCAGCGTGATCACCTGGATCGAAGTGCTGGTGGGTTGCCGCGAGGGAGAAACCAGCCGCGTGCACGACTGGCTGGAGAGCTTCCCGCACCTGCCGCTCGATGAGGCGATTGCGGCCGAAACGGTGCGGCTGCGTCAGCAGCACAGCCTCAAGATCCCCGACGCCATCATCCTGGCCACGGCCCGCTGCAGTGAGTTGATCCTGGCTACCCGCAACCTGAAGGAGTTCCCATTGGAGCTGGGGGGTGTGGTGCATCCCTACCGGCTCGACGCCGCCCGATGAGCGACTGCGCGATCTCCACCCCAGCCCCACTCGTGACCGGCGAGGCCCTGGAGGGGTTCACCCAGCGGCTGGTGGAGCGGTATCACCGCCAAGGGCCAGGTGACCTTCCGCCGTGACCTGCTGCGCCATCTCGGCGTGCAACCGGGTCAGCAGATCGAGGTGAGCACCCTCCCCGGCGGCCGGATCGAGGTGCGCGCCGCCCAGCCCTCCGGCAGCATCGAGACCTTCATCGGCCGGCTGGCGGGCCGCACCTCCAAGGTGGCCAGCCTGGACGAGATCCAGGAGGCGGCCGCTGCCGGCTGGCTGGCAAGCCATGAGGATCACGGCCGACACCAACGTGCTGGTCAGGGCCGTGGTGGCCGACGATCCCGCCCGGTCGCAGGCCGCCATCGCTGCGCAGCGCGCTGCCGAACAGATCGCCGTGGCGGTGCCGGCCTCTGTGAGTTCGTCTGGGTCCTGCGCCGCGTGTACGCCTTCCCGGTGGCCGAGATCAGCGCCGCCATCCGGGCCCTGATGGCGGCCGGCAACGTCAGTCTCGATCGCGCCGCCGTCGAGGCGGGGCTGTTGCAACTGGAGGCTGGCGGTGATTTCGCCGACGCCGTCATCGCCCATCAGGGGCTATGGCTGGGTGGCGACACCGTTCTGTCCTTCGACCGACAGGCCGTGGCGCTGCTCCAGCAGCGGGGCATCGCCGCCGTGCTGCTGCGCTGATCGTGCGCCACGCTCGGACTCACCGTGATTCGCACGAGCCCGGCCAGCCCATTCTCTTCAGCCCTGCGACACTCCCAGCCATGACCCCACCACCCGCCGCAGGGCCTGCCAATCGGAGCATCCTCCCCCAGCCCAGCTGCTCCTGGCTTGAGCCGGTCATCCTTGATCTGCCCCCTGTTGTCGCCGGGGCGCCGCCAAGCTGAGCACAAAAAAACCGCCCCGAAGGGCGGCTGTGTCGCGCTTTGGCGTTCAGGGCCTCGGCGCTGCCTCAGGGGCTGGGGTCACCAGCGCTGGCCGCCGCCACCGCCGCCACCACCACCGCCACTGCGGGGCTCGGCCTTGTTGACGCGGATGCTGCGACCCATCCACTCGACGCCCTGGAGATCATCGATGGCCTTGGTTTCCTCCTGGGCCGAGGACATGTCGATGAAGGCGAAACCACGCTTGCGACCGGTGTCGCGGTCGAGGGGGAGGCTGCACTTGCTGACGGAGCCGTACTCCTGAAACAGGTGCTTGAGATCTTCCACTTCGGCGTCGAAGGAAAGATTGCCGACGTAAATGGTCATGAAAAAAGAGGGTATGGACAGATTCGTCGAAATCCCTGGAGAAAGTTGCTGGCCTTGGGGAGAAATCTTTTCGAGCTCGCCGCTCTGGTTTGAAACCCCTGAAGAGTGTTCGTTGAATCGCAATCACCCTACAGCAGCCAGGACAGCACAGCGACCGGCTCTCCTCCCGGCGGATCACCGATCCCTCCCGACCGCGCCCCGTTGCCGCATCGCCGCTGGCAGCGGCGGCAGTTCTGCGCCATCGCCCTCGAATTCGCTGCTGGCGTTTGCACGATCGGGGGGAGGGTCGGTTGTGGCAAGCCCGGATCAGCTGCAATGAACACGCCACCGCCGCCACCACCCCTCCAGCCCTCGGCGCCGCCGCCGGGGCCATCGCCCCCGCCCCACCCGCCAGCCACCGATCCCGAAATCCGAGCCCGGGCGCTGCTCACCCAGCTGACCCTGGCCGAGAAGCTCGGCCTGCTCGACGGCGACACGCCCTTCTGGTCCGGCATGGCCGCCATCGCCCTGACCGATGCCTCCCACCGCCGCCCCTGGCCCGCCGGCCAGCTGCCGCGCCTGGGGCTGCCCGGACTGCACTTCGTCGATGGTCCCCGCGGCGTGGTGTTGGCGGGCGGGGCCACCACCTTCCCGGTGCCGATCGCCCGGGGCGCCAGCTGGAATCCGGAGCTGGAGGAACGCATCGGCGAGGCGATCGCCCGGGAGGCGCGGACCTTTGGCGCCAACTGGGTGGCGGCGGTGTGCGTCAACCTGCTGCGCCATCCGGGCTGGGGCCGGGCCCAGGAGACCTACGGGGAGGACCCCCTGCATGTGGGCCTGATGGGGGCGGCGCTGACCCGGGGCCTCGAACGCCACGCCATCGCCTGCGTCAAGCACTTCGCCCTCAACTCGATCGACAGCT
>JBMSXZ010000185.1:0-2925 GCA_049426205.1 Cyanobium sp.
CATCGCCCAGCACCGCCAGGGCCCACACCGAATTCTGATGCCCCTGGAAGACGGCGCTGCAGGAGCCACTGGCCGGATCCCACAGGCGGATGGCGCCATCAATACAGCCAGAGGCCAGGCGGCCATCGCCCAGCACCGCCAGGGCCGTCACCACATCCTGATGCCCCTCGAAGACGGCGCTGCAGGAGCCGCTGGCCGGATCCCACAGGTGGATGGTGCCATCGCTGCAGCCACAGGCCAGGCGGCCATCGGGAAGGGCCACCAGCGCACTCACCCCGCTCCCCACCGGCAGGGTGCGCCGCAGGGCTTCCGGGGCCAGAAGGGTGGCGGCCCGGGGGGGCGCGCCGCCAGCCTTCCGCAACCACTCTGCCGTCTGCTTCCGCAAGCCATCAAGGGGCCCGTCATCCGCCAGCCGCGCCAACAGCTGGGAGGCCAGCTGCTCCTCGCCATTCCAGCCCTCCTGGTGGCTGAGCACATGGGCGGCCTGGCGCAGGGCGCGGCCCAGGCGTTGCAGCTCCGGCGGCAGGCTGGCCTGACCATCGCTGAGCGGATCGAAATCGCTCAGGAGGGCGTTGAGACCCGCCAGCCGCAGGCGGGCCTGGAGCCAGGGGAATTGGCGCAGTTGAGCGGCGATCACCTCCGCCCGTTCCTCATCGCGAAGATGGCTGGCCAGGTGGCGCACCAGGTAGGGGCTGGTGTGGGCGCGGTTGGCAGCCACTTCGGCCAGGGCCCAGGTGTGGATCTGCGCAGCAGCTACCTCGCGATCCACGCCAAAGCGGCCGGCGCGGGGGCGGCGAAAGGGACCGCCGCTGCGTTCGGTGAGCCATTGCTCCAGGGAAATGTGGTCGAAGCTGATCAGCCAATCGTCTTCCGTGCAGGAAACGCTGTTCTGTTCAAGGGAGAACTGAAGGCGCAGCAGATCTTCCAGGGGTTCAATCCAGAGGCTGATCGCCTCTTCGGAAACCTTGAGGATGGCGGCCAGTTCGCGAAAACCCAGAGGCTCTTCCTGCACACACAACAGAGCGAGCAGATGCATCACCGGGCTGTAGTCGTTGCGATCGGGAAAGCGGCACGCAAAAGCCTCCCGGTAGAAGTCATCCATCCCCTGAGGCAGGGCCGCCAGGTCTTTCCTTGTGCTGATTGTGCGATTGCCGAGGAGGATTTCCTTGAGCAGGTTCACGGCATAGAGAAACTTGCCGCCGCACTTCGCGGTGATCACCGCAGCCAGTTCATCCGCTTCCAGTCCGACGGTTTCGAGGATCTGCGCGAGTGGCGGGAGCGCACAGCGATCTTTCACATAGGCATGGATATCGTCTTGGTTTGATTGCGCCTCGGCATCAATCACCTCCAGGCCGAAGAACCCCCCTCTCAGGCAATCCACCACGTCCCGCCTGTTGCGGCTGGTGGCCAACACCTTCAACCAGGGCGGCAGCCGGCTGGCGTAGTCCGCCAAGAGTTGCACGATGGTCAGGCCACGCTCCTGGCTCAGACTGGCCCCACGGGGATCCAGAGCCTCCTCTAGCGCGTCGACAACCAGCAGCTGGGCCTTGCTTGGAGCAGGTATCTTGTTCAGCGGATGCAGCACCGCCTGCTCAAACGCTGCCTTCGGCTCCTTGTTTGCTTCGCGGAGCTTCTGGCGCCGCTCGTTGGCTTGCTCATCGTTGGCATCGGCCAGCAAGGCGCGATAGGCCGGCAGCGCCTCGGCCAATTGCTCGGCAAGGCTGGTTACAAAGCGGCCTACCGAGAGCGTATCGGCGAAACCGGTTCGGCAGAAATGCTGGGCCAAGACGGGTGGAATCCCGGCTCTGGGGGCATCGATCAAGGCGGAGAGAAAGGCCGTTTTGCCAACACCGAAATCGGCGGTGATCAACAGAGCCCGGCTGCCGTTGGGAGCCAAGGCCCACTGTTGAACATTCTCAAATAACCACTGGCGCCCATGAAATCCTTGGCCTCGTTCCTGGCGATACGAGCTGAAATCCAGAGCGGGCTGGCCGCTGAGGGTGCTGAGCGGCTCGCTGGATCGCTGGGGATTGCCGAGCAGTTGCTGATAGGCATTGTCTTCAGCAGTCCGCTTCCATTTCTGGAGCACCGCAACCGTATAAGTGATCTCATCGCCATCGACAATCGTGTGGCATGGTTCGCAGAGCCAGATGCCGTTGGCAATACTTTTTCGTTGCTGATCACTCATCTCAGGGTTGTATCGCTTTCCCCCTGGCGCAGCCGCTTCGATGTGGGCGGCTTCGCCGATGCATTGAGATCCGGCGGGATCGGCGGCGTTGGGCCCCATCGTCGGGCGACCACAACCCTCTCTTGAGCACCTGTAACCCACGCGCTTGGCCAGGGTTTCCTTTGTCCGTCGCTCAAAGTCGGCTGCCTGGCGGCCTGCCGTTTTGGCCTGGCTTGGCTTGGCGGGAGCCGCGCCACCAGCGCAGTCCGCCACCAACTCCCGAATCCTCACCAGGGCCAGCTCCCGCTGCAACTTCCCCCGCCCCCTCCCCTGGCGCGGCCAGGCGATCACCTCCACCGCCTCCGGCAACCCCTCGATCTCCCCCTCGTCCAGCTGCAGCACCAGACAGCGCCCCGCCTCCAGGGCCTCCGCACTCTCACCAGCGAGCAGCTCCGCCAAGGGGGCCTGCAGAGCCGCGGACACCGTCAGCAGCACCAGGGGCGCCTGCTCCAGGGCGGAGGCGATGGCAGCTGCCAGACCGAGCAGCTCCACCGTCTGAACCTTCGGCTGCACGCCTTCGCTCTTGAGCTGCTTGGCAAGCCCTTGCAGCACGCGGCTGTCACCAGCGGTGCAGAGCAGCAGCAGATCGTGGTGGGTGCCCGTGCTCACAAGCGCAGGGGGCTGGCGGCCTCGGCTGAGGGTCGATCAGGCCTTCAGGATCTCCACCCCTTCCGAGGTGGAGAAGCGGGCATCAAAGG
>JBMSXZ010000186.1:0-2916 GCA_049426205.1 Cyanobium sp.
GCGGGGGAAGAGCTCAGCGACGAGGACTTCAAGGAGCAGCTGGAGAAGCTGCAGGAGGAGCTGGAGGGGCTGAATGTGAAGGCGCGAGAGCTGGAGGACAGGATTTCCCAGAATGTGGCGGGGATCCTGGACGCGTGAGCCGCTGGCCGCATTCTGCGTGACGGAACTATCGTGGGGTCATGATCCGGTCGTTCCGATGCGCCGACACCGAAACACTGGCCCAGGGTTGGGAGGTACCGCGCTTCCAGGCGCTCGAACGGGTGGCGCGCCGCAAGCTGCGGCAGCTGGAGATCGCCCAACGCCTGGAGGATCTGCGCGTGCCGCCTGGCAACCGTCTCGAACTGCTGCGGGGAGATCGGGCCGGGCAGCACAGCATCCGCATCAATGACCAGTTCCGGCTCTGCTTTCGCTGGAGCGACAGCGGCCCTGAAGACGTTGAGATCGTCGACGACCACTGAACCTGCCCCATGAACCGTCTCACTCCCATCACCCCCGGTGAACTGCTCCTGCAGGAGTTCCTCGAACCGTTGGGCATCAGCCAGTACCGCCTGGCCAAGGCCATTGACGTGCCCGCCTCCCGCATCAGCGAGATCATCACCGGACAACGAGCGATCACCGCCGACACCGATCTGCGCCTCTGCCGCGTGCTGGGGCTCAGTCCGGGGTATTGGTTGCGTGCGCAGGCTGCCCACGACACAGAGGTCGCCAGTGCTGAGCTGGCGGAAGAGCTGGAACGGATCCAGCCGTTGGTGCGGCGCTGAGCACCAAACTGCCACCATGACCACCGCCGCCCTCGCCGACTGGACCACCCCCCAGCCCTTCTCCCTGCCGGACCTCGGCCCCGGGGTGGAGGCGCCTCTGCGCGATCAACTGGAGACAGCCCTGCGCAGGATCGCCGCCGATCCCTCGGTGCAGGCGCTGGTGCTGTTCGGCTCCCGCGCCACAGGCACCGCCCGCGCCGATTCCGATCTCGACCTGCTGGTGGTGGAGCGCACCCCCCAGCTGGAGCCCGAAGCCAAGGTGGCCAGCTGGTGGCGCCACTTCCAGCCGCTGCAATCCCTGCCTCTGCCGGTGGACTTGATCGTGAGCGGCAGCGCCGATGCCGAGCGCCTGGCCGGCTCCCGCTGGCATGTGATCAGCGAGGCGGCCCGCCAGGGCCGGGTGCTGGTGGTGCAGCCATGACCCCCCAGGAAGACGCCCGCGTGCTGCTGGCGCTGGTGGATCGCCACCTGCGCGCCCTGCGGCTCAACCTCGATCCCGCCTATCCGGACGAGGAATGGGGCTTCACGGCCCAGCAGGCGGTGGAGAAGCTGCTCAAGGTGTTGATCGTGCTGCGGGATGAACGGCCGCCGTTCACGCACCTGTTGAATGTGCTGGCCCAGCTGGCCAGGGTGGAGCTGGATCCTCGGTTGTTGGCACTGCAGCCCTATGCGGTGGAGGCGCGCTATGAGGAGGGGCCGTTTCCGCTATCGGCCAGTCGTGAGGCGATTCTGGCGGCGATGGAGGAGCTTCGGCATGAGGCTGTGTCGTTGCTGGGGGAGGGGTGAGATGGTGGCTGCTTGTGAGAAGCTGCAGGTGGAGCTGGAGGGGTTGAATGCTCAGGCCAGGGAACTGGAGGCAACGATCGCCGCCAATGTTGCGGGGATTCTGGGGGAGTGATCATGCAGGACTGGCCGATAAGCAAGCTCGAAGATCTAACGGAGGATGCAAGGCCGATAACATATGGAGTGGTCAAGCCTGGACCTGAAGATCCGATTTATGGCGTTAAGTTTATCCGCGGAGGCGATATCTTTGAGGGGAAGCTCGCGACCGAGAGCCTGCGAACAATTACGCATGAGGTTTCAAGGGCTTATGCTCGTACGCTTCTAAAGGGGGGAGAGCTTGTTGTTTCCTTGGTTGGCAATCCTGGCCACGTCGCAATTATCCCTAAATCGCTTGCGGGAGCAAATCTTGCTAGGCAGGCAGGCTTGGTTGCTTTGCGCTTGGATGTTGATGCCCATTTCGTTAAATACTTTCTTATGTCGCCGCTTGGGAGGGCTGAATTGTTCTCTCAGATGACGGGCTCTGTTCAAGTCGTTATCAATCTTGCAAATCTTCGTGGAGTTCGCATACCACTACCCCCACTCCCCATCCAACGCCGTATCGCCGGCATCCTCTCCGCCTACGACGACCTGATCGAGAACAGCCAGCGGCGCATCAAGATCCTGGAGGAGATGGCCCGCCGGCTCTACCGCGAGTGGTTCGTCCACTTCCGCTTTCCCGGCCATGAGGGCTGCATGCTGGTGGAGTCGCCGCTGGGGGAGATTCCGGAGGGGTGGGAGGTTGTAGATCTTGGAACCGTCTGTCTCAACCCAAAAGGGATCCAAACGGGCCCTTTTGGAAGTCAGCTCCACGAATCAGACTATTCCGCAGAGGGCGTGCCGGTCGTCATGCCGAAAGACCTGATTGACTATCGCATAAGAGTCCAAGGTGTAGCCTTTATCCCAGAAGAGACCGCCCATAGACTTGATCGCCATCGCATGCAGTCTGGAGACATCGTTTACGGCAGGCGTGGTGATATTGGGCGACGGGCTTTCATCATGCCCCATCAGGTTGGTTGGCTATGTGGGACTGGCTGCCTGCGAATTCGACCAGACCCTCAGTTGGTAGATCCCTGGTACCTATTTAATGCCCTTGGCCAGGACGATGTTGTTGCGCTGATTCGGGGCCGGGCGCAAGGCGTGACAATGCCAAATCTCAATACAAGCCTCCTGGAAACCGTCCCCCTTCGGCTACCACCTTCTAATCTCCAATGTCAATTCAGCGCATTGTCGTATCCCTTGGCCACAGCTCGCGAAAATCTCTCGGCAACAATTGACAATCTCCGCCGCACCCGCGACCTGCTCCTCCCCCGCCTGCTCTCCGGCCAGATCGATG
>JBMSXZ010000187.1:0-2797 GCA_049426205.1 Cyanobium sp.
CTGAGCACGGTGTCGCGGAAGCGGCGGCCGGTGGCGCGGATCGCCTCCTCGTTCTCCAGGCCCACCTCCTCAAAGGCGCCGAAGGCATCGGCGCTGAGCACCTCAGCCCATTTGTAGGAGTAGTAGCCAGCCGAGTAGCCACCGGCGAAGATGTGGCTGAAGCTGCAGAGCATGGCGTCCTCCGGCAGCGGATCGAGCACGGTGGTGGTGCGGGCGATCTCGCGGCGCAGCTGCTCCGGTGTGATCCCCAGCTCAGGCCGCCACTGGCTGTGGAGTCGCAGGTCGGTCAGGGCGAAGTGCACCTGGCGCAGGGTGGCGGCGCCGGCCATGAAGGTGCGGGCCGCCAGCAGCTTGGCGAACTCCGACTCCGGCAATGGTTCACCGTTCTGCCAGTGCCTGGCCATTCCCAGCAGCGTCGCCCGGTCATAGCACCAGTTCTCCATGAACTGGCTGGGCAGCTCCACCGCATCCCACTCGACGTTGTTGATGCCCGCCGCCTGGGGCCGCTCGACCGTGGTGAGCATGTGATGGAGGCCATGGCCGAATTCGTGGAAGAGGGTCTCCACCTCCTGGAAGGTCATCAGGCTGGGGGTCTGGCCCACCGGTGGGCTCTGGTTGCAGATCAGATAGGCCACCGGCAGCACGGGGCTGCCATCGGCGGCCCGGTGGCGCACCAGGCATTCATCCATCCAGGCCCCGCCGCGCTTGCTGCCCGGGCGGCTGTAGGGGTCGAGGTAAAAGGCCGCCAGGGGACGGCCATCGCTGCCATCGCAGACACGGAAGAAGCGCACATCGCGGTGCCAGATCGGGGCCTCCCCATCGGCGGCCTCAATCCGCACCCCGAACAACCGGTCGCAGAGGGCGAACAGGCCGTCGAGCACGCGGGGCAGGGGGAACCAGGGGCGCAGGGCCTCGCTGTCGAGTCCGAACCGCTGGCGGCGCAGGCGTTCGGCCCAGAAGCTCACGTCCCAGGGCTGCAGGTCCGCTGCCTCCGGCGCTCCGGCGGCGGCGGCACAGCCGCGCAGCTCCTCCAGCTCCCGCAGGGCGGCGGGGTGGGCCGCGGTCCGCAGCTCCTCCAGCAGCGTCTCAACCTGCTGCTCCGATTCGGCCATCTTCGAGGCCAGACTCAGGGCCGCCCAGTGGCCGTAGCCGAGGCGGGTGGCCTGCTGCTGGCGGAGGGTGAGGATCCGCTCGATCAGCGGGCCGTTGTCGCCTCCCTCCCCCTGGCCTGAGGCCCGGCTGACGAAGGCCCGGTAGAGCCGCTCGCGCAGATCGCGGCGCTCGGCGTATTGCAGGAACGGGCCATAGCGGGGGAAGTCGAGCCCGAGCAACCACGGTCCGGCCTCGGCGCTGGCCTGCTCCTCACCGGCCTGGCGCGCCGCCTCGGCCAGCAGCTGCCGCAGGCTGTCCGGCAGGCCCGCCACCTCGGCAGGATCGCGCAGCAGCAGGGTCCAGGCGTTGGTGGCATCGAGCACCTGGTTGCCGAAGCGGGTGGAAAGCTCGGCCAGCTCCTGGCTGGCGGCGTTGAACGCCTCCTGGCTCTCCCCCTCCAGGCCCACGCCGCGCAGTTCCATGGCCCGCAGTTCCGCCGTCAGGATCCGCTGCTGGGTGCCGTCGAGCTGGCCCTGCTGCTGGAGCCGGCGCAGGGCCCGATAGAGCACCTGGCTCTGGCCGCTGCGGTTGCCGAAGGCCACCACCGCAGCCTGCTGGCTGGCGTGGGCCTCGCGCAGCTCGGGGCTGTTGCAGACGCCGTTGAGATGGCTCACCACCCCCCAGCTCCAGCGCAGTCTCTCCTCCAGACGCTGGAGCGGATCCATCACCGTCTCCCAGGCCAGGGGGGCGTCGGTTTCGAGGGCGCTCTGCAGGGTGTTCTCCAGGGCGATCAGGTCGGCCTGGAGCGACTCCAGCAGCTCAGGGATGTGCTGGCGCACCTGCTCGGGGCTGATCGCGTCGAACTCCGGAAGCCCGGCGCCGGCCAGCAGGGCGGGCTGATCGGCCTGCGGGGGCTGGGCGGCGACGGCGGTCATGGGGCGGACGATCCGGTGAGGGGCGAAACAACCCGGGCAAGGGGGGGGGGCGCCGGGATGCGATCCATTTCAGCGCGGCCCGGCCCCGGCGGAGGCTCAGCCGAGGGCGGGGATCCGGCCCAGGGCCAGGGCCGCCTGGGCCGGCAGGTTGTTGACCAGGGCGGTGGTGCTGGCCTCGTAGAGGTCGATCGCCACCCGCGGCCAGAAGCCGATCGCCAGGGTCGGCACCAGCAGGCTCAGGCCGATCAGGGCTTCGCGGGGTTTCATGTCACCCAGCACCGCCAGGGCCGGAATCCTCGGACCGAAGAACACCCGGCGGCACAGGGAGAGCAGATAGACCGGCGTCAGCACCACGCCGATCGCCGCCAGCACCACCGTGATCACCCGGAAGCCGGTGGTGAAGGCATCGTTGGCGGTGATGCCGAGGAACACCGTGATCTCGCTGACGAAGCCGCTCATCCCCGGCAGGGCCAGGGAGGCCAGGGAGCTGGCCAGGAAGAAGGCGAAGGTGACCGGCAGCACCTTGGCCAGACCACCCATGTTCGGGATCGAGAGGGTCTTGGTGCGCTCGTAGAACACACCGGTCACGAAGAACATCGCGGCGGCGATCAGGCCATGGCTGATCATCTGCAGCATCGCGCCGCTCATGCCGAGGCTGTCGATGGCGCCGATGCCCAGCAGCACGAAGCCCATGTGACTCACCGAGCTGCAGGCGATCCTCCGCTTCACGTTGTCCTGGGCGAAGGCGTTCAGGGCTCCGTACACGATGT
>JBMSXZ010000188.1:0-2773 GCA_049426205.1 Cyanobium sp.
GACGGCAAAACGGTCAGCCGTTACCTGACGATTCTCGAGCAGCTGTTTCTGGTACGGCGTGTTCCCGCCTGGTCGGGAAATGGTCTGGCCAGGATTGTCAAGACGCCCAAAGTGCAGTTCCTCGACTCCGGCCTGCTCAGCCATCTGCTGGGTCTGAAGGCGGCGCGTGTGGCCAGCGACCGCACAGCCTTTGGACCCGTTCTGGAATGCTTCGTCTATGGCGAGCTTCTCCGCCTGGCCAGCTGGGCAGACGACTCTTATGACCTGATGATGTATCGCGACAAGGATCAACTGGAGGTGGATGTGGTCATCGCCAACAGCATGGGATCCATTGTGGGGGTTGAGGTGAAGGCGAAGGCCAGCCTCCAGCGCCGCGATGCCGCCGGTCTCAACCGCCTGGCTCAGCAGGCCGGCGATCGCTTCCTCGGTGGCGTGGTCCTCTACGACGGCATCCAGTCGCTGCCCATGGGCTCCGTTGCCGGCCGCCCGATCTGGGCCCTGCCCCTTGCCAGCCTCTGGCAGGGCGCCCCAACCGGCGCCCCATGACCCCCAACCCCTGCAGCGACAACCACCTGGTCGAGCCCCCGCCATGGAGCATCTCAATCCGGGCCAGCCACCGGCTGTTCTGGAGCAATGCCTTCCTGATTGCCTCCAAGGGCAGCACCGGCTGCATAGATCTGGCGACATGGCGGTGGAGATCTCACGGGGTGTTCGGCTGTCCTGCTGTAGAACGACGCAGACTGCAGCTGAACGGCGGGGCGCCAGCCCACTCCTGTCCCGCCGGGGGGCTGAGCCCCGGTTGAGCCTCTCTCCAGCCACCTGCTCTGCTTCCCTGGCCCCCTCTACCAGCGACGAGCACACCGTCCCCACCCCGCCCCGATGCCCCTCAGCACCGACCTCACCGACGCCCTGATCGCCCTGATCCCTGAGGACGGCAGCCGGATCAGCAATGGTGAGATCAAGGCGGCACTGGAGCGGGAGGTGGGAGAGCCGCTCAGCGACGCCCTGGTGGAAGAAGCCAAAACCCTGGTGGTGGCGATGGGTGCGGCGGAAAAAGCCCGCGGGCCTGGCGGTGGTCTGAAAGCTGCCGGTGTGGAACCGCCCGCCCGCGCTGCCGCTGGCCGCACAAGCCGCCATGGCAACGGCTCGAAGGGGCGCCAGTCCATCGAAGCCGCAGCACCGGCCAGCCCCCCACCGGACCCCGGCGACCCCAGCCGCGGCTTTCAGGGCTGGGTGGCGCCGCCCGAGCGCGACCTGGGCAAGGCGGCGATGGAGAAGAGCCTCTGGGAGGCGGCCGATCAGTTCCGGGCCAACTCCGGCCTCAAGGCCCAGGAGTATTCCGGCCCGATCCTCGGGCTGATCTTTCTGCGCTTCGCCGATGCCCGCTTCATGCCCCGCTGGCGTGAGCTCAAGGCAGCTGGCGGCAGCGAACGGCGTGGCAGCCGCGAGGACGACCCGAACGCCTACCAGAGCGAGGGGCTGCTGTATCTGCCCCCCGGCTCCCGCTACCAGGAGCTGATGGATCTGCCAGAAGGTGCCGACATCGGCGCCCGGCTGAGTGAGGCCATGGGGCTGATCGAACAGCACAACAGCAAGCTCGCCGGGGTGTTGCCGCGCAGCTACAACCTGTTCACGCCGCAGCTGCTCAAAGCGCTGCTCAAACGCATCTCCGAGATCCCCACCGATCTGGAGTTCGATGCCTTCGGGCGGATCTACGAATACTTCCTGCGCGAGTTCGCCCGCAGCGAGGGCCAGAAGGGCGGCGAATACTTCACGCCCACCGCGCTGGTGGTGCTGATCACCGAGATCGTGGAACCATTCGCCGGGCGGTTGCTGGATCCAGCCAGCGGCTCGGGCGGTATGTACGTGCAGAGCGCCCGCTTCGTGAAGGCGCACCGCGGCAACCCCGCCGGCGACCTGGCGATCTGCGGCGTGGAGAAGACCGACGAAACCGGCCGACTCTGTGTGATGAACCTGGCGATCCATGGCCTGGAGGGGCGTATCGAATATGGCGGCGACCGGAACAGCTACTACCTGGATCCGCATGATGCGGTGGGCGCCTTCGACTATGTGATGGCCAATCCGCCCTTCAATGTGAATGCGGTGGACATGGCCCGGCTGAGCGGATCGGTGGGCCCCGGCCGGCGCTTCCCGTTCGGCACGCCCAGCGTGGACAACGCCAACTACCTCTGGATCCAGCTCTTCTACTCCTCATTGAATGAGAAGGGCCGCTCTGGCTTCGTGATGGCCAATTCCGCCTCCGATGCCCGCGGTTCAGAGCAGGCGATCCGCCAGAAGCTGATCGAGGCGAAGGCGGTGGATGTGATGGTGGCGGTGGGGCCGAACATGTTCTACACCGTGACCTTGCCCTGCACGTTGTGGTTCTTCGACCGCGGCAAGGTGGGCACGGAGCGGGAAGACACGGTGCTGTTTGTCGATGCCCGGCACCTCTACCGCCAGATCGACCGGGCCCATCGCGACTGGAGCGAAGCCCAGATCGGCTTCCTGGCCAACATCGTGCGGCTTTATCGCGGCGAAGCGGTGGATGTGACCCTCGGCGGCGAGGAGGCGCAGCGCTGGATCGAGGCTTATTTCGGTGGCGAGGAGGGAGCCGAGCCCCAGTACCGCGACATCGCCGGGCTGTGCAAGGCGGCGACGCTGGAGGTGATCGAAGCCCAGGGCTGGAGCCTCAATCCGGGGCGTTATGTGGGCGTGGCGGCGGGGGAAGAGCTCAGCGACGAGGACTTCAAGGAGCAGCTGGAGAAGCTGCAGG
>JBMSXZ010000189.1:0-2663 GCA_049426205.1 Cyanobium sp.
CGCTGCTGTTCCTGCATCGGGTGGTCAGGGGCGGTGCCAGCCGCAGCTACGGCATCGAGGCGGCCCGCCTGGCCGGCGTGCCGGCGGCTGTGGTGCGCCGGGCCCGGCAGGTGCTCGGCCGGATCGAAGCCAACAGCCACGTGGCCGTGGGGCTGCAGGGGGGAGGCGAGGGACAGGGGACAGGCCAGCCGTCCGTCGGCGCCGAAAGCACCGGCCAGGGCCGGGGGGATCCAGCGCTTCGGGATGGCGGCGATGGCGCGCCGCTGGGCCCGACCGATCCCATTCAGGAGTCGAGGTCAAGCCCGGCCCGGCCCAGCCCGGGGCGGGGTCGCCCGCGGAGCAACCCCGCCGCCGCCTGAGCGCCTACGGCAGGGGCGGCCCGCCCGGACGATCCAGCCAGGCACGCCGCAGCAGGGCATTGACCGCCGCGGCCACCAGGGCAGCCCCGCCCCGGCTGCCCTCCAGGCGGATCTGGGGCAGATCGGCGGCGGCCAGCTGGCGCTTGCTTTCCGCCACCCCCACGAACCCCACCGGCATCCCGATCACCAGGGCCGGCGGGGGCGCTCCCCCCGGCGCGCCGGACCGCACCCGCTGCAGCAGCAGCTCCAGGGCGGTGGGGGCACTGCCGACCAGCACCACCGCGCCGGGATGGGCCACCAGGGCCCGCTCCATCCCCACGGCAGCCCGGGTGCCCCCCGCTGGCGCTTCGGCAGGAGCCCAGTCGAGCACCGAGTGCACGGGGTTGGCGAAGGTGCGGCGGGCCATCGGGGCCACGGCGCTGGCGGCCATGGCGGTGTCGGTGAGAATCACGGCGCCGGCGGCCAGGGCCTCCATGCCCCGCGCACAGGCCGCCGGGCTGAAGCGCAGCCAGGTGCCGATGGCGGGATCGCCACTGCTGTGCACCAGCCGCTCCAGCAGCTCCCGCTCCACCCCCTCCAGCCCCGTCTCCCCCAGCAGCCCCCGGATCCGGCGGATGCTCTCGCGGAAGATCGGGTGATCGAAGCCCCCATCGCCCCCGCTCATGGCCGGCTCCCCCGCTCACCCTGGAGAGGCCGCGGGGTAAGGCGCCAGGGGCGTCGCCCAGCCGGCGCCACGGCCCGGTAGGGCGGTTCCCGGTCGGCACGGCAACGGGCTGCGGCACTGCCAAGGGTGTGAGCCATGGCGCCGGCGGTCCCAGGGGATCCCATGATCATCGGCCAGGGGTCAGAGGACCATGCCCGTCCATCTCTACTGGGGCGATGACGAGGCCTCCCGCAACCGGGCCGTGGAGACCCTGGTGGACCGGCTGCTGGATCCGGCCTGGGCCTCGATCAACCTCAGCCGTCTCGATGGCAATGACAGCGCCCAGGCGGGCCGGGCCCTGGAGGAGGCCCGCACCCCCCCCTTCGGCGGCGGGGCGCGCCTGGTGGTGCTGCAGCGGAGTCCGTTCTGCGGCCAGTGCCCTGCGGAGCTGGCGCCGATGCTGGAGGCGAGCCTGCCCCTGATCCCTGCGCAGTGCCATCTGGTTCTGGTCAGTGGCAGCAAGCCGGATGCCCGCCTGAAGACCACCAAGGCCCTGCGCAAGGTCGCCGAGGAACACAGCTTCCAGCTGCCGGCGATCTGGGATGGGGAGGGGCTGATCGAGCTGGTGGTGCGCACCGCCCGGGAGCTCGGGCTGCAGCTCGAGCCGGCGGCCGCCGAGGCCCTGGCCGAGGCGATCGGCAGCGACAGCGCCCGGCTGGCCTCCGAACTGGAGAAACTCTCCCTGTTCGCCGCCTCCCCGGCCGCCGGGCTGCAGCCGGCGCGGGCCGGTGAGGGCAGGAGTCCAGGTCCAGGGAGCACGGGGTCGGCTGGGGCTCGGCCGATCACCCTGGCGGCCGTTGAGGCACTGGTGGGAGGCCGCAGCACCAGCAGCCTGGCGGTGGGCGATGCCCTGCTGGCGGGGCGCCCGGCCGAGGCGATCGCCCTGGTCGACGCCCTGCTGGCGGCCAACGAACCGGCCCTGCGGATCGTGGCGGCGCTGACCAGCCAGGTGCGGGGCTGGCTGTGGGTCACGCTGCTGGAGCGGCAGGGGGAACAGGACGTGGCCGTGATCGCCAAGGCGGCCGGCATCGGCAACCCCAAGCGGATCTACGTGATGCGCAAGCAGCTGCGGGGACGCAGCCCGGCGGCGCTCCTGACCCTGCTGGGGCAAGTGCTGGAGGTGGAAGCGGCCCTCAAGCGCGGCGCCGATCCCGGCGACGCCTTCCGCGATGGCTTTCTGCTGCCCCGCCCCGAGGACTGAGGCACGGGGCCCGGCCCGACGCACGGACCGGCCGCACCGATAATCGGCCGATCGCGATCCGCCGCCGATGGGCCTGTTGGTACAGAAATTCGGGGGGACCTCCGTGGCGGACGTGGAGCGGATCCAGGCCGTGGCCCGGCGGATCAGCGCCTGCCGGGAGGACGGGAACGACCTGGTGATCGTGGTCTCAGCGATGGGCCACACCACCGACGAACTCACCGGCCTGGCGCGGGCGATCAGCGCCGATCCACCCCGGCGCGAGATGGACATGCTGCTGGCCACCGGCGAGCAGGTGTCGATCGCCCTGCTGGCCATGGCCCTGCAGGCCCAGGGGGTGCCGGCGGTGTCGATGACCGGGCCCCAGGTGGGGATCATCACCGAATCGGCCCACGGCCGGGCC
>JBMSXZ010000190.1:0-2497 GCA_049426205.1 Cyanobium sp.
CTAAGGCACTTCTACACCAGGCTGGGCGCCAACTTCTACGCCATCCATTCCCTCTTCTCGATTCTCTACGGCCATCGCGAAGATTTCCAGCAGCAAGTGCTGAGGCTGGTGGAAATGATGGCTTCAGGCTATATCGGCCGCTCCGCCGAGCTAGAACAGCTTGACAAAGACCGTGAACGCAACCACAGCTGGTTCCTCTCCCAGCAGTGGGCGGGGATGGCGCTCTACACCAACGGCTTTGCCGAAAACCTCGCCGACCTGGCCACAAAGATCAGCTATTTCCAGGAACTGGGGATCAACATGGTTCACATCATGCCGATCCTGAAGTGCCCGGCCGGCAGGAGTGACGGGGGATATGCCGTGAGCGATTTCCGCCAGATCGACGAGCAGGCCGGAAGCTTCGAGGATTTTCGCCGTGTGGCGAGTGATTTCCGCAGGCACGATATCCTGCTTGTACTGGATATCGTGCTGAACCACACATCCGAGCAACACGAATGAGCGCAGCGCGCCAAGTCGGGCGAAAAGCACTATCAGAATTATTACCACACCTTTGCCGACCGCAGCATCCCAGATCTCTTCGAGCAGACGATGCCGGAGGTGTTTCCGGAGAGTAGCCCTGGGAACTTCACCTGGAGCCAGGAGATGGGACGGTGGGTGATGACGGTCTTCCACGACTACCAGTGGGACCTCAATTACTCCAATCCAGATGTTTTCATCGAGATCCTCGGCATCATCCTCTTCTGGGTGAATGAGGGGGTCGATGTGGTGCGCCTGGATGCGGTGGCCTTCCTCTGGAAGCGCCTCGGCAGCACCTGCCAGAACGAGCGGAACGCACACCTGATCCTGCAGCTGCTAAAGGACTGCTGCCAGGTGAGCGCTCCTGGTGTGCTGTTCATTGCCGAAGCCATCGTGGCGCCAGGGGAGGTGAGCAAGTACTTCGGCGAAGACGCAATCGTGGCCAAGGAATGCGAGATCGCCTACAACGCCACCCTGATGGCCCTGCTCTGGGATGCCATCGCCACCAAAAACACCCGGCTCCTCAACCAAGGGATCCGCAGCCTGCCGACCAAGCTCGATCGCGCCACCTGGCTGAACTATGTGCGCTGTCACGACGACATCGGCTTCGGCATCGACGATCAGGACATCCGGGCCGTGGACTATGACCCCCGCGCCCATCGCCGCTACCTTGCCGATTACTACACGGGTGTGTTCGATGGTCAGCCCCGGGGTCTGACCTTCAACCGCGACGAGGACACCGGCGATGCCCGCATCTGCGGCACCCTGGCCTCGCTGGTGGGCCTAGAGACCGCGCTCGAGAACGACGATCCAATCAGGATCGAACAGGCGATCCAGCGCATCGTGCTGCTGCACGGGCTGATCTTCTCGTTCGGCGGTATCCCGCTGCTATTCAACGGCGATGCGATCGGGTCCCTCAATGACTACAGCTACCGGGATGATCCGAACAAGCGGGAGGACAGCCGCTGGTTGCACCGCGGCCGGTTTGACTGGGAGCGGGCGGAGCGAAGGAAACAGCCGGGCACCGTGGAGCACGTGCTGTTCAGCCAGATCCAGAAACTGATCGCCGTGCGCAAGGAGCTGCCGGCCTTCGCCGATTTCAACAACCGCGAACTGCTGCCGCTCGAGAATCCACACCTGCTGGGGCTGCTGCGCAACAATCCGCAGCGGCATGCCGACAATGTGTGTGTGATTGCCAATTTCGACACGCGCTCACACGTGCTCGGCATCCAGGCGCTCTCGCGCCACGGACTCAACCCGCGCGGCCGACTGGTGGATAGGTGCAGCGGCCGGGAACCGGAACTGCAGGACGGACGCATGGCCGTGGGAGCCCTGCGGTTTTACTGGCTGACCGAAACCTGAGCGGTGGTGCATGGGCCGGAGCCCACGTCTCCTCTGCGTGATGAGCTGACTGCCGGTGACGTTGATGGAGGAGCCCCATCGTGCAGGACTCGAGCATCGCGTTCTCCCGCTCAATGGAGCTGGGCCCAGGCTGCCGCCAATGCTGCGGGAACTGGCCGGGCTTGGTAGTCCCGTCCATCACTGGGCCGGTGCCGCAGCACTGCGTTGACGACGATGGCGGCTGCGGGTCCGCGGTTGATCGCCCCATGGGGAACGCCAGGTGGAATGCGAACCCAGGTGGGCTCATCCTCCCGCAGGGCAATGCGCCGCAATCGCTTGTTCTGCAGCACGATCAAATCGATGCCGCCGCGCAGCACCATCAGCTGATCGGTCTGATGGCGGTGGCAGAACAACTCCGCACGGGTGGAGGGTGCCACTTCCGCGATCTGGGTTTCATCGCTGGCCAGGGGTTCACGCAGAAAGGCCAAGCCGGTACGTTCACCAGCGCTGGGGAGGATTTCAACAGAGCGGCGCTGAGCCATGACTGTCGCAACAACTTGTAAAAGACTCGCGGGTCTGTGATTTCCGCAAGCGTGTGATTCGGCACCGAACCGATTGCTCGTCAGTCAATCAAGACCAG
>JBMSXZ010000191.1:0-2486 GCA_049426205.1 Cyanobium sp.
CCAATCAGCCTGCTGCTGATCGGGCTACGCCTTGGCTCAGCCATCCCCATCAGCACCCTTCCACCCCCCGCCTCCGGCGGGGGCTTTTTGGTGCGGGCCCGCTCGCCATGCTGCAGCAGGTGACGCATTCAGCGCACCAGCTCAAGCCTGCATAGGGTGACCCCATGACAGCGGCCGAACGGCGCAGGAGCACGTGATGAGCAGGCGCGCCACCAAGCAACAGGTGCGAGGCATCGCCGCAGCCATGGCTGTCGCCGCGGCGTTCAGCCCCGCCTTGGCTGAACAGGCCACACCGGGGTTCAACACCCGGATTCCGGAGTCGGTCATGACGCCGGACACAGTGCAGACCAGGATCGGCACCCTCCAGTTCTTTGACGGCATTCCCACCAGGCGGACCTCGACCCTGGTGTTCGACAATCTCGACTTCCTGCGGGGGGTGGAGACATTCCTGAACGGCATTCCCGCCGCATCGATCGAGGCGATGCGACAGGGCTCCATCTCACTCGGGGCGAAAGCCTCGAACCAGGTGGTGTATTTCGACAAGCTGCTGGATAGCAATCCGTTGTTTCTGACGGGCAACACGAGCACCGTGTACGCCCTGGCCTTCCTCAACCTCAAGAGCGATGGCCCCACCGTGGTTGAAATTCCTGCCGGTGCGGGGCCCGGCACCGTGAATGACGCCTATTTCCGCTTCGTGGTGGACATGGGTGGCCCAGGCCCTGACAGGGGTCAGGGCGGCAAGTATCTGATCCTGCCACCGGACTACACGGGCCCGCTTCAGGGCCCGATCGGCGGCAAGCAACAGCTGATCGATGGCGAGTCCTACTTCGTGGCTCGCTCCCCCAGCTATGTGAACTGGGTGGCGCTGCGCGGCTTCCTGGTGGATGGCAAACCGGATGCGGCCGCCAGGATGTGGCGCGATGGGCTGCGCATCTACCCCTTGGCACGCCGCAGCAATCCTCCACGGATGGAGTTCATCAGTGCTTCGCGCAAGGCCTACAACACGATTCACGCCAACAACGTGGCCTTCTACGACGAGCTGCACACCGTGATCGAGCGGGAGCCCGTGGACCTGTTGGATCCCGAACTGCGCGGACTGTTTGCCGCGATCGGAATTCAGAAGGGCAAGCCCTTCACCCCTGATGCACGCATGCAGAAGATCCTCAGCGATGCCGTAGCTGTCGGCAACGCAACGGCGCGCTCCCTGCTCTGGGGCGATCGTCAACCCGAAGAGTTTCTGTACAAGGGCAGTTACTGGCGGCGGGGCTATCCCGGCAACAATTACCAGTTCCTCAAGGACGGGGGCCTGGGTGGTCGCAATCTGGACGCACGTACCCTGTTCTACTACTTCGCCACGGTGAACACACCGGCCATGGCGATGAAGCTGATCGGCAATGGCTCCCAGTACGCCTGGGGTTATCTGGATGCCGAGGGCAACCACCTTGATGGATCAAACCGCTACAAGCTCACGATTCCCAAGGACCCACCAGCCCAGAAATTCTGGTCGATCGTCGTGTACGACCCGCAGACCCGCTCAGAACTGCAGACAGGGCAGACCTTCCCCAGCAAGCAGAGCCAGCGGGATCAGATGATCAAGAACAAGGACGGCTCCGTCGACGTGTATTTCGGCCCGTCAGCGCCCGCAGGCCTGGAGGCGAACTGGATCCAAACGATTCCGGGCAAAGGATGGTTTTCGTTGTTGCGCCTGTACAGCCCCACCGAGCCGTGGTTCGATCAGACCTGGCGTCCTGGCGAGATTGAGCGCATGCCGTAATGGCAACCCCTGCTCGGGGTTGCTGTCGATAGCCAACATCGGCGTAGCCGTTGTCCACCGCAGCTCTAAACTTCAAGAGCTAACACCGTCGAATCACTTCCACCCCGCATGACAGTCCGTCGCGTCCTATCCCTCGCCCTGCTCAGCGCTGGCTGCATCGTGGCTGATGCCGCCCTGCTGCGACCCGTCAACGCCCAGCAGAGTGTGGACTGCTGGCTGAACGACAAGAAGCAGACCTGCACGGTCCAGCCCTGGCGCAAGGGCGGCATGGAGATCAGCTTCAGCGGCGGTGCGATCTATCGCTTCGTTCCGGCTGGGCCGCCGACCACCGACCAGCGGGTGATGCGCGATGAAAGCGGCCACAAGTGGTTGATGAGCGGCCACCACAGCTTTGAGCTCGAGGAGCAGCGCGGCTACCGCAACCGGATTTCCGTGTCCAGCGTGCGCAGCCAGCCCGCCCCTGCCGTGGATCACAACAACCACAGCAAGGTGAAGCTCAACGGTCACGGCCAGAACACGGTGACCCTGTACGCCAAGCCCAGCTTCGGTGCCGCCATCGCCGGCATGGGCGTCTCCGGTGAAACGCTGAACAAGCTGGCCTGCACCGAGAACAGCATGGGCACCTGGTGCCGTGTGGGTTACCCGGGGCAGAGCGGCCGTGTGCTCTGGGTGCACCGCGATTCGCTGATCTTCCTCGGCGACGGCGAGTGAT
>JBMSXZ010000192.1:0-2450 GCA_049426205.1 Cyanobium sp.
CGGGCAGTGCCTTCGGCACCGGCAGCCACCCCACCACCCGCCTCTGCCTGGAGGCCATGGAGGAGCTGGCGGCAGCCCGCGCCGGGCTGACGGGGCTGCGGGTGGCGGACCTGGGCTGCGGCAGCGGCATCCTTGGCCTGGCGGCCCTGCGGCTTGGTGCCGCCTCGGTGGCCATGGTGGACAGCGATGGCCCGGCGGTGCGGGCCAGCCGAGACAACGCCGCCCTGAACGGCCTGGACAGCGGGGTGGCGCTGGCCCTGGGCAGCGTCGAGCAGCTCGCCGACCTGCTGGAGGGTCGTCCGGCCGATCTGCTGCTCTGCAACATCCTGGCGCCGGTGATCACCGCCCTCTGCCCCGCCTTTGGCTCGGTGCTGGCGCCCGATGGGATCGGGCTGCTCAGCGGCCTGCTGGTGGACCAGGCGCCAGCCCTGGAGCGGGCTCTGGAGGCCCAGGGCTGGTCGGCGACCCTGGTCGCCCGCCAGGAGCGCTGGGGCCTGATGCGCATTCAGGGGGCTGGCCTTGTTACATAAGTTACGCTGATCCGTGCCCTGGCTTTGATTGGCCTTCCCAGCGCCTGGCCCCGGGATCGCATTGATCAGCCCCAGGAGGATGTAGGAAGGGCGGGTCCTGCAGGTTTGGCCTCCAGCCACCTGTGAGCTCCAGATCCTTCCATGCCTTCCTACAACGTCACTCTGGTCAATGCGGCCGAAGGTCTCAACAAGACCATTTTGGTTCCCGACGACCAATACATCCTCGACGCTGCCGAGGAACAGGGCATTGATCTGCCCTATTCCTGTCGCGCTGGCGCCTGCTCCACCTGCGCTGGCAAGCTGACTTCGGGCACGGTGGATCAGTCGGATCAAAGCTTCCTCGACGACGACCAGATCGGCGCAGGCTTCGTGCTCACCTGCGTCGCCTACCCGACGTCTGATGTGACCATCACCACCCACGCTGAAGAAGAGCTCTACTGAGCCTCTCTCCCAGCCGCCAACCACCCTGCCAAGCGCCAAGGGTTTGGTGTCGTCTGGATGTGTGCGAATTCGATTGGCCACCCGCGAGGGTGGCCTTTTTACTGGCGGGTTCCCCGCTCCCCTGGGTTTCACCAGCGCCGCACCCGGCCCCCCCAGCGCCGCCAGATCCAGGCCCCTCTGCCCCAGCCCGCCGTTTTCTGGCACGCTGGGCGACCAGGGGGCACTGGTCTGGGCCGCTCCCTCCATGGTTTCCCCCTGTGCTCCCTTCGCCTTCCGCCGACGCCGGGGCCGTGGCCGCCAACCCGGCCATGGCCCACGGAGACCTCGCCGACCCTGCCCTCCCAGGGGGCGACCCACCGGCCCCTGCGGCGCCCTGGCTGGAGGCCCCCGAGCAGGTGGTGCTGCCCCACGGCAGCATCCGCCCCAGCCCGGGGGGCCAGTACAGCTATCGCATCCTTGGACCCTGCTGCCGCCTGTTCGATCGGGAGGAGCTTCCCTGGCCTTGCTGCCGCCTCGCCTGGCGCAGCAAGGAGCCCAGCTGGCGCCGTATCGGCCGGCGCTTCGTGGCCGACCTGGCAGCCCGGCGCTGTCCCTCCTACGCCGTCGAACTGCTCCAACCGGGGGCGCGGCCGACGGCCACGGTGATCACCCTCTTCCCCCACCGTCTGACACCGGCGCTGCAGGAGTGGTGGTACAGCAAGCAGCCCACCTCCCTCGACCCCGCCAATGGTCAGCCACCGGCCCCGGCGGCGCCGCCCTTGGCGGCCGGCCCGCCCCCGCTGGCCTGACCCAGCGGGTGCCAGCAAGGGCGACCTTGGCCGGGGACTGGCGGCAGCAAAAAAGGGCCCCGCTGTGCTGCAGGACCCCTGAGGACGGATCGGTGGCTGATCTGTTGAGGCCGGGCAATCGCCAGATCAGGAGCCGATCAGAACGATGACCAGATCAGAAATAGATCTTGCCGCCGCCCCACTGGATACCCTGCACCTTGGGAGCGACCAGAATGTAACCGGCGATCAGGCGGAGATCGTTGTCATCGAGATCGCGCATCTTCACGAACACGTCGCTGCTGCGCAGGCTCGGGTGCACATCGGCAATGCTGTACTCACCGTCGTAGGAGGTGGGGTCCTTCATGAAGTCGACCAGAGCGTCGACGTTGTCGCGAGCCGGGGTGGCCAGGGCGAGGGTCTCGGGGTCGAGGCCGACGTTCTGGTTGGTCTTGGTGATGCCACCGGCGTGGCAGGAGCCGCAGGTTTCGTTGAACAGCTTGCGGCCTGCCTTGATCTCCTTCTCGCTGAACGTGACCGTGGCGCCATCAGCGTGGGCCGGAACTGTGAGGGTGTCGCTATCCCAGCGGGCGGCCGCGGCGGGACCGGCGAAGCAGACCAACAGCGCCAGCGGCAGCACCAGCAGGGTGCGGAGGACGGCGCGAATGGCTGAAGGGAGGAAGGGGGCCATGGAGATTGCCGGTGAAATGGCGGT
>JBMSXZ010000193.1:0-2445 GCA_049426205.1 Cyanobium sp.
CGGCGGGCCCGCTCCAACACCGCCGTCACCGAGCCAACCCGCACCACCAGCGGCTGGCCAAGCAGGGCCAATGCCTGGCGCAGCTCCTCGATGCTCTCGGCCTGGAAGGCCCACTGCCGCGCTGAGGCATCCGGTTGCCGCCACAGCTCCGGTTCCACCACCAGCAGAGGGAGCACCGGCCCGAGGCGGCTGGCCTGCAGCAGCGGACGATGATCAACGGTGCGCAGGTCGCGCTTGAACCAGACGATCTGGAGCGGGCCCATGGCGCAGGACCCTACCTCCAACAACCAGGTGGCTGGGGCCCACTGATCGTTGGTGGTCGCCTCGCTGGCCCGGCGCCTGGGGCGTTGGTCTCCCGGTAGCGGTGGGTGGATGGCCAGGCCGATCGCGATCAGGTCACGGCCGCCTGTCCACTGCCGTGGGCTGGTGCGCCAAGGGATCCGGCAGCCGGATGCCCCTTCAGGCTGATCTGATGGCTGACAGCCGCCGCCGTGGGGGCGGGCTCGACGCCAACGGCCAGGAGCAGCGGCCTGAGCGGCATCTCCGGCGCGGGCCGGGCAGGGCCGAGGACTCAAGGCTGCCAGGGGCCCGCGATCGCCGCCAAACTCATGGCTGCGCGCAGCCCCCCAGCCCCGCCATGCCCCTCCGCCGTCAGGCCCTGGCCCTGCTGCTGGCCCTGGCGCTGCCGGCGGCACCAGCTGCCGCGGCAGGGGCGATCACTGGCCCGATCCTGCGGGTGGGGGTTCTGGATGGCTCTCCGCCCTGTTCGGACCAACCGAGCGACGGCCGCTGGCAGGGCCGGGCCCTGGATCTCTGGGAGGCGATCGCCAGCCGCGAGCAGCTGCCCTTCCTGCTGCGCTCCTACGCCACGGCCCAGGGATTGCTGGAGGCGACCCGCCGCGATGAGGTCGATGTGGGGGTGGGCTGCCTGACGATCGCCCCGGAGCGGCTCGGGGTCTACCGATTCAGCCTTCCCTTCCAGGAATCGGGCCTGGCGGTGTTGATGCCCTCCGACCGCCTCGGGGCCGGCCGGGCCATGCTCCAGGCCGTGCTCAGCCCGCAGCTGCTGCGGGTGGTGCTCGGCTATCTGCTCGTGATCGCCCTGCTCAGCGCCCTGGTCTGGTGGGATGAACACCGCCATGACAGCCTGGGCGACTGGCGCGGCCAGCTGCGCCGCTATGCCCTGGTGTTCCAGGTGCTGGCCTCCGGCCCGGGCACCAATGTGATCGTCACCCGCACCCGCGGCCACGGCCTGGTGCTGCTGAGCTGGCTGGTGCGGATCATCGGCGCCTCTCTGATCGTCAGCACGATCACCCTGGAGGTGGTGCAGAACCCTTCAGCCCGTGGGGCCCGACCCCGCTCCCTGGCGGATCTGGCCGGCCTGCGCATCGGGGCGCGGCCCGGCAGCATCAGCGCCCGCTGGCTGGAGGACTCCCCTGCGAAGCTGCGGATCACGGTGGTGCCCCTGCCCGAGCTGGCCAGGGCGCCGGCGCTGCTGCTGGGGGGGCACCTCGATGCCGTGCTGGCGGATGAGCAGCAGCTGCGCTGGCTGCGGGAACAGGCCTCGCCCCGTGAGCGCCTGCGGCTGCGGCTGGCGATGGAGGGAAGCCGCAAGGAGTCGCAGGCCTTCAGCCTCTCCCCACGGCTGGACCCGGCCCTGGTGCTGCGCATCGACCGGGCGATCAGCCAGGCGAAACGGGATGGCCTGCTGCCTTGATCGGCTCGCCAGCATGGGAGTCCGGCTCCTCACCGCCCCCAGCGCCATGGCCCTTCCCCTCGCTGACCACCTGGCGCGCCAGCGCAATCGCGACGCGGCGGAGCGCACCCTGATGGCCTGGATCCGCACCTGCCTGTCGCTGATCAGCTTCGGCTTCGGACTGGACAAGATCGTGGCGGCGATCAACGCCCGCGCAGGGGGCGGCAGCGGCCACGCCGAGCTGGGGGTGCGGCTGGTGTCGATCGCCTTCATCCTGACCGGCGTGCTGGCGATGGCGGCCGCCACCCAGCAGCACCGCCACAACCTGCGGTGCCTGCTGCGGGACGATTTCACCTACCACGCCGACCCCTCGATCGCCACGGCCACCGCCGTGATGATCAGCCTGATCGGCCTGGGCGCCCTGGGCCTGCTGCTGGTGGGCGCCCTGCTGGCCTGAATCCCCCGGGGGCCAGGCAGCGGCCGGCCCAGCCGTTGCCAACCTGCCCGCACTGACCAATCCTGAAGTCAGCTCGCCCGCGGCGCTTCTTCCCTGCCATGCCTGAACTGGTCGGCCTGTTCATCGCCCTCACCCTGTTCAGCACGATGCTGGCCCTCGGCCTCAGCCTGCGGCTGGAGGCCCTGCGGGCCGTGCTGAGCCAGCCCGCCCTGCCCCTGCGCCTGCTGCTGGGCTCCTGTGTGCTGGTGCCGCTGGTGGGCCTGCTGTTGCTGCAGACCCCCTTGAGCGTCGC
>JBMSXZ010000194.1:0-2363 GCA_049426205.1 Cyanobium sp.
TTCTCGGTGCTGGAGTTCGGCGGCCTCTACGGTGCCGGCGGCATCGGGTCCCGCACCCAGCCGCTGCTGGGCGAGCGAATCGAGGCCTCGCTCAAGCCCAACCGCGTGGTGGTGATCGTCCCGGGCGACACGCTCGTGGTGCTGGCCGAGCGGCATGGCACCAGCGTCGCGGTGCTGCGCAGCCTCAACCCAGACCTGCTGATCGATGCGGCCGCTCCATTGCCGGTGGGCAGCTGGCTGTTCATCCCCCGCCGCCGCACCACCACAACCGGCACCACCGCAATCAGCAGCGCCGCCGCCGCTGCGGTCGTGCTCTACACCCCGGAAACCCTGGCCGCCCATCTGGGCGTGACCCTGGCGACCCTGGAGAACTGGCGGCTCAGCGGCTATGGCCCCGCCTGGTTCCAGCTGGGGGAACTGATCCGCTACAGCGCCACCGATGTGGACGCCTGGTTGGCCCTCCAGTTCGAGCAGGCGCAGGGGTGAGGATCTCTCGCCAATCCTTGAGCTGTGTTCAGCTCGGCTGATTCGGACGGATCTCGACCCAGGGTTCTCCCTCACCCAGATGATCCATCGCTCTCTGCAGGGTGGTGGCGAGAACCTCCTGCAGGGCCGCATTGCTGCAGTTACCCACACGCAGCCAGATCACCTGCGGCGGAGGGCCCTGTTCCTCCAGCAGGCGGATGAAGTCACGGTCCTTCGTCATCACCACAACCCCAGCCTTCCGAGCCGCACGGAAGATGTCAGGGTCGCTGGCATCCCGCAGTCCGACATCACGAACCGCGAAGGCCTGGATGCCCCATTCCTGCGCGTTGATCCAGCTCGCCAACAGCGGCGGAAGCTGAGCATCCAGCCAGAGCTTCATCCCACCAGAACGGGATGATCCATCTCCCTGGCTGCATAGGCCAGGGCAGCTTTGAGATCCTCCGCTTCCAGATCCGGGAAGTCGGCCAGGATCTGCTCGCTGCTCTGTCCGGCGGCATAGAGCTCAAGGATGTCCTGCACGCGGATCCTCATGCCGCGGATGCAGGGCCTGCCGCCGCACTGGTCCGGGTTGTGGGTGATGCGGTTGTTCATCGTTCAAGGCTAAGCGTGTCCGGCGACAATTAGGTAGGCGGGCGCCTACGCAGTTGACACCGGGCAGGCCTGCCGGCCGCGGCCGTTCGCGAGCACGTTGACCTGGAGATCGTTGCCAAGCGGGTGCCTCAGGCGGTGTTCTGCCTCCTCACGGCCCTGCGGCTGCATGGACTGGGCACCCAGCAACCTCGCCGGGTGTGGATCAGTCTGCCCCGGGGCGTCCATCGACCCACGCTGCAGTTCCCGCCACTGGAGGTGATCCAGGTGCAGCCGGAACTGCAGCGCCTGCAGCTGGAAACGCTGCGCTCCGGCCCGATCCGACTGAAGGTCTACGGGGTGGAGAAAACCCTGGTCGACTGCTTCCGCCATCGCCGCCGACTCGGCATGGAGCCTGTGCTGGAGGCCCTCAAGGATGCAATCAACAAGCGGCGGCTCAACGTCGATGAGCTCTGGCATCAGGCACAGGCACAGGCACAGCGCATGAAGCGGGTGATGGCTCCCTATCTGGAAGCCCTGCTGTGAAGGCGAACCTGGCCGCGTCGATCCGGCAGTGCCTGGTCCAGGCCTGGATCTCACTCAGGGGGCGGAGGTGGTCGATCGGCTGCTCATCGGCATCGGTGGCACGCCAGAAGTCCTCCTTGTGCTGCGCCACCTCCATGGCGAGGGCCCTGTCACGAATCGCCTCCTCCGCGATGCCTGCACCGGCCAGGCGATCGAGGTCATACCAGTGCCGTGAATAGCGGTCGCCCTCGCCACTGCCCCAGCGTCCCTTGCGGCAGGCGACATGGATCGCCGCGGCCTTCTCCAGGACGGTGCGCCTGGCATCCATCACCAGGGGCCTGGCGGCCAGGAAGTCGAGCATCGCCAGATGGGTCGCCGCTTCACAGGTGACAGGCATTGGCCCGTGCGGTTCGCCGGTGGAGTGGGCGCCGAACTCCAGCCGCACCGTCGGCCGCACATACCTGAAGCTGTTGTCTGGTGCCGGGATCAGCGGTTGGTAGTGGAGACGATGGTGGGTGGCTGCCTCCGGCCTGCGTCTGGCTGTTCCAGATCCAGCTCAAGGGTGACTGCGGCCACAGCGGCAGCACCCTGGAGCAGCGGTAGGGGGATCTCCTGGACCCACTGCCTGAGCTTCCTGTCGGCCGTTTTTCTGCGCTTCTCGGCCTGACTGGGATTGACGGCTGGAGACAGGTCACCCTCAGGCCAGAGGTGCTGGATGTTGAAGGTGAGGTCGACGTCTTCCGAGAAGCGATCGATCAGCCCGTAGGCCTTCGACAGCGAGGTGC
>JBMSXZ010000195.1:0-2300 GCA_049426205.1 Cyanobium sp.
GAAGCCGCAGGTTGCTCTTGAATCAGGTCTGGCTCGTACCGTCGACTATTACCGCAACTACTTGGCGAGCTATCTGTGACCGATTCGATTGCCGCTCCCGTCGTCGCCAACGACTTTCGCCGCGAACCGGAACAACTGGTGATGGCTCAGCTAGCCGCGGTAGAGCGGGTTCTTCGCTCGGGCTGGTGGATCCTGGGCGTGGAAGTTGACGGTTTCGAGCAAGACTGGGCCCGCCGCTGCGCTGCTCCCCATGCCGTGGGGGTGGCCAATGGTCTCGATGCCATCGAGATCGGTCTCCGCGCCCTGGGCGTTGGCCCTGGTGATGAGGTCATCACAACCCCTGTCACGGCCTACGCCACCACTCTCGCAATCCAGCGCTGTGGCGCGGTTCCGGTCTTCGCCGACATCGATCCATCCACGGGCTGCCTTGCGGCTGATTCGGTCGCGACCTGCATCAGTCCTTCCACCCGGGCCGTCCTCCCTGTTCATCTCTATGGCCGCGCCGCGGATCTCGATGGACTGGCGGCCCTGTGCGATGACCATGGCTTGGCCCTCATTGAGGACTGCGCCCAGGCCCATGGGGCACTGCATCGTGGCCGGCCGGTGGGCAGCGTCGGTATCTGTGGGGCTTGGAGTTTCTATCCCACCAAGAACCTCGGTGCCATCGGCGATGCTGGGGCCCTGACCACCGCCGATGCGGACCTGGCGCGCAAGGCCCGTTGCCTGCGCAATTACGGCCAGAGCGATCGTTACCATCACGAATCCCCAGGCCTGAATAGTCGGCTCGATGAGCTTCAGGCTGCGATCCTGAGGGTGCGGCTTCCCTGGCTGGATGCTTGGACCCGCCGACGTCGCCAGATCGCTGCGCTCTATCGCAGCCGCATTACCCATCCCCTGTTGGAACCGCTAGCGGAAGAGACAGATCCCAATGCCCATGTGCATCACCTCTATGTACTACTTACCCCTGATCGAGATCGCGTGCGCTCTTGGCTGAGCAGCCATGGCGTAGCGACTCTCATTCACTACCCCCTGCCCTGCACCCAGCAGGCCGCCCTCGGGGCCCATCGAGTTGCACCAGATGGTATTCACCATTCTCTGCGCCACTGCAGCACCTGTTTCAGTCTCCCCATACATCCCTTTCTCAGCGATGCCGAGGTGGAGCGGGTGATCGAAGCCTGTAATGGCATTCCGATACCAGCGTGACGATGGGGCCCAGTTTCTGCACGCTGTTCGACAGTGGCTACCTGCCCCAGG
This sequence comes from Cyanobium sp., assembly GCA_049426205.1. Classification (GTDB taxonomy): domain Bacteria; phylum Cyanobacteriota; class Cyanobacteriia; order PCC-6307; family Cyanobiaceae; genus Cyanobium. The sequence goes on from JBMSXZ010000195.1 coordinate 1,255, forward strand.
GACTGGCCCTGCTGCGCAGCCTTGAACGCCATGTACCGGCGATGCGCCTTTGGGTGCTGGCGATGGATGCCCGCTGCCATCAGCTGCTGACTGATCTGGAGCACCCTTCTCTGCGGGTCTTGCGGCTGGAGGAGTGTGAAACAGAGGAACTGCGTCTCGCAAGGCTGCAACGTTCCTGGGGGGAGTACTGCTGGACTCTCACTCCATTTCTGCCAGGCATGGTCATGGATCGCGATCCAGATGCGACCACAGTGACCTACATCGACGCCGACTGCTGGTTGCGAGGTTCAGTCAGTCCGCTGCTGCATAGCTTTGAGGCATCCGGAGCCCATTGCATGATCACCCCTCACGCCTATGCCCCCAGGCGCGACCGCACCGCCATCGCAGGCACATACTGCGTTCAGTTCATGCCTTTTCGCCGTACCCCGCAGGCCACCCGGATCCTTCGCTGGTGGCAGCAGTGCTGCCTTGAGCACTGCAGCAGCAAGCTCGGGCAGGGTCCACTAGGGGATCAGGGGTACCTAGAAGATTGGCCTACCAGGTTTGGCCCCGATGTGTATGTCCTGGAGCGTCCCGGTCTTACTCTTGCCCCTTGGAATATTGAGCGTTTCGGCCTCGATTATTTAAACCACCCTTGTCTGTATCATTTTCAGGGATTTCGTTTGTTTCGTTTTGCCGGCCTCTTGGTCATTCGACTAACGGCTGGAGTCCCTATGCCCAAGCGAGCATTTGATGTGTTGTTTGTCCCCTACTTGCGCGACATTCTGCAGATGCTTGCCCAGCTGCCAGAAGCTGCAGTAGAGCTCAGGTCTGTTCCCGTGCCTCTTGAAGACCTACGCGGTCTGCTTCTGCTTTTGCCACGCCTTCTATTCTTTCACTGGACCGTATGGTTACGGCGTCTTCCTCCTGCCCTGTGTTGTGTCAAGCGTGGCTGACCTGATCAACCAGATCCGACCGTTGTTCCGCCGTCTGCGAGATCGCGTTCAGACTGCCATGCCTTCACGTGAGACAGGCTTCGGCTTTAGGTTTGTTGGTTCACAGATTCG
>JBMSXZ010000196.1:0-2299 GCA_049426205.1 Cyanobium sp.
ACCCCTGACCTCTGCGGTGCGATCGCAGCGCTCTACCAGCTGAGCTAATTCCCCTTCGCAGGCCATTATCACCAGAGAACCTCCATCCGCGGCTCCCCCGCAGCGATTCCATGGCTGATTCCGGCACCCTCCCCCCGCCAGACGGTGGCGAGCCGATCACCCCTGAGCGCCTGGCCGCCTTCGATGAGGGCGCCATCGCCGAGCTGGCGCGCCGCCTGGAGGACGACGACTACCCCTCCCCGTTCGCCGGCCTGGCCGACTGGCACCTGCTGCGGGCCCTGGCGATCCACCGGCCGGAGCTCGCCCGCCCCTACGTGCACCTGGTCGACCAGGAACCCTTTGATGAGGACTGAACCGGCGGCCGCCGGCCCCGGCCCCGGCCCCGGCCCCGAGAGCGCCACCCCCCCTGATCCCCTCGCCGGTCGGCGGGTTCTGGTGCTGATCAGCGGCAGCATCGCCGCGGTCAAGCTGCCGCTGGTGGTCAGCGCCCTGGTCCGCCGGGGCGCCGAGGTGCGGTGTGTGGTCAGCCCCGCCGCCGCCCGGCTGGTGAGTCCGGTGGCCCTGGCCAGCCTCAGCCGCCGGCCCTGCCACGGCGACGACGATGCCTGGAATCCCGCCTGCCCGCGGCCCCTGCATGTGGAGCTGGCCGAATGGGCGGAGCTGGTGCTGCTCGCCCCCCTGAGTGCCTCCACCCTGGGGCGCTGGGTGCACGGGATCGGCGACACCCTGCTGGCGGCGGTGCTGCTGGCCTGCGAAGCGCCGGTGCTGGTGGCGCCGGCCATGAACACCGCCATGTGGGCCTCGCCGGGGGTGGCGGCCAACTGGCAGACCCTGCAGGGCTGGCCGGGGCTGCTGCCCCTGTCCCCCGGCAGCGGCCTGCTGGCCTGCGATCGGATCGGCGATGGGCGGATGGCGGAGCCGGAGCGGCTGCTGCTGGGGCTGGAATCCCTGGCCAGCTGGGGCTGGCGCCGCGACTGGCTCGGACGCCGCCTGCTGGTCAGCGCCGGCCCCACCCGCGAACCGCTCGATCCGGCTCGCTGCCTGACGAACCCGAGCACCGGTCTGATGGGGCTGAGCCTCGCCCAGGCCGCCCTGCTGCGCGGGGCCGAGGTGGATCTGGTTCACGGACCGCTGACGGCGCCGGCCGCGTTGCTGGAGGGGCTGCGGTCTCACCCGATTCAGACCGCCGCCGAGCTGGAGCGGGCGCTGATCGGCCTCCAACCCGGCGCCTCAGCCATCGCCATGGCAGCCGCGGTGGCGGACCACCGCCGGGCGGCTCCGGCGACGGTCAAGCTCGCCAAGCACGATCTGGAGGCCAGCCTGGCTCAGGGCTGGGAGGCGGTGCCCGACCTGCTGGCGGGCCTGGTGGCCCGGCGCCCGCCGGGTCAGGCCATCCTTGGCTTTGCGGCCTACAGCGGTGAGGCCTTGGCTTCGGTGCGGGCCAAATTCGCCCGCAAGGGCTGCGATCTGCTGTTCGCCAATCCGATCGACCGGCCCCTGGCCGGCTTCGCGAGCACCAGCAATGCCGGCTGGCTGCTGGGTCCGGGGGATGGCGCCACCTGGCTGGATCCGGCCCCCAAGCTGGCGATCGCCCATCGGCTGCTCTCGGCCCTCGGGGCGCTCCTCGACGCCGCCGACCCCGCCGCGCCGCTCAGGCCGCCAGGGGCGGTTCCTCAGCCCCCTCCGACTCCTCCCCCCGCTGCAGCAGCTCCATGAAGGTGCGCAGCTGCAGGCGGGGGATGTAGGGCCAGCCTCCGCTGTCCTCCATCGATTCGAGCAGTCGGTAGAGACGGTTGCGGTCGCTGGGCAGGCTGTCGCGGAAGGGGCCGTCCTGGATGGTGCGGTGCAGCTGTTCCAGGCGGCGGAGCAGATCGAGCAATGCTTCGGAATCACCGTTGAGATCCCCGGCGACCGCAGCCAGGGACTGCAACTCAGCCTCCCCGGGCCGGTCAGCCGTCCCGGCACCACCCCCAGCAGCGCTGCCTGGGTACGGAGCATCCATGCTGGCTTGGGGGGTCTGGGCCGGTATCACAGGGTCGTTCATCCGTCTCCCATACAGGTTGTTGAGAGCCGCAGCAACCTATCAGGAGTGGGCGAATGGCACCGGTAGGATCCCTTACAGCCCAGTCCTTGTCCGTTTCTGCGGCGTCTCCCCCATGCGTTTTCGTCCCCTGCTGGCCCTCGTGCTGGCGCTGTGCCTGACTCTGGTCACCGCATGCAGCGGCGGCGCCAAGGCTCTTGACCGCTCGTCGATCACCTACGACGACATCGTCAACACCGGCAGGGCCAATGACTGCCC
>JBMSXZ010000197.1:0-2260 GCA_049426205.1 Cyanobium sp.
CAGCGCTGAATGCGGGCCGGGAGCCGCAAGGGGGCCCCCCAGATCAGTGCCACCCCCTGGCATGGATGCTGCGGCGGAAGGTAGGAGTCCCGGGTCAGCCCCGGCCTTCCAGCCGTTGCAGGTCTGCCACAATGCGGCGCAACGAGACGGCGACAACGCGGCGTGCCCCAGCCTGGTCCCGAACGCCGGCATCTGTTCATCAGCTACACCAGGGTCGATCGGCCATGGGTGGATCGGCTGCAGCGGATGATGGCGCCGATGCTGCGAGCCGGCGGTCAGCAGGTGCGGCTCTGGGACGACAGCCAGATCCAACCAGGCGATCGCTGGCTGGAGGAAATCGAAGCGGCGTTGGCCAGCGCCCGGGTGGCCTTGCTGCTGGTGAGCGATGCCTTTCTGGCCTCGGAGTTTGTGATGGGTCAGGAGGTGCCGACGCTGTTGGCGGCGGCGGCGGAGGAGGGGATGCGGGTGCTGTGGGTGAGCGTGAGCCCCTGCCTGGTGGAGTACACGCCGATCCACGCCTATCAGGCGGTGCTGCCGCCGGAGCCCTGCCTGGCGGAGATGGGTGAGGTGGAGCAGCAGCGGGCGCTGATAAAGATCGCCGAAACGATCGGCCGCGCCCTGGCGGTGGAGGTGCCCAGGGCCACGCCAGCGCCGTCGTCTGCCGCCGCACCGTTCGCCCCGACGGCCACGCCCCAGATCCTGCACTGGAGCACAACCACTGAGGTCTATTGGGAGAAGCTGGATGCTCTGGCGTTGCCGCTGCTGCGAATCCCGGCGGGGAGTTTCCTGATGGGTTCGCCAGCGACAGAACCCGGGCGCTCCAGCGCTGAAGGCCCCCAGCAGGTGGTGAAACTTACAGAGTTTCTGATTGGGCGTACACCGATCACCCAGGCCCAGTGGCGGGAGGTGGCGGTCTGGCAGGAGCGGAAGGGCGAGCGGTGGGGGAGGGAACTGATGCCGGATCCTTCCTGGTTTCAAATCCGTGAGGGGAAGCGCAGGGGGGAAGGGCGATTATTGGCCAGAGAAATTAACAGCGATGGCCACCCTGTCGAACATGTGAGCTGGGACGACGCTATCGAATTCTGCAATCGCCTCAGCCAACGCACCCGCCGCACTTACACCCTCCCCAGCGAAGCCCAGTGGGAATACGCCTGCCGGGCCGGGAGCACCACTCCGTTCGCGTTTGGGGAAACGATCACGCCGCAGCTGGCCAATTACAATGGGAATGTCAGCTATGTCAACGGGCCTAAGGGTGAGTATCGGCAGCAAACCATCCCGGTGGGCCTGTTTGCCGGAAATGCCTGGGGCCTGCAGGACATGCACGGCAATGTACGGGAATGGTGCCTGGATCGTTGGCATGGCAGCTATGAAGGCGCCCCTCTTGATGGCAGCGCCTGGGTGAGTGGAGGAGAGCGGACTCGGTTGCTACGCGGTGGTTCCTGGAACTCCGACCCCATGTCATGCCGCTCAGCCTACCGCGGCCACTTCCTGCCCGTCAGTGCCCTCAGCTACGCCGGTTTTCGCGTGGTCTGCCTCCCCAAGGGCCCTTCCCTTAACCGTTAACCCTTAATCCCTTAATCCCTCAACACATGGCTGCTTCTTAACACTGGCTGTTCGTTTTGCGGCTGTTGGGGGTTTGGTCGGGCTGTTGGCGGTTGTACCGGGTTGTTGGGGATGGGCCAGGCTATTGGCGCTTGATCTGGTCTCCCGGCCTCCGGGATGTTCCCCCCATGGCGCCGTAGGCGCCTCGCGGTATCGGGCGGGGCGTCGGGGCTCCAGTCCCTGGCGTCACCAGTGGCCCCCTCAGCCATCGCCCTGCTGGTCGGACTGAGGGGCGATCAAGGCGAGGAAGGCTTGCAATCGCTGGCGGTTGGCGGCACTGGGTTCGAGCTGGACTCGGGCGGAAAGCAGAGCTGATCGACGCAGGAGATCAAGTGCCGCGTCTTGGCGTTGTCTTGCCTGAGCTGCTCGGTTTCTTTCTCGATTAGCTCGGTTTCTCTCTCGATCTGCTCGATATCTCTCTCGATTAGCTCGGTTTCTCTCTCGATTTGCTTGGTTTCTCTCTCGATTTGCTCGATATCTTTCTCGATCAGTCTCGTACGCTGCTCGATCAGCTTCGTGCGTTGCTCGATCTCGCGCACGGGTCGCCAGTTCAGCGTCGCGCCCAAGTGGCGCGCTGTATGACACATCTCAGATAAAAACTGTCGCCACCGAGGCAAGGATGCAGGGGATGCCCCACTGCTGCTGGATGGCGATGCGG
>JBMSXZ010000198.1:0-2258 GCA_049426205.1 Cyanobium sp.
GTAGATGTAGCCGATGGCGCGGCGGCGGGCGGCGAGGCTGCCGTCCTTGGCCAGGGAAATCATGCGCTCGGCCTCATCGCGCAGGGCCTTGGCGCGGGCCTTGGTGGTGGTGACGCGACCTTCGCGGATCAGCTGGGTGGTGAGACCCCGCAGCATCGCTTTGCGCTGGTCGGCGGGACGCCCCAGTTGGGGGACTCGGCACTGGTGTCGCATGGATCTGAGATCAGGTGGGGAAGGCGGAAAGGCCGGGGCCGATCAGGCGCTGGTACGGCTCTGGGGCAGGGTGATGCCGATGCGCTCGAGGGCTTCGATCACTTCGTCGGCCGACTTGGAGCCGAAGTTCTTGATCTCCAGCAGATCCTCGTAGCTGAAGCCCATCAGATCCGACACGGAGTTCACCTGGGCGCGCTTCAGGCAGTTGTAAGCACGCACCGAGAGGTTCAGCTCCTCCAGCGGAATCTGGGCTTCGGCGACGGGCTCGGGCTCCAGACCGGGCTCCTCCGCCATGGTGAGGCTGGCCAGGGGCTGGAACAGGGCAATCAGCTGATTGGCGGCCTGGGCCATGGCGTCGTCGGGGCTGACGCTGCCGTTGGTTTCGATCTCCAGGCGCAGGCGCTCGCGGGCGGAGCCGCCCTCACCCACGGCGGTTTCGTCAACGCTGTAGTTCACCCGCTTCACGGGCTTGAACACCGCATCGATCTGGAGCAGGTCGATGGCGCTGGTGTCCTCGCTGTGGCGATCCACGGGGCGGTAGCCCACGCCGCGCTCCACATGCACTTCCATCTCCAGGCTGTGGCCATCGGCCACGGTGGCGATCACGCGGGCGGGATCGATCACCTGCACCTGGGAGGAGAACTGCAGATCAGCGGCGGTGACGCTGGCGGGGCCGTTCACCACCAGGCGGCCGATCTCCAGCTCACGGCTGCGGCTGTTCACCGAGATCTGCTTGCAGTTCAGCAGGATGTCGAGCACGTCTTCGCGCACGCCGGGAACGGTGGCGTACTCGTGGTTCACCCCGGCAATGCGCACGGCGGTGACGGCGCTCCCCTCAAGCCCGCCGATCAGCACGCGACGCAGGGCGTTGCCGAGGGTGGTGGCCTGACCGCGATCGAGCGGGCCGATCAGGAAAGTGCCGGTCTGGGAGCGATCCTTGGCGACCTGATGGTCGATGCGATCGATTTGGTAGTGCAGCACGGTCTGAAGGGTCGGGGAACGGAACGGAAGCGGGCGACGAATCAGACGCGACGACGCTTGGGCCGGCGGCAGCCGTTGTGGGGCAGGGGAGTCACGTCGCGGATCAGGGTGATCTCCAGACCGGCCACCTGCAGGGCACGGATGGCTGTTTCACGACCCGAGCCAGGACCGCGCACCAGCACTTCGATCTGGCGCATGCCCTGCTCGAGGGCGCGGCGGGCGGCGGCTTCCGCGGCGGTCTGCGCGGCGAAGGGCGTGCCCTTGCGGGCGCCCTTGAAGCCGCTGGCACCGGCGGAGCTCCAGGAGATCACTTCACCAGCGGTGTCGGTGATCGACACGATCGTGTTGTTGAAGGTGCTCTGGATGTGGGCAACGCCGTTGGGCACGTTGCGTTTGGCCTTCTTGGGGCCTGTTTTCTTGGCGGGCTTGGCCATGACAAAGGGGCTGCCGGTGGCAGAAGGTGATCGGGTAACGGCGGGGTGGGTTCTGGTGACGCCAGCGGGGGCGGCAGAACCGCAGGTGGGGACTGAGCCTTACTTCTTCTTGCCGGCCACGGTCTTGCGGGCGCCGCGACGGGTGCGGGCATTGGTGCGGGTGCGCTGACCACGCACCGGCAGGCCGAGGCGGTGACGGCGGCCGCGCAGGCAGCCGATGTCCTGAAGACGCTTGAGGGCCATGCCCTCCTGGCGGCGCAGGTCACCCTCGAGGGTGAAGGTTTCGGCGGCCCCGCGCAGCTTCTGCACGTCGGCGTCGCTCAGGTCTTTCACCCGGGTGTCGGGATTCACGCCGGTCTTGGCGAGGATCTTCTGGGCACGGGTCAGACCGATGCCATACACGTAGGTGAGGGCGATCTCAACGCGCTTGTCGCGAGGGATATCAACGCCGGCAATCCGAGCCACGGGTTAGGAACGTTCGAGGGGGCAGGAGTTGCCCCAGGCGAGGGGCAGGAATGGGGAATGGCTCTTCGGTGGGGAGCCGCTGCAGCTGCCGCCTGGGGCGGCGGGGCACGTCAGCCCTGGCGCTGCTTGTGCTTGGGGTTGGTGCAGATCACCATCACCCGGCCG
>JBMSXZ010000199.1:0-2224 GCA_049426205.1 Cyanobium sp.
AGAGCGCCTGCCTTACAAGCAGGATGTCGCTGGTTCGAAACCGGCACCGGGCATCTCAGTCGCAGAAGCGGACTGGCAGGCGACCCCTGCTGCCGACCGGGCCTTCATCGTGGCTCAGCAGCAGGAGAACGCCGAGCTCCGCAACCAGCTCACCGACCTGGCTCAACTGCGGGAGCGGCTGGGTCGCAGCTCGCGCCACTCCTCCAAACCACCCTCCAGCGATGGCCCTGGGTTCAAGCCACCAGAGCGGCGCAAGCGCAGTGGCTGCAAGCGCGGTGGTCAGCAGGGCCATCCTGGAACAGGGCCTGAGGCCTGCCGCCGCTGCTGACCCAGCCGGCCAGCCCAACAGGCTTTATCGGGAATTATGTGTGAGCCATAATTAAGCTCCAGCTCAAGAGTTCGCTAAGTCTTGGCCGAGGTTTTCCGTCGCCCCCATCTGGCAGCCGAGCTGGCGACAAGGCTTTTGCGGCCTGGGGTGCTGGACGAGGGTCTGCGCTCTGGCCTGTTCCTCTCAGGGTTGCGACGAACGGGCAAAACCACCTTTCTGCGCAACGACCTGGTGCCCGAATTGGAGGCCCAGGGGGCGGTTGTGATCTATGTGGATCTCTGGAGCGACACCAAGGTCAGCCCCGCTGCCCTCGTACAGGCGGCGGTGTGTCAGACCCTCGACCAATTGGCGACTCCGGCATCACCCTTACTGGCTCGTTTGCAACAGATCAAGGGCCTGGATCTGGGCGGCATGGGCTTTCGCTTCGGTTTCCAGCTGGAGCGGCTTGGCGAAACCGGCGGCGCCACACTCGCCCAGGCGTTCAGGGAGGTGGTGGATCAAAGCGGAAGCGATGTGGTGTTGATCGTGGATGAAGTGCAGCAGGCGATCACCGCCGAGGCGGGCAGCCAGATGCTGCTCGCCCTCAAGGCCGCCCGCGATGCGATCAATCCCCGGCCAGGCACCCCGGGCCACTTCCTCTTCCTCGGCACCGGTTCGCATCGTGCCTTGGTTGGCGAACTCACGGCCCGGCGCAATCAGGCCTTCGCCGGAGCCACGTCGCTGCCCTATCCCGTTCTGGATCAGGACTATGTGCGGTATGTGCTGGCTCGGCTGCGCCAGGAAGGGATGGAGCCGTTGCCATCGGAAGCGGCCGCTTGGAGCGCCTTTGTGACTCTGGGGCACCGGCCCGAGGAGTTTCTGCGGGCGCTTGGGCAGCTGCGGCTCAGCGCATCGTCTGGGTTGGCTCCGGATCAGCTTTTGCCGGTGATCGCTGCCACGCTGCGCGGTGCCGCTGCCGATCTGGAACTCGTGAAGGTGGAGGAAATCGGCGGACTGGCGACGGCGATTTTTGATCGGGTGGCACGCACCGATGGCCCGGCACGGGGGCTCTTTTCAGCGGATGCGGCTGCGGCATTCAGCGAAGCGATCGGTCGGGAGGTTCGCGTGGAGGAGATCCAGCCGGTGGTGAATGAGTTGCTGGCCGCCAATGTGCTGATGCGGATTGGTCATGGTCGCTATGAGGTGAGTGATCCATTCGTGCAGGAAATCTGGCGGGAGCGCCAGGGGTAAGGCTTGTTCCCAGGCACTAGCCCGCTTGAGATCCTCGATCGCCTTCTACCCCACCTGTGTCAGGCGCTGCGGGGATCAGGGCCGAGAGGATCGGCCGGGCTCGCCGCGAGCTCCAGCAGCGCTTCGGGTGCGCTGGCGTCCTGGGGAAACAGGGCTGTGCCGATGCGCACCGCCAGCGGCAGATGGGACCAGCCGATCACCACCGGCGGCTGCATGGCTGTGTGGATGGCGCGGGACAGGGTCTCCAGCTCGGCCGCCTCAGCCATGTTGGTGAGCAGGACCGCGAGGCTGTTGCCCCCCAGCCGCGCCACCAGCCCCCGCTCGCCCACCACCGTCTGCAGGCGCCTGGCGGCCTCCTGAATCAGGTTGTCGCCGGACTGGTGGCCATGGCTGTCATTGATCGCCTGGAGGCCTTCGATGGTGAGGCGCAGCACGCCAATGCCGTCCTGGTGCGAGCCCAGCAGTGTGCGCAACCGCTCGAGGAACAGCGGCCGGTTCGCCAGATCGGTGAGGGCATCGTGGGTGGCCAGATAAAAGAGATCGTTCTGGCTGGCCTTGCTGGCATAGAACATCGCCGCCGCGATCGCCTCCGACAGCAACCCCAGCAACGTGCGCTCCGGCCGGCCAAAGCGGAACGGCTCGCGGGCCATCGCCTTGAGCACCCCC
>JBMSXZ010000200.1:0-2140 GCA_049426205.1 Cyanobium sp.
CCCCCCCCCCCCCCCCCCCCCCCCCCCGCCCCGGCCCCGGCAGAGCCTTCCCGCCCACCGGCTCCATCCGATTGGCGGCGGGCGATCGACGGCCTCCTGGGGGCGAGCACACTGCCCTGGCGGGACACGGATAAGAAGGGGCGTCCCCGGGAGCGGGATTGCCGGCCGTACCTGCTGGCTCTGGCGCTCCTCGACCCGGACGCCCCAGCTGCGCCGGTCCGGGCGGCGTCGATGACCAGCCGGGAGCCGGCGGCGCTCGCAACCGGGGAGCCGGCACCCACCGTCGCCCCTCCAGCAGGGGTCACCCTGGTGCTGGAGGCGGCCATCGATCCCCAGGGCCGCAGCCTGCGGCCTGAGCAGATCGCCCGCTGGCTGGAGGACGCGCTGGGCTGTGGGCTGCGGCTGCGGGCCGTGGAGCGCCAGTCCCTGCGCCTGCGCCCGTGCTAACTTATTGACAGAGGGATGAGCAAAGGCCCTACCGCCAACCCTTCCCCTCCAGACGCTTTCCCCCCCAGGTCGCCCAAGCGAACCGCCCGCGGGAGGCGCTACCGCTGACCACCATCCAGCGTTCGGTTTTCGCTGTATTTGTCCAGGCCGGCCCTAGGTCCGTTCGCCATCGCGACGACCACATCCCGCCCTTTCACCGTTACCGCTCCGGTGCGGAGAAGCCTCACACCCAGCAGGCCGTTACGCCATTGTCCGACCGGATGTCTTATGGCGCGTTTGTTTTCAGGCGTCTGAGATTTCTGGCTTGGTGCACTGCGGTGCCTCGTTCCATTCCCCTCTCCTGCCCTGACCGGCAGGGCTCCCCTGAGCCCACCACCCTTTGCCATGCCCCAGCAGATCGTCATCGCTGAGCAGCTGCGGATCGCCGCCGTGCTCAGCGACGAGCGGGTCGACGAGCTGATCGTCGCCCAGGGCCGTTATCAGATCGGTGATGTCTACCTCGGCACGGTTGAAAACGTGCTTCCCGGCATTGACGCCGCCTTTGTGAACATCGGCGAGAGCGAGAAAAACGGTTTCATTCACATCACCGACCTCGGCCCCCTCCGGCTGCGCAAGGGCGGTGCCGGCATCACCGAGCTGCTCGAGCCCCGTCAGAAGGTGTTGGTCCAGGTGATGAAGGAGCCCACGGGCAGCAAGGGGCCCCGTCTCACGGGCAATCTCTCCCTCCCCGGTCGCTTCCTGGTGCTCCAGCCCCATGGCCAGGGGGTCAGCATTTCACGCCGCATCAATGGCGAGAACGAGCGCAATCGCCTGCGGGCCCTGGGCGTGCTGATCAAGCCCCCCGGTGCCGGCCTGCTGGTGCGCACCGAGGCCGAAGGGGTGAGCGAAGACCTGCTGATCGACGACCTTGAGACCCTGCTGCGCCAGTGGGAGGCGATCCAGCAGGCCGCCGAGAACGCCAGCCCGCCGGTGCTGCTCAATCGGGACGAAGACTTCATTCATCGGGTCCTGCGCGATTTCTACAGCCCTGACGTGCTGCGCGTCGTCGTCGACAGCCCCGACGCGGTGGGCCGCGTGCAGGCCTTCCTCGGCGCCGATCCCTCTGTGCTGCAGGTGGAGTGTCACGCCGAACCCGGCGAGATCCTCGAGCACTACCGCGTCAACGCCGCCATCCGCGATGCCCTCAAGCCCAGGGTGGAGCTGCCCTCGGGCGGTTACGTGATCATCGAGCCCACCGAGGCGCTGACGGTGATCGATGTCAATTCCGGCTCCTTCACCCGCTCGGCCAATGCCCGCGAGACGGTGCTCTGGACCAACTGTGAGGCGGCCGTCGAGATCGCCCGCCAGCTGAGGCTGCGCAACATCGGCGGGGTGGTGATCGTCGATTTCATCGACATGGATTCCCGCCGCGACCAACTGCAGCTGCTCGAACACTTCACCCAGGCGGTGCGTCACGACAGCGCCCGTCCCCAGATCGCCCAGCTCACCGAGCTCGGCCTTGTGGAGCTCACCCGCAAGCGCCAGGGCCAGAACATCTACGAACTCTTCGGGCGCCCCTGTCCCAGCTGCGGCGGCCTCGGCCATGTGGCGGTCCTCCCCGGGCGCGACACCCTCCAACCCCTGGCGACCGTGTCCGGTCTGGTGCGCACCGCCACCCCGGCCCGCAGCGAGGCCCCGCCCCAACCCACCACCG
>JBMSXZ010000201.1:0-2107 GCA_049426205.1 Cyanobium sp.
CGGTGCTGATGGCCGCCGACATCCTTCTCTATGACGCCGACCTGGTGCCGGTGGGGGAAGACCAGAAGCAGCACCTGGAACTGGCGCGCGACATCGCCCAGCAGCGGGTCAACGCCCGTTTCGGCCCTCGCGATGGCGAGGGCGAGATCATCCCGGTGCTCAAGGTGCCCGAACCGCTGATCCTCAAGGAGGGGGCCCGGGTGATGAGCCTGGATGACGGCCGCAGCAAGATGAGCAAGAGCAACCCCAACGAGGGTTCGCGCATCAACCTGCTCGATCCACCCGAGCTGATCACCAAGAAGATCAAACGGGCCAAGACCGACCCGGTGATGGGCCTGGAGTTCGGCAACCCCGAGCGCCCCGAAACCGACAACCTGCTCGGCCTCTACGCCCTGCTCAGCGGCAAGGGCCGGGAGGCGGCCGCCAGCGAATGCGCCGCCATGGGCTGGGGCACGTTCAAGCCGCTGCTGGCGGAGGTGCTGGTGGAGGCCCTGCGGCCGATCCAGGCCCGCCACGCAGAGCTGAGCGCTGATCCAGCCGAACTGGATCGGGTGCTGGCCGACGGGCGCGAGCGGGCCGGCTCCGTGGCGGCGGCCACGCTCGAGCGCACCCGCCAGGCCCTGGGCTTCCTGCCGGCCAGCGCCGCCAGCGGCCGCTGAAGCGCGACCGGCCCCTGATCGTTTCCGCATCAATCATTAAGGGGCCTGATCAATAGCCGCGCCGTCTCGGCCTCCTCAGGCGAGACCAGCCCCGCTCCTCCCCGCGAAGCACATTGAGACGCATTTGTCCAGGGGAGGGTTGACCGCTCTCGCGATTGGACTCGGCAAGACAGCAGGCTCATCGGACCTTGCCTCGATCGCTGCTTGCCGCTTCGCCAACTGTTCCGCCTGGCCCCTGCACCCACCACCGCCTGCTGCGCCGCTGCCCTGCTGCTGGTTGCCGCGCCGGTGCTGCAAGGCCCCGCCGAACCCGCGGCCGCCGGCAGCGATCCCGCCACGTTGGGCCGGACCTACACGATCACGCCGCGCCGCCAGGCGCTGCTGAACACGATCCGCTACGCCGAGGGCACCTGGAACCAGGGCCGCGATGGCTACCGCACCCTCTATGGCGGCGGCCGTTTCGCCAGCCTGGCCCGCCACCCCGAGATCGTGGTGGTGAAGCGCTACACCAGCGCCGCCGCCGGTGCCTACCAGTTCCTGCCCGGCACCTGGAAGGAGGCCTCCAGCAAGCTGCAACTGGCCAGTTTCCGACCCGAGAACCAGGACCAGGCGGCCCTGTACCTGGTGGACCGCCGAGGTGTGCTCGATCAGATCGATCGTGAGGGTCTCACCCCCAGCGCCATGGCGGTGCTGGCCCGGGAGTGGGCCTCCTTCCCCACCCTCAGCGGTCGCAGCGCCTACGGCCAGCCGGTGAAGCAGGCCAAGGATCTGCAGCGCTTCTTCCAGGCGAATCTGGCCTCCAGCCGTGGCTCCACGCCGGACGACGGGGGCGATCAGAGCCCCGGCTGATCCCGGCGGGGCTCCTCGGGAAGGCTCACGCCGGCGCCGCGCAGCAGGGCCGAGAGGTTCCACACCCGCATCATCAAGCGGTGCCAGGGGGCCATCGCCTCCATGTCCACCGCCATCGGCGCGCTGCAGGCGGCCCGCAGCGAGCGGGCGGCGGCCAGGGCGCGCAGCGCCTCCTCCAGCCCATCGCGCAGGTCGCGCTGCTCGGCAGGCGGCAGCAAGTGCTCCGGTGTGTGATCCAGCAGCTGCAAGCCGCGCTGGAACCAGAACGCGAAATCGTCGAACAGCGAGTCGAGCAGGTGGTCGAGCAGCTCGACCGACTCAGGCGACGGGGGCGGATTCGGAGGGAGCGGTGCGGGGTCGGTCACCCCCCAACCCTAGGAATGGCCTGATTTGGCCTGCGTAGGATCGGGGTTGCTACCCCACAGCCGTGACCGCGACTAGCCCTGCCGCATCAAGCTCCTCCGGCAGCGTCGCAACCACCACGGCCACCACCGGGGCCCACGGCAGCGCCACGGCCCACGAAGCCCCAGCGATCCACCTCCCGAAGACCAGCGAAAGCGAGCAGCTGCTGCGCATCCGCCACTCGATGAGCCACGTGA
>JBMSXZ010000202.1:0-2032 GCA_049426205.1 Cyanobium sp.
TCACCGGGGCGACCGTTGATGGTCACGGTGCCGTTGCCGGGAACCACACGCACACGGGCCACAGCGGTCTTACGACGGCCGGTTCCCCAGTAAACGACGGAATTGGTGCTCATTGGGCGGAAGCGGCGGGGTCGAGGGCGAGAGCCTTGGGCTGCTGGGCGGCGTGGGGGTGCTCAGCACCCTTGTAGACCTTCAGCTTGCGGAACAGCTGGCGGCCGAGGGCGTTGTGAGGGAGCATGCCCTTCACGGCCTTCTCGACGATGCGCTCAGGCAGACGAGCCTGCAGTGCCGCGAAGGTCTCGGTCTTCATGCCACCGGGGCGACCGGAGTGACGGCGGTAGACCTTCTGGGTGGCCTTCCGACCGCTCACCTTCACCTTGTCGGCATTGATGATCACGACGAAGTCGCCGGCATCAATGTGGGGGGCGAAGTTGGGGTTGTTCTTACCCCGCAGCACCGCAGCCACTTCACTGGCAAGACGGCCGAGGGTCTGGTTCTCCGCATCCACCAGATACCACTGGCGACTGGAGGGATCCTGAGGGGGGACGAGAGTCTTGTTCATCGCACCGGCGGGCCGGATCGGATAGGGCTCCATCGCCCGTTCAAGCGAACGACGGGGCGGGACAGGGTGTCTGGACTGGTGGTCTGGACTGGAACGGCAGGGCACCCGATCACTCGGATGACAGAAGCTCGTGGAGCGACCCTACCTCCTCGCCTGACGCCCTCTCCTGAAAGAGGGGACCGGACCGGGGTGCGGGTGCCTCAATGCCGGCGAAGCCGGTGGAAGAGCCTGGCGGGAGGCCGGCAGCGCCGGATCAGCCCTGAAGCTGAGCGGAAACTGCGGGCGGGGCGTCAGAGCACTCCAGCAAATACCGCGGTTGGCAATCATACCAGGCGGCATCAGGAAACACCGGCTGGGGGTAGCCGACGCGCAGCAGGCAGAGGCCCTGGGGCGGTGCCGCCTCCTTCACCTCCGAGCGGGCCCGCTCGCGCCAGCGCCGCTCGAAGGCCTCCAGGCTGAGGCGCCGTTCCCCCACCGCCACCAGCTGGCCCATCACCAGACGCACCATGCCGTAGAGGAAGCCGCTGGCCTGGAGCTCCACTTCGATCAGATCGCCGCGGCGCAGCACGCTCACCTCCTGCAGGGTGGTGCGCGAATGGGAGCGGGCACTGCCGGCCCGCTCAAAAGCCGCGAAGTCGTGGTGGCCGAGCATCCCCTCCAGGGCCTGACGCATCAGCCCCTCATCGAGCCGCAGCTGATAGCGATGCCAGCTCCAGGGCGCCAGAAACAGGTTGGGGATCCGGGCGTTGTAAATGGTGTAGCGGTAGCGCCGGTAGGTGGCGCTGAAACAGGCATGCCAATCGGCCGGTACTGCAGCGGCGCCGCGCACGCGGATGCTGGCCGGCAGACGGCCATTCAGCGCCGCCGGCCAGCGATGGGCAGGGATCGGCCCTGCGGCATCGAAGTGCACCACCTGGCCGGCGGCGTGGACGCCACTGTCGGTGCGGCCGGCGGCCACCACCGTGGCGGGACGATGGGGATCGAGCTGCGCCAGGGCCCCCTCCAGCGTTTCCTGAACGCTGGGATCGCGGGGCTGGCGCTGCCAGCCGCAGTAGGCCGCCCCGTCGTACTGCAGGCACAGGGCGATCCGGCGCGGGGCAGCGGGCGCCGCCGCAGCCGGATCAGGCGGGTGGGACATCCTCGTGAAACCGCGCAGACAGAAACGACAAAGCCGCGCAGGGCATGAACCCCGCGCGGCAAGAGCACCGGAAACCGGTCGGTTGAAGGGCTTCAGCAGAAGCCCCAAAGCCGATCAGACCAGCTCGATGATCGCCATCTCGGCGTTGTCACCACGACGGGGCACGGTGCGGATGATGCGGGTGTAGCCGCCGTTGCGATCGCCGTAGCGCTCCTGGGCCTTGTCGAACAGGGCGTGCACGAGCTGCTTGTCGTAGATGTAGCCGATGGCGCGGCGGCGGGCGGCAAGGCTGCCGTCCTTGGCCAGGCTGATCATGCGCTCGGCTTCATCGC
>JBMSXZ010000203.1:0-2028 GCA_049426205.1 Cyanobium sp.
TTGCCGGAGCGCAGGCGGGTGCGCAGCAGGTCCTTACCGGTGAAGCTGGTGTCGAGGTCGAGGCGGAGGTCGTAGGCAAAGGCGAAGGCCCCGGCCTGCTGGCTGGCGTAATCGGCGTACTTGCTGTCAAGCGGGGCACCAAGAAAACCGCCCGTATACTTTTTGAGATTGGGAGTGGTCCTCAGATCGCCACCAAAGGTGTTGGCGCCCATCACGAAGGCGGCATAGCCCTTCAGCTTGGTGGTGGTGGAGAACTGGTTGGCCTCCAGTTCGCCCACCCGGGCCTCAAGGCCATCCACCTTGCCGCGCAGCACGGCGAGCTCCTTCTGGAACTCCTTCATCAGGCGCTTCAGCTCGTCGGTGCTCTCGGTGACGCGATCGAGGCAGGCGTTGAGCAGGGCGGCCGCTTCATAGCGGGTCATCGCCTGGCCACCCTTGAAGGTGCCACTGGGATAGCCGGCCACACAGCCGTAGCGATCGACGAGGTTGGAGAGCGCCTGATAGGCCCAGTCGGTGGGCTTGACGTCGGAGAACTGGGAGATGCTGGTGACCTGCTCCTGGCTGGCGTAGGCGTCAACGCCGGAGAGGTTGAGATCAGCGGCGCTGGCAGCCACCGGAACCATCAGGCCCAGGGCAGCTGGAGCCAGCAGCAGTTGCTGGAAGAGTTTCATGGAGTCCTCACACGGAAAGGGCGCAATGCGCCGCCCCGCATTGTGTCGCCAGTGCTGTGCAGCACCTTGATCGGTGTGACAGAAGACCCAACGGCCTCCAGCATGGGGGGACCAACGGATGCCGCCCGGCCGCGGCCCACCATCTGAACTCCTATCCGCCCCGACGTCCTGGACCAGCCAACGGCGTCGCCACCCCGGCATCCAGGCCTGGCAGCGCCGCCCCCGCTCCTACCACCACCACGCCTGCCTCGGGAGGGTCTCGGCCCTGGCCCCTCCCCGACCGCTGGTGGCTGGCCCTCGGGGGCCTCTGGCTTCTGGCCACGGCCGCAGATCGCCACTGGCTGAACCTCGATCAGCGGCTGCCGGCCTGGGATCAGGCCGACTACCTCAACAGCGCCATGGACCACGGCCGGGCCCTGGGCCTGCTGCCCGGGGGCGGCTGGCAGGGGTTCGACCACCTGCTCGACCTCTCCCCGAAGATCCCGCCCCTGGCCTCGCTTGTGAACGGCACGGTGATGGCCCTGGCCGGCGACAGCCCCGACCAGGCCAGCTGGGCCCTGGCCCTCTGGCACGGCCTGCTGCTGCTGGTGGTGGCCTGCTGGGGCCGGGATCTGGCCGGGCGTCGCTTCGGCCTGCTCGCCGCCGCCCTGCTCGCCCTGGTTCCCGCCCTGGCCGAGCAGCGGCTCGACTACACCCTCGACCTGGCCCTCGCCGCCACCACCACCCTGGCCCTCTGGCGGCTTGGCCGCTGGCAGGCGCCCGCGCCCGAGGGCGGCGGCCGCTGGGGCGTCGGCCTGGTGGCCGCCGCCGCGATCGGCGCCGCCCTCCTGGTGAAGCAGAGCGCCCTGCTGGTCCTGCTGCTGCCCTGCCTCTGGGCCGTGCTGCGCAGCCTGCGGCGGCCGCGACGACTGGCCCAGCTGGCGGTTGGCCTGGCCCTGGTGCTGGGAATGCTGCTGCCCTGGCTGCATCACAACTGGATCACCACCCTGAGCGGCACCAATCGGGCGGTGCTGGTGTCGGCGGCACGGGAGGGCGATCCGGCGGTGTTCAGCCTGGCCTCCTTCACCTATTACGGGCGGTTGCTGCCCCAGCAGCTCGGGCCGGTGCTGCTGCTGCCGGCCCTGGCGGCTGGAAGCCTGGCAGCCTGGAGCCATCGCAGCCGGCTGCCCTCGCTGCTGCGTCGCCCGCTGCGGAGCCTGCCGCCCGGCTGGGCCTGGCTGATCGGCTGCACCATCGCCACCTGGCTCTGCACCACCTTGAGCCCCAACAAGGACGGCCGCTACATCGCGCCCCTGCTGCCGCTGCTGGTCCTGCTGCTGGCGCGGGGCTGGTGGCAGGCGGGGGGGGGGGGGCGGGG